>NZ_NEUB01000370.1 GCF_002910825.1 Streptomyces sp. SM1 | reverse complement strand
GGTCACGCACCTGCGTGGTGCCCGCAGCCTCCTGGCCCGGCCCGTGCGGCAGGAGGTCACCCCGCACGGGCGGGAGCGCCCACGAGGCCCGCAGCCCCGCGGCGCCCACGGTGTGCGGCCCGCGTCAGCGCGCCATGATGAGGCTCATCGCCTCGTTCCGCGTCGTCGCGTCCCGCAGCTGACCGCGCACGGCCGACGTGAGCGTCTTCGCGCCGGGCTTGCGGATGCCCCGCATCGACATGCACATGTGCTCGCACTCCAGCACGACGATCACCCCGCGGGGTTCCAGGATCTCCATCAGGGAGTCCGCGATCTGCGTGGTCAGCCGCTCCTGCACCTGCGGTCGCCGGGCGTAGACGTCCACGAGCCGGGCCAGCTTGGACAGTCCCGTGATCTTTCCGCTGGATGCCGGGATGTACCCCACGTGAGCCACGCCCCGGAACGGCACCAGATGATGCTCACAGGTCGAGTACACCTCGATGTCCTTCACGAGCACCATCTCGTCGTGACCGATGTCGAACGTCGTGGTCAGCACGTCCTCCGGCTTCTGCCACAACCCCGCGAAGATCTCCCGGTACGCCCGTGCCACCCGCGCCGGCGTCTCCAGCAGGCCCTCCCGGTCCGGGTCCTCGCCGACCGCGATCAGCAGCTCGCGTACGGCGTTCTTGGCCCGCTGCTCATCGAACTCGCCGATGGGGGCTATGCCGTCCAGCGTCACGGGGTCGGTCATGGAGTGCCTCGTTCCTGTGCCTTCGCGCGTGAGGGGCACGCGCCTCAACTGCGGGTCACGCACAATGCCGCGCCCCCCAGGCTAGAACCAGGGGGGCGCGGCATCCATTCCGGGCCCGGTGGGGGCTCCGTGAGCCGTGTGTCAGCTCTCGGGGCGTTCCTCCGGGGTCCGCTCGGGCGCCGGGGCGGGCTCCGCCGCGGTGCTCTTGACGGTGGTGATGGCCGGCGTGGCGCCGTTCGCGCCGTTCGTCAGGGCCAGCTCCTTGGGGGAGAGGACCGGCGGACGGGTCGACGGCGTACGGTGCGAGGAGCCGGTCCAGGCGGGCCGGGGCGGGCGCCTGATGATCTGCGCGAAGACCTCGGCGATCTCCTCCTTGCCCAGCGTCTCCCGCTCCAGGAGGGCCAGGACCAGGTTGTCGAGGACGTCGCGGTTCTCGACCAGGATCTCCCACGCCTCGTTGTGCGCGGTCTCGATGAGCTTCTTGACCTCTTCGTCGACCAGCGCGGCGACCTCTTCCGAGTAGTCCCGCTGGTGAGCCATCTCACGGCCGAGGAACGGCTCGGTGTTGTCACCGCCGAACTTGATCGCGCCGAGCCGCTCGGTCATGCCGTACTGCGTGACCATCGCGCGGGCCAGACCCGTGGCCTTCTCGATGTCGTTGGCCGCACCGGTGGTCGGGTCGTGGAAGACGAGCTCCTCCGCCGCGCGGCCGCCCAGCATGTAGGCCAGCTGGTCCAGCATCTCGTTGCGCGTGGTGGAGTACTTGTCCTCGTCGGGCAGGACCATGGTGTAACCCAGGGCCCGGCCTCTGGACAGGATGGTGATCTTGTGGACCGGATCGGAGTTCGGTGAGGCCGCCGCGACCAGGGCGTGACCGCCCTCGTGGTACGCGGTGATCTTCTTCTCCTTGTCCGACATGATCCGGGTCCGCTTCTGCGGGCCCGCCACCACACGGTCGATCGCCTCGTCCAGCATGTGGTTGTCGATCAGCTTCTGATCGCTGCGCGCGGTCAGCAGCGCGGCCTCGTTCAGCACGTTGGCCAGGTCGGCACCGGTCATGCCGGGGGTGCGGCGGGCGACGGCCGAGAGGTCGACGTCCGGGGCGACCGGCTTGCCCTTCTGGTGCACCTTGAGGATCTCCAGCCGGCCCTGCATGTCCGGGCGGTCGACCGCGATCTGGCGGTCGAAGCGGCCGGGGCGCAGAAGGGCCGGGTCGAGGATGTCGGGCCGGTTCGTCGCGGCGATGAGGATCACGCCGCCCTTGACGTCGAAGCCGTCCATCTCGACGAGGAGCTGGTTCAGGGTCTGCTCGCGCTCGTCGTGACCACCGCCGAGGCCGGCGCCGCGGTGGCGGCCGACCGCGTCGATCTCGTCGACGAAGACGATCGCCGGAGCGTTGGCCTTGGCCTGCTCGAACAGGTCACGGACCCGGGAGGCACCGACACCGACGAACATCTCGACGAAGTCGGAACCGGAGATCGAGTAGAACGGCACGCCCGCCTCACCCGCGACGGCACGCGCGAGCAGGGTCTTGCCGGTACCGGGCGGGCCGTACAGCAGCACACCCTTGGGGATCTTGGCGCCGACGGCCTGGAACTTCGCCGGCTCCTGCAGGAACTCCTTGATCTCGTGGAGTTCCTCGACGGCCTCCTCGGATCCCGCGACGTCGGAGAACGTCGTCTTCGGAGTGTCCTTGGTGATGAGCTTCGCCTTGGACTTGCCGAACTGCATGACGCGGGAGCCGCCGCCCTGCATCTGATTCATCAGGAACAGGAAGACCACGATGATGAGGACGAACGGCAGAAGCGACAGCAGAATACTCACGAACGGGTTCTGCTTCGACGGCGAGACCGTGTAGCCGTCCGGGATCTGCTCGTTCTGGAACTTGTCCTGCAGCGTATTGGCGATAGTGACGCCCTGGTCGCCGATGTAGCTCGCCTGGATCTTCGAGCTGTCCTCGACCTTCTGGCCGTCCTTGAGCTCGACCTTGATGATCTGCTCGTCGCCGGTGGTCAGCTTGGCCGACTCGACCTTGTTCTCATTGATCGCCTGGACGACCTGGCCGGTGTCCACTGTCTTGTAGCCGCCGGACGAGCCGACGACCTGCATCAACACGACCACGGCAAGGACGGCCAGCACGATCCACATGACCGGCCCACGGAAGTATCGCTTCACGTCCATCCATACGGAGCGGTGCCGCCCCGTCCCTCCTGCCATAGTGAGTTTGGTAAAGACTGTTCTTCGGACGGTACCCCAGCATGGTCCCCCGAAGCTGCGGGGGACAGCCGGCATTCGCGTCCACGCATGCTCCAACGCCGCGGAGCCCGCCGGGGTTCCCGATCACCGGACGGCGGGCCGGGCCCGGGCGTTCAGCCGCCGTAGACGTGAGGGGCGAGCGTACCCACGAACGGGAGGTTCCGGTACTTCTCGGCGTAGTCGAGGCCGTACCCGACGACGAACTCGTTGGGGATGTCGAAGCCGACCCATTCCACGTCGATGGCGACCTTGGCGGCCTCGGGCTTGCGCAGCAGCGTGCACACCTTGAGGGATGCGGGCTCGCGCGAGCCGAGGTTGGAGATCAGCCAGGACAGGGTCAGTCCGGAGTCGATGATGTCCTCGACGATCAGGACGTGCCGCCCCTTGATGTCGGTGTCGAGGTCCTTGAGGATCCGCACCACACCGGAGGACTGGGTGCCCGCCCCGTACGACGACACGGCCATCCAGTCCATCGTGACCGGGGTGGACAGCGCCCGCGCGAGGTCGGCCATCACCATCACCGCGCCCTTGAGCACACCGACGATCAGTACGTCCTTGCCCGCGTACTCCGCGTCGATCTTCGCGGCCAGCTCCACCAGCTTGGCGTCGATCTCTTCCTTGGTGATGAGCACCTTCTCGAGGTCGGCACCCATGTCTTTCGCGTCCACCCGCATCACTTTCGGTCGTCCCACCGGCCGGTCCGGTCCGCCCGGCGACTCGCAGGGGTCGGTGGGGTCCGGAATCAGCCCTGCCGAATCACCAGTCTGCCACCCTGCCGGCGAGCGACGACCCGGCCGGGGAGATTGATGGCCCCCTGGCCGCGCCAGCCGGTGAT
>NZ_NEUB01000369.1 GCF_002910825.1 Streptomyces sp. SM1 | reverse complement strand
GATCCGCGCTCCGCACCCCGCCAGCCAGGCCTCGACGTCGGCGACGGTGTGGCCGCGGCGGACGATCAGACGGGCGATGCGGTAGCGCTCGTCGCGCTCCGAGCTCAGCGCGTGCCGCACCGCGGCCGCCGTCTCGTAGCCGGCCCGGGCGGCCGCCGCGCGCACCCGTGGGCTGTTGTAGCCGTGCGGGTAGGCGAGATGGGGGACGGCATGGCCGAGGGTGTCCTCCAGCACGGCCCTGGAGTCCAGCAGTTCGGCACGCAGCCGCCGGGAGGTCAGGGTGTCGAGCTGGGCGTGGGTGACCGTGTGGCTGCCGATCTCCATGCCGGACTCCTCCAGCCGTCGCGCTTCGGTCAGGGTCATCATCGGGGCGGGCGGCAGCAGACTGCGGCCGCCCGGGGCGATGGCGCCGGTGGTGAGATACGCGGTGGCGGACAGCCCGCGCCCGGCCAGCGCCTCGGCGGTCGGGCCCGGCAGGTCGGCGAAGCCGTCGTCGAAGGTGAGCAGCACCGGCCGGGCGGGCAGCGGCGCCCGCCCGGCGAGACGATCGGCGAGAGCGCCGACGGTGACCGGGGTGCGGCCACTGTCCACGACGGCGTCGAGCTGGGACGCGAACTCCCGCGGCGTCACGGTGAACTCGGCGATCCACTCCGGTGGGTCGTCCATCACGGCGTGGTAGAGGAAAACGGGTATGGCCTGGGCCGCCTGCGCCGGGTTCATCGCGCGTCCCTCCCCGGACCGCTGCTCAGCGCCCGCCGAGCCCGCAGATAGCCGAGCGGGCCCTGGACCATCCCCCTGCGCTGCAGCCGCGACAGCCGGCGTGGCCATGGATGGGTCCGGCTGTCATGGGCGCCCGGCGTCCCGCCGCCACCGTCGGTGTCGCGTACGGCGGTCAGCGTGCGGGCGTGCGCGAGACCGCGCGGCAGCCGGGCGAGGAACGCGGGCAGCAGCGTGGGCCGGTTGACCAGGACGGCGGTGAGATAGGCGGTGAGGCCGGCGCCGTAGCCGTACGCCTGGGTCTCCAGATCGGCCCAGGTCTCCCGGTGGTGGTGCCACACCAGCGCGTACGGCGTGTAGTGCAGCCGGTGCCCCTGGGCGAGGACGCGTACGAAGCCGTACAGGTCGTCGCCGCCCCGGGCGGACGTCCCGGCACCGGTGGCCGGGTCGAAGCCGCCGACGCCCCGCAGCGCCTCCGCGCGGAAGGCCATGTTCGCGCCGGAGCCGAAACGGCCCGCGGCGAACGGGAACAGCGGCTCGTCACGGGGCGGGTCATGCGGGTCGTACGTCGTCGGGGTGAAGCCCTTCGCGAAGCCGCCGTGACTCTCCAGCAGGACCTGGGCCGGGGTGCGCAGCCGGGCGGGGAGGATCAGGCCGGTGGCACAGCCGAGCCGCGGGTCGGCCGCGAACGGCGCGGTCAGCTCGGTGAGCCAGCGGGGATCGGCGACGACGTCGTCGTCGGTGAACGCGACCACCTCGCCCCGGGCCGTCGCCAGTCCCCTGTTGTGCGCGACGGCGAGTCCGGGCACCGGCTCGCACACGTACCGCACCCGCTCGCCGTACTCGCCTTCCACCAGCTTGCGCGTCTCACTCGTCACGGGGGCGTTGTCGACGACGACGACCTCGAACCGCGGATGCTCCTGCGCGAGGAGCGAGTCGAGCGCGCGGGCGAGCCGGCCGGCCCGCTCCCGGGTGGCCACGACGACCGAGGCGAACGGCGGGACGGCACCGGCCCGCTCGCCGCCGGATCCCGGTGCACACCCCACGCCGGCACCCCTCGCGGCCCCCGTGTCTCCTGTGACCCGCGCAGCCCTCGCCGCCCCCGTGATCCCCGGGAACCCGCTGCGTGCCGCCTCCGCGAGCGCGGTCCGCGGATCCGTCCCCTCCGGCACGCGTGTCAGCAGGGTGCCCACCGGCCGTCCTGCCTGCCGGACCAGCAGGAACACCTCGCCGTGGGTCACCGGCGGGCTGCCGGGCCCGGGTCTGAGATCAGCCCCGTGCCGGCCCTCGCCCTCGTCCCCGCCCGGCTTCAGGTCCAGTTCGGCGACCTGCACCGGGCCGATGGCCAGGAACCGCCGTATCTCCTCCCGCGTACGCATCCGCGTACGCATCCGTGCCCGCATCCGTGCCCGCATCCGTGCCCGCATCCGTGCCCGTGCCCGTGCCCGTGCTCCCGCTCGTGCTCCCGCTCGTCCTCTGCCGGACATAGGTCCTCCCCTCCCCGTTCCCCGTCCTCACGGCCGGCGCAGCCGTGCCGCGCCCTTCAGGGCCCGTGACGCCAGCGACGCGGCGCGCGGGCGTGCGCGGACGAAGCCGTGCGCGCGGCGCGCGGGCTCGCGGCCCATCCAGTGCAGCGCGGAGCCCACCCCCGGACGGGTCACCGCGCCCTCGTACACCGCGAGTTCGCCGGTCTTCAGCGAGTCCTTGTACGCGGCCGGACCGCGCCCCATGTCGAGCAGGCCGATGCCCTTGCCGGCCGCCGCCTCGGCCATCCGCAGATGCAGCACCAGCCCGGGCGAGTACTTCGCGAACTCCGGGTCGTACGCCGGGAACCAGCAGGCCAGGACGGTGGTTGAACGCAGCCCGAAGTGCGCGGCGACGGGCCTGTCACCGGCGTACAGGACCGACAGCGTGCCGGTGCACTGAGCGGCCCGGGTCCCGGCAAGCCGGCCCACCAGCCGGACGATCCACTCCTGCGCGAACCGGTCGCGGCGCCCGGTCCTGCGGTACTGCGCCGACTTCCACTCCATGAGCGCCCGCAGCGCCGCGGGTTCGCGTTCGTCGAAGACGAACCGCACGGGTCCGGCCTGGCGGCCCAGCCTGCGCTCCTTGGCCAGCGTGGTCCTCAGGAACTTCGGCGACCGGGCGCGCAGCACGGACTCGTACGTCTCGTAGCCCTTCTCCACGTCGATGACGTACGTGGCGTGCTCCTCGGCCGCGTACGGCACGAACAGCTCCTGGCCGGCCTCCAGGTTGTCGAAGGCGAGGCTCGACACCGAGCAGGCACGCAGCAGTTCGGCGGCGTCCGGGGTGACGCCCGGAGCCAGGACCGCGCCCTGGCAGTCGGACACCCCGAGCCCGATCGCCCGGCCCCGGCCCAGTGGACCCCGCTCGTGCGGCAGGAAGCCCGCCGGGCCGGCCCCCTGGTGCAGCACCGCCACCCGGGCCCGGGGCCGCACCCGGCCCACCGCGACGGCGAACTCCGGTTCCATGAAAGGGCTGCGCGGTGCGTCCGTCGCGGCGCGCAGCTCCCGCCAGCGTTCCCGTTCCCCCTCGCCGAGCTCCTCGGGCCTCAGCACGCGCACACGTCCACTGCTCACCTGACCCCCCGATCAAGTCCCCCCTGGACTCCTGGAAGGTACCGCCCGATCCCGGGCGCACGGTAGAGAGCGGGCGATGTTCTTGCCAAACGGTGAAAGAGTCGTGAACCGGTCCGTACCCGGCGCCTACGGAAGGGGAATCGCACCGAAAGCGAGCGGATACGAGCACCGTGAATCGGACGGTCGTGTTGTCCGTATTCTCTGATCATGGCCGCACCCACCGATTGTTCGCTCATCGCCACCGACCTGGACGGGACGCTGCTGCGCGGCGACGACACCCTGTCCGACCGGTCCCTCGCCGCCCTCGCGCGGGTGGCGCAAACCGGTGCCCAGCACCTCGTGGTGACGGGGCGCCCGGCCCCCAGAGTGCGGCCGCTGCTCGACGATCTCGGCAGCACGGGGCTCGCCGTGTGCGGACAGGGCGCGCAGGTGTACGACGCGGGCGCGGGCCGGCTGCTGTGGTCCGTCACGCTGGACCGGGAGCTGGCGGAGACCGCTCTCGGCAAGATCGAGGCCGAGGTGGGGGAGGTCTACGCCGCGGTCGACCAGGACGGGGTCGACGGGCTGACGCTGATCGAGCCCGGCTATCTGATGCCGCACCCGACGCTGCCCGCGGTACGGGTCGAGCGGCGGAGCGATCTGTGGGAGCGGTCGATCAGCAAGGTGCTGCTGCGCCACCCGCGGCTGTCCGACGACGCGCTGGCGGCGGCGGCGCGGTCGGTGGTCGGCTCGCTGGCCACGGTCACCATGTCGGGCCCGGGGACCGTGGAGCTCCAGCCGTGCGGGGTGACCAAGGCGACCGGGCTCGCGCTCGCCGCCGAGCATCTG
The DNA here is from genome assembly GCF_002910825.1 of Streptomyces sp. SM1. Lineage (GTDB taxonomy): Bacteria > Actinomycetota > Actinomycetes > Streptomycetales > Streptomycetaceae > Streptomyces > Streptomyces okerensis. The sequence goes on along the minus strand of NZ_NEUB01000369.1, from coordinate 6,367 downwards.
GGGCTGAGCCCGGCGCGGACGGTGGCCTTCGGCGACATGCCGAACGACATCCCGATGTTCGACTGGGCGGCGCACGGCGTCGCCATGGCAAACGCGCATCCCGAGCTGAAGGCGGTGGCCGACGAGGTCACCACGTCGAACGAGGACGACGGCGTGGCCGTCGTCCTCGAGCGACTGTTCGGTGGTGCGGCCGTGCTCGGCCGTCAGCGTGCGGCTCAGTACGCGCCGAAGACGTTGTCGATGGAGCCGTAGCGGTCGGCGGCGTAGTTGCAGGCCGCCGTGATGTTCGCGACCGGGTCGAACGGGTCGAAGGCGGTGCCCGGCACGTGGTACGCCTGGAAGGTCGGGTCGATGACCTGCAGCAGCCCCTTCGACGGGGTGCCGGCGGCGGCGTTGGAGTCCCACAGGTTGATGGCGGCCGGGTTGCCGGAGGACTCGCGCATGATGTTGCGGTGGATGCTCTCGTAGGAGCCCGGGATGCCGTTCTGCGCCATGACGGACAGCGACTCGCGGATCCAGCCGTCGAGGGTGTCCGGGTACGTCGTCGCGGTGGTGGCGGTGGTGGCGGTGGTGGCGGTGGTGGACGTCGTGGTGGCCGCGGCGGCACCGGTGGCGCCGAACAGCGGGAGGGCGACCACGGCGACGCCGGTGCCGGCGACGGCGAGGGAGCGGACGAGGCGGCGGCCGAAGCGGGGCTGACCGGAAGCGGGCATGTCGGTGTTCCTCTCCTACGCCTGCGAGGTGAGCTGTCGGGTTCGGGCGGGAGAGTGCCCGGCCGTGCCCCTGCGGGCATGGCTTCACCCCGAGCCGTTCCGGCGTGTGGCCGGCCCGGCGACTTACCTGGGTCCCCCGCTCCTGCCGTGCGTGAGTTCGTGGGTGGGTGTGATGCGGGCGGTGGCAGGATTCGGCGTCCGCCCGACAGGCCCGGAACGTATGCGAGAGCGGATGTCGGGAACAAGTGAGGACGTCACACAAGCAGCCCTTTGATCTTCGAACGGGTGATTTGGGATACTTGATCCTTTGCGAGTGCCAAGGGTCAACTCCCGCCCGGGGGAAGGGTGGACGCGGGCGCGGCGGGGCGATGCGGGTGGCGGTCCGCGCGTGACTCACTTCACTGATCGCAAGATGCGGGAGCATTTGCCGTCAAGGGGAATCCGTGCGCCAATTGCGACACATCGGGCGACGTGCCGGGCAGGATGGTTCAGGCGCATTCATGTCCGAGAAGGTAGGGGAATGTCCGTTGTCGGCAATCGATCGGAATGGTCCCGCTCCTGATCCCGTATCGCCCTGCCTGTAACCCCGGGTGCCGGTGGTGATCGAAAGGTGACCGGATACGCTGACTCGAGTGAGGGCAGCGACGTATCGACATTCCGTGTAATCGCCAGTGGACACCAGCAGACAGGAGACCCCTCGTGACCGTCGTCGGGCCGTTCGGGCTGAGCGTGCGGGACCAGGCTCTGGAAGCCGATGTCCAGGCCGGAATGGCGGCTGTCGAGGAAGGGCTGCTCGAGGCCACCAAGAGTGAGGTCCCCCTCATCACGGGTGCCGCCCAGCATCTGGTGCGGGCCGGCGGCAAGAGGTTCCGTCCGCTGCTCGTGATGCTCGCCGCCCAGTTCGGTGACCCCTACGCGCCCGGCGTGGTGCCCTCCGCCGTGGTCGTGGAGCTGACCCATCTGGCCACGCTGTACCACGACGACGTGATGGACGAGGCCGAGGTGCGGCGCGGGGTGGACAGCGCGAACACCCGCTGGGGCAACTCCGTCGCGGTCCTCACCGGCGACTTCCTCTTCGCGCGTGCCTCGCACATCCTGGCCGACCTCGGCCCCGAGGCGGTGCGGGTGCAGGCCGAGGCGTTCGAGCGGCTGGTCACCGGTCAGATCCTGGAGACCGCGGGGCCGCAGGACGGCCGCGACCCGGTCGACCACTACCTGGACGTGCTCGGCGGCAAGACCGGCTCGCTGGTCGCCGTCTCCTGCCGCTTCGGCGCGATGATGTCCGGCGCCGACGAGACGGTGGTCGACGTGCTCACCCAGTACGGCGAGCGGCTCGGCGTCGCCTTCCAGCTCGCCGACGACGTGCTGGACATCGCCGCCGACACCCACGAGTCGGGCAAGACCCCCGGCACCGACCTGCGCGAGGGCATCGCCACGCTGCCCGTGCTGCGGCTGCGTGAGCGCGCCGCCCGGCTGGGGCTGGCCGAGGACATCGCCCTGTGCGAGCTGCTCGACTCCGACCTCACCGACGACGCCCGGCACGCCGAGGCGCTGCGGCTGCTGCGCGCCCACCCCGCCCTGGAGCAGGCCCGCCGGGACACCGTGCGGTACGCGAAGGAAGCCCGCACGGTGCTGGCCCCGCTGCCGGAATGCGACGCGAAGGCGGCACTCGTGCAGCTGTGCGACGCGGTGGTGCACCGCGCGGGCTGAGCCGGCGTAGTGGGGTCCCGCGCGCGCCGAGCCGGGACGGTGGCGCGCCGCGCGGGCTGGGCCGAGGCGGTGGGTTCCCGCGCGGGACGGGCCGGTCCCTCCGCCGTCACCGGCCCCGGCTCCCCGTGACCCCTACTGGTCGGGGGACGAAATCGCCCTCCGTGTCATACCCCAGCAGTACACGGAGTTGCGCCCGCGGTCTGACGAATTCACCTGCGGGATTTGGTCAGATGGACAACGACGGACAACACCACTTCTCACCGGTTCGGGTGAGAATGGCGGCTCAGGGCGAGACTGGTGCGAGGACACGAGACGGAAGCCGCCGCCGACCACGGAGGGCACACATGGCACCGTACGAATCCGACGACGACAGGACCACCCCGGGGGAGGTCGACGAGCCGCGCACGGGGCGGCGCAGGGCCGCGCGGTACGTCGTCCCGGTCACGGTGATCGGAATGGCGGCCGCGACCATCGGGCTCGTCCCCGCGATCGCCGCCTCCGGCGACCCCGACCTGCCGGAGATCACCGCCGCACAATTGATCGAGAAGATCGCGAAGTCGGACGTCGAGCAGCTGTCCGGCACCGTGAAGATCACCACCGACCTCGGACTGCCGAACCTCGGCGGCCTGGAGAGCGGCCTCACGTCCGGCGCGATGGGACAGGGCGGTGACGACGGCTCCTCGGCCGATCCGTCCGCCAAGCTCACCGAACTGACGTCCGGCACGCACACGCTGCGCATCGCGGCCGACGGCCCGGACCGGCAGAAGGTGTCGATCCTGGAGGACGCCGCCGAGTACAGCCTGATCCACAACGGTGAGGACGTCTGGGGCTACGACAGCGCGTCCAACGAGGTCTACCACGGCACGGTCGACGCCTCCGGGAAGGACCGGGAGCAGCGGCCCCCGGCCACCCCGAAGGACTTCGCCGAGGAGGCGCTGAAGGCGGTCGACGACACCACGTCCGTGACCGTCGACGGCACCGCCCAGGTGGCCGGCCGGGACGCGTACAAGCTGGTCGTCAAGCCGAAGCAGGCCGGCTCCACGGTCGGCGCGATCAGCATCGCGGTCGACCACGAGACCGGTATGCCGCTGAAGTTCACGCTCACCCCGTCGAGCGGCGGCGCGGCCGTCGTGGACGTCGGTTTCAACAAGGTGAGCTTCGACCGGCCGGCCGCGTCGACCTTCGACTTCACCCCGCCCAAGGGCGCCGAGGTGACCGAGGACGGCGAACTGGACCGGGGCCGGGACCGCTCCGGGCCCTCCCGCACGCCGGAGCGCGCGCCGAAGTCCGGGGAGGACCTCGCCAAGGGCCTCGACGGGCTCAAGATGCTCGGTGAGGGCTGGAACACCGTCGCCACCTTCGACACCGGCGCCGGGGGCGGCCTGCCCACCGGTGACGTCGGCGGTGACCTCGGTGGCTTCGTCGGCTCCCTCGGCGACCCGGTCAAGGGCGGGTTCGGCACCGGCACGGTCTTCAGTACCCGCCTGGTGAACGCCCTCGTCACCGAGGACGGCACGGTCTATGTGGGCGCCGTCACCAAGGACGCGCTCGTGAAGGCGGCCGACGCGGGGAAGTAAGGCCCTGAAACCTTGGACGTGACAGGGAACGAGGGAGCCGATGGGCGAGGCGTCCGTCAGGGAGCCGGACGGCGCGGGCGCGGAACCGGGCGTCCGCGCGGGTGACGGTGCGGTCATCGCCACCCGCGCGCTCACCAAGCGCTACCGCGGCGGACAGCTCGCCGTCGACGGTCTGCACCTGACCGTCCCGGAGGGCAGCGTCTTCGGCTTCCTCGGCCCCAACGGCTCGGGCAAGACCACCACCATCCGCATGCTGATGGGCCTGATCGAGCCGACCTCCGGCACGGCGCACGTCCTGGGGCGCCCCATGCCGCGTTCCGCGCGCGCCGTGCTGCCCCACGTCGGGGCCCTCATCGAGGGCCCCGCCCTCTACGGTTTCCTCTCCGGGCGCGACAACCTGCTCCGGTACGACTCCGCCGACCCCACCGCCGATCCGCGCACCCGGCGCGTCCGCGTCGCCGCCGCACTGGACCGGGTGGGCCTGACGGCCGCCGCCGGCAAGAAGGCGAAGGCGTACTCCCTCGGCATGAAGCAGCGCCTCGGTCTCGCGGCCGCCCTGCTCCAGCCACGCCGGCTGCTCGTCCTGGACGAGCCCACCAACGGCCTCGACCCGCAGGGCATGCGGGAGATCCGCACCCTCGTCCGCGCGCTGGCCTCGGACGGAATTACCGTCTTCCTCTCCTCCCACCTGCTCGACGAGATCGAGCAGGTGTGCACGCACGCCGCCGTGATGGCCCAGGGCCGCCTGATCACCCAGGGCCCGGTCGCCGACCTGGCCGCGGGAGCCCGCGGCCGGCTGGCGGTGACCACACCGGACCCGGCGGACGCCGCCCGGGTGCTCAAGGAGCAGGGAGTCGCCGACGTCGTCGTGGCCGGGGACCGGGTGACCGGCGAGGCGCCCGAACGGGACCTCGCCGAGGTCAACGCGGCACTGGTCACGGCCGGCGTCCGGGTGCGCGGCTTCGGGGTCGAACGCGCCTCCCTGGAGGACGCGTTCGTGGCACTGACCGGGGAGGGGTTCGATGTCGCGGGCTGAAGCGGTGCGGAGGGCGAGCCCGCTGTGGACCCTCGGCCTGTTCCGCAGCGAACTGCTCACCACCTTCCGGCGCTGGCGCACCCTCGCCCTGCTCGGGGTGCTGGCGGCCGTACCGGTCCTGGTCGGCATCGCCGTGCGCATCGAGACCGGTGACGGCTCGTCGGCCGGTGGCGGAGGCGGCGGAGGGCCGGCGTTCATCTCGCAGATCACCAACAACGGCCTGTTCCTGGTCTTCACCGCGCTCGCCGCCACCCTGCCGTTCTTCCTGCCCATGGCGGTCGGGGTCGTCGCGGGCGACGCCCTCGCCGGCGAGGCGAACGCCGGCACCCTGCGCTACCTCCTGGTCGCCCCCGCCGGCAGGACCCGCCTGCTGTTCACCAAGTACGCGGCGGTCCTGGTCTTCTGTCTGGTCGCCACCCTGGTGGTCGCCGTCTCGGCGCTCGCCACCGGCGCGCTGCTCTTCCCGCTCGGCGACCTCACGACCATCTCGGGCACCCGGATCGGTTTCTCCGAGGGCCTGGTCAGGGCCCTGCTGATCGCCCTGGTCGTCGCCGCGTCCCTGGTCGGGGTGGCGGCGCTCGGCCTGTTCGTCTCGACGCTGACCAGCAGCGGCATCGCGGCGATGGCGACCACGGTCGGGCTGCTGATCACGGTCCAGATCGTCGGCCAGATCCCGCAGCTGCACGCCGTGCACCCCTACCTGTTCTCCCACTACTGGCTGTCCTTCGCCGACCTGATGCGCGAGCCGGTCCACTGGGACGACCTGACGAAGAACCTCGGCCTCCAGGCCCTCTACGCGGCCGTCTTCGGCTCGGCGGCCTGGGCGAGGTTCACGTCGAAGGACATCACCGCGTGACAACGCGGTGGCACGGGTGCCGCCGGGCCCGGCCGGTGATCCGTGGGGGTCGGGCGGCCTCGTAGGGATGGCGGGCGCGGGGTGCCTCCCGCGCGAAGGACGTCTTCGCGCGGGACAGGGCCCCGGCGTCCTTCAGCTCGGTGCTGCCATCCCGGAGGTTCCGAGAGCTTCAGGCGCCGGCCCCGCGCCGCTCCGCCTCCCGTGCCACGGCGAGCAGCAGCCCCTCCCGCCCGTACGGGGCCACCAGCTGGAGTCCCGCCGGGCAGCCGTCGGCACCGAACCCGGCCGGGAGGCTCAGCGCGGGGTGCCCGCTGACGTTGAACGCCCAGGTGAGCGCGGTGGAGTAGACGTCACCGGGGCCCTGGTGGCCGTGCGGCGCGGTCGGCGTCGTGGGCGTGAGCAGCAGGTCGGTGCCGGTGAAGAGGCCGGCCAGACGGCGGTTGTTCCCGGCGCGGACGCGACAGGCGTCGGTCCG
>NZ_NEUB01000368.1 GCF_002910825.1 Streptomyces sp. SM1 | reverse complement strand
GAGCCCTCTGTGGGCTCGATCGGTTCGAGCATGCGGGCGTTTCTCCCGTCAGGCTCCCGAGCGTCGCGCCTGGCCCGGCGATGCCGGTGACGTCCGCGGCTCGCGCGGTGCGCGGTTGCCGCCGTCCGGGGCGCGGGCGCCGCTCGGAAGCTCTCTGTGTCCTGTCTCGCCGGTTCCGTACGCCGAATGCGCACGGCCTGGCGAAAGTCTTCTGGTCGGTGCGCTGCCCGACCCAGGTGGCTCCCGAGTTCGAGGGCGGCGCTTACGACATCCGTCCCTACGCGGAACCTTCCTTACGCCGGCGCCGTCGCGGCGGCAGTGGCACCGGCCGGTTGCGGCTCGGTCGCTGCTGCCTCGCGGTCGGGCGCGAGCGGGTCGGTCACCGTGCCGGTCTCTTCATCGAACAGCCCCTGCGCCAGCCTGGTCACCGCTGCGGGGACCGGCGGCGCCAGGTCGGCCACGGCGCGAAGACCGGACAGGACGTCGTCGGGTCGTACGGCAGGCGTCACGTGCCGAACAACCAGGCGCAGTATCGCACAGGGCCGGTCCGTCGGCCCAGCAAGGAGCGCGGTGTGGGCCTCTCCGGCCGGGCCGGCGCCCGCGTCGGTCCCCGGCAGGTGCGCCTTTGGGGTCTCCAGAGTCACGACCGCGGAGCGGGCGTCGAAGGTACGGATGCCGTTCTTGGTGCGGCGCTGGACCTCCACGGTCTTGGCCGCGTTGAAGGCGTCCACCGCGCGGCGGGCGTCCTCGGGGGTCACCCCGTCCAGCCGCAGTTCCCACACCGAGGCCGTGAGCCGGTCGGCGAGGCCCGATGCGCGGGCCTCCACCGCCTCGACGATGTCGAGCCCGGTGGGCATCGACTCGTCGAGAAGGGCTCTCAGCCGCTCGGCGTCGCGCGGCCGGGTGAGCGCGATCTCCAGGTATTCCGCCTCACTGCCCGTGCCGGTGGGTGCGGCATTGGCGTACGACACCTTCGGATGCGGCGTGAATCCCGCCGAGTACGCCATCGGCACCTCGGCGCGGCGCAGCGCCCGCTCGAAGGCGCGCTGGAAGTCACGGTGGCTGGTGAACCGGAGGCGGCCGCGCTTGGTGTAGCGCAGTCTGATGCGCTGCACCGCGGGTGCGGGCGGCGGGCCTTCGGGCTGTCGCTTGCCCAGTGGATCTTCTCCTCGTTGCACGGAGGCGCGGGGGCGCGCCTCCCTTCTAGCGTACGGCCGTACGACGACGATCCGGCCTGCCCGGCCGGCAACGGGGTCGTGGTCCCACTCAGAGTACGTGCGAGCCGGGACGGCGGTTCCCGGCGGCCCGGGTGTCCCCCCGGCCGCCGGGAGTGGTGTCCGGGACGGCGGTCACCAGGCGGAGGAACGGCCCTCGTCCCGGCCGCCCCCGGGAGCGGCCGGCGGAACGTTTCCTCCGGTGCCCCGGGCCCACGGATCCGCCTGCCCGGGAGGGAAGTCCCCGGCGTACGCGGGAGGCGGCACCGGACGGT
>NZ_NEUB01000367.1 GCF_002910825.1 Streptomyces sp. SM1 | reverse complement strand
CGGCACGGCGGATGGCGTGGCTGCTGGGCGAGCGGGTCGGCGAGTCGGTCGGTTTCACCGTGCGCGGGGAGCGGGTGGCCGGGCGGCACACGCGTGTGGAGGTCGTCACGACCGGGGTGCTCCTGCAGCGGCTGCAGCGCGACCAGGAGCTGGCCGGGGTGGACGTGGTGGTGCTCGACGAATGCCACGAGCGGCATCTGGACGCGGACACGGCGGCGGCGTTCCTGTGGGACGTGCGCGAGACGCTCCGCCCCGGGCTGCGGCTGGTGGCCGCGTCGGCGACGACGGACGCGGAGGGCTGGGCACGGCTGCTGGGCGGCGCGCCGGTGGTCGAGGCGCGTGGTGCGGCGTACCCGGTGGAGGTGGTGTGGGCGCCGCCCGCGCGTGCGGTGCGGCCACCGCACGGGATGCGGGTCGATCCGGCGCTGCTGACGCACGTGGCGTCGGTGGTGCGGCGGGCACTGGCCGAACGGGACGGGGACGTGCTGGCCTTCCTGCCCGGAGTGGGCGAGATCGCGCGGGTGGCCGGGCAGCTCGGGGATCTGGGCGGTGCGGAACTGCTCCAGGTGCACGGGCGCGCGCCGGCCGCCGTGCAGGACGCGGTACTGCTGCCCGGGGAGCGGCGCCGGGTGGTGCTCGCGACGTCGGTGGCGGAGTCGTCGCTGACGGTACCCGGGGTGCGGGCGGTCGTGGACTCGGGACTCGCGCGGGAGCCGCGGGTCGATCACGCGCGGGGGCTGAGCGCGCTGACGACGGTACGGGCGTCGCGCGCGGCGGGGCGGCAACGGGCGGGTCGGGCCGGACGTGAGGCACCGGGAGCGGTGTACCGCTGCTGGGCGGAGGCGGAGGACACGCGGCTGCCGCAGTACCCCTCGCCCGAGATCAAGGTGGCCGATCTGACGGCGTTCGCGCTCCAGGCGGCCTGCTGGGGCGATCCGGACGCCTCCGGGCTGGCGCTGCTGGATCCCCCGCCGGGCGGGGCGATGGCCGCGGCCCGCTCCGTCCTGACGGCGATCGGGGCGGTGG
>NZ_NEUB01000366.1 GCF_002910825.1 Streptomyces sp. SM1 | reverse complement strand
GGGCGTCGGACAGGTCGAGACCGGTGAGGGCGAGACCGGTCGCCGTGGTGTGGACGTGCGCGTCCGTGAACGCCGGGGTGACCAGAGCCCCGTCGAGGTCGATCACCTCGTCGACCCCGTCCACGAAGGCGTCGGCGGCACCTTCGGAGCCGACCCAGGCGACCTGACCGCGCTCGACGACCATTGCGGTCGCGAAGGGGTCGGCGGGGCTGTGGACCTCTCCGCGACGAAGCAGGACGGTGTGCGGCGGGACGGTGCGTTCACTCATACGTCACAGTCTCGCG
>NZ_NEUB01000365.1 GCF_002910825.1 Streptomyces sp. SM1 | reverse complement strand
GGTCAGCCGGGACAGCAGTTCCACCGAGGACTTGGTGTCGAGACCGCCGAGGGTGCAGGGCCGGACGTCGGCGATGCCGGTCAGCGGCCCCGAGGAAACGGTGACGGCGAGGCAGTCCGGGTTGTCCGGGAGCAGCGCGTCGACCTGCTCGGCGTCGGCCGCGTCGTCCAGCAGGAGCACCGCGCGGCGGTCGGCCAGGGCGGTGCGCAGCGCCTCGGTGAGTTCGTCCTCGGGGGCCCCGGCCGGGGCGGGCGCCTCCAGCACGTCGAGCAGTTCCCGCGCGGCGCGTCCGACCGGTACGCGCGTGCCGTCGGGTTCGCTCAGCCGGGCGCGCAGTAACCCGTCGGAGTAGCGGTCGGCGACCTGGCGCACCAGTTCCTCGGCGAGGGCCGTCCGGCCGGAGCCGGGCCTGCCCGCGATGAGCAGCACCCGTGCGCGGGGGGCCTTGCGGCCGGAGAGCGTGTCCAGTCCCGCGCGCTCGATGTCGGCGCGCAGCTCCTTCAACTCCCTCGTACGGCCCAGGAATCGACCTTCCGGGGCAGCGTCCCGGGGAAGCCGCACACCGTCCGGGTCCACCGCCTGATCCGTCACGGGCCACACTCCCGTCCCACCGCACGCGCAAGCCCGCCGGGTCTTCCGGATCGGGCGTTTTCCAGAGCCTAGTTCACGCTCTGCGACGTTCCGTGAGGAGCGCGGCGCGGGGAGCGAGACTCCCCCGATCGGATCAACAGATCGTACGACCGACGGCTCTGCAGCGCCGGTGAGAAGGGCACGGGAAACCGCCCGGCCGGCCACGGCGGACCCGGCACGCCGGGCCGCGCATCACGGCTCCCCCGCCCGCGTCACACCTCGAACGGCCGCGCCGGCCACGGTGCCTGCGCCGGGCGCAGTGCGTCCGGACCGTCACCGGTCCGCGCCGCGACGAGCGAGAGGACACCCACCACCAGGCAGTTGTTGTGCAGCTCACCGGCCAGCACCCCGCGCACCAGCTCCTCGACGGGGACCCGGGCCAGCTCCATGTCGGCCTCCTCGTCCTCCACCTCGAAGCGGTCGCCCTCGGCCTCGGACAGCCCTCGCGCGAGGAAGATCCGTACGGCCTCGTCACAGCCGCCGGGCGTGGTGTAGACGTCGGCCAGCACCCGCCAGTCCTCCGCCTTGACGTGCGCCTCCTCGTACAACTCGCGCTGGGCGGCGTGCAGCGGGTTCTCACCGGCCACGTCGAGCAGACCCGCCGGGATCTCCCACAGCTTCTGCCGCACGGGGTGCCGGTACTGGCGCAGCACCAGGACCCGGTCCGCTTCGTCGAGGGCGAGGACGGCCACGGACCCGGGGTGGACCTGGTAGTCGCGGCGGACCACGGTGCCACCGGGCATCACCACCTCGTCCGTGCGGACGGAGGTCTTGGCCCCGGTGAACGGGGTCCGGGTCCCGCGGATCTCCCACTCTGCCGGGGTGTCCTTGATCGTCATGCCCGTCCTTCCCGACGTACAGCTCTCGTGCGCGTGCCCTGCGTGAGGCGCGCGTGCCCTGGGTGAAAAAAGCGGCCGGGGTGCGCACCCTTTGAAGGTTCGCACCCCGGCAACCGTACAACCGGGTGTGTTACTTCGAGATCTTCCGCTCGACCGAGGCCTTCACCAGCCCCGCGAAGAGCGGGTGCGGACGGGTCGGACGCGAGCGCAGCTCCGGGTGCGCCTGGGTCGCGACCAGGTACGGGTGGACCTCGCGCGGGTACTCGACGTACTCGACGAGCTTGCCGTCCGGGGAGGTGCCGGAGAAGACGATGCCCGCCTTCTTCTCCAGCTCCGCGCGGTAGGCGTTGTTCACCTCGTAGCGGTGCCGGTGGCGCTCCTCGACGTACTCCTTGCCGTCGTACACCTCACGCACGATCGAGCCCTCGGCCAGCTTGGCCGGGTACATGCCGAGCCGCATGGTGCCGCCCATGTCGCCCTCACCCGCGACGATGTCCAGCTGCTCGGCCATCGTGGAGATGACCGGGTGGGAGGTGGCCGGGTCGAACTCGGTGGAGTTGGCGTCGGAGATGTCCGCGAGGCTGCGCGCTGCCTCGATCACGATGCACTGCAGACCGAGGCAGAGGCCCAGCAGCGGGATCCGGTTCTCGCGGGCGTACCTGATCGCGCCGACCTTGCCGAGCACGCCGCGGTCGCCGAAGCCGCCGGGGATGCAGATGCCGTCGACGTCACCGAGCTGCGCCTGGGCGTCGGCCGGGGTCTTGCAGTCGTCCGAGGTGACCCACTTGACCTTCACCCGGGCCTTGTTGGCGAAACCGCCCGCGCGCAGCGCCTCGGTGACCGAGAGGTAGGCGTCGGGCAGGTCGATGTACTTGCCGACCAGGGCGAGGGTGATCTCGTGGTCGGGGTTGTGGACCCGGTCGAGCAGGTCGTCCCAGGTCGTCCAGTCCACGTCCCGGAAGGGCAGGTCCAGCTTGCGGACGACGTAGGCGTCCAGGCCCTCGCCGTGCACGGTCTTCGGGATGTCGTAGATCGAGCGGGCGTCGGGGCAGGCGACGACGGCGGCCTCGTCCACGTCGCACATCAGCGAGATCTTCCGCTTGATCGCGGTGGGCACCTCGCGGTCGCAGCGCAGCACGATCGCGTCCGGCTGGATACCGATGTTGCGCAGCGCCGCGACCGAGTGCTGGGTCGGCTTCGTCTTGAGCTCACCCGAGGGACCGATGTAGGGCAGGAGAGAGATATGGACCACGAACACGTTGTCGCGGCCGACCTCGTGCCGCACCTGGCGGACGGTCTCCAGGAACGGCAGCGACTCGATGTCGCCGACCGTGCCGCCGACCTCGGTGATCACCACGTCGACCTCGTCGGTCGCCATCCGGCGGATCCGGTGCTTGATCTCGTTGGTGATGTGCGGGATGACCTGCACGGTGTCGCCCAGGTACTCACCGCGCCGCTCCTTGGCGATCACCGTGGAGTAGATCTGGCCCGTGGTGACGTTGGCGGAGCCGTCCAGGTCGCGGTCGAGGAACCGCTCGTAGTGGCCGATGTCCAGGTCGGTCTCGGCGCCGTCGTTGGTGACGAACACCTCACCGTGCTGGAAGGGGTTCATCGTGCCCGGGTCGACGTTGAGGTACGGGTCCAGCTTCTGCATCACGACGCGCAGACCACGGGCCTTGAGCAGCATGCCGAGGCTGGAGGCGGTCAGCCCCTTGCCGAGGGAGGAGGCGACACCCCCGGTGACGAAGATGTGCTTGGTCGTCGACGCTGTGCTGTTTCGGAAAGCAGCGGGCTGCATGGCCAAGAGGGGGCTCCCGTGGTCGCGGTCTGTGGGTGCGGTTCCGGGGTTTCTCGCCCACCGGTCCACGGGCTACCAGCGTATCAGCGCCGCGCGGCGATGGCTCACGGCCACGCTCCGCGCACGCGCCGGCACAGGGTAGGCGCCGCGCACCGGACCCTCACCTCTCGGTCACTCATTCGGCGGAGCCGCGTTGTCCGGAGCGGCACACAGATCATCTACGTGCGTCGTATCCTGCTCGGACACTCGCTGCCGAGCCAGGCCGGCCGAACGGCACCACCCCCGCCCGTAAGTCCCGGAACAACGTGAGCTCGTCAGTTCGTTGAGCAACAGTTGGCGCTTGCCATCAAGGCCGAGTGACTGCTGTGCTTCACAGCTCAACGACGTATGACAAAAAACCCCTGACCGCACTAGCGACAGCCCCCTTGTGGGGTGACGTGGCCGTTCGACTGGAGATGCACGTGGCCGGGCGCATCGAGGACTACGCACTCATCGGAGACATGCAGACAGCCGCGCTGGTCTGCCGGGACGGCACAGTGGACTGGCTGTGCCTGCCCCGCTTCGACTCGCACGCCATCTTCGCCGGCCTGCTGGGCACCGAGGATCACGGCTTCTGGCGGCTGGGCCCCGCCCACGCCGACGACGCGGAACCGCCGAGCGCGACCCGGCGCGGCTACCGCGGTGACTCACTGATCCTCGAATCGGAGTGGGAGACTCCGCGCGGCACCGTCCGGGTGACGGACTTCATGCCCCCACGCGACGGAGCCCCGCAGCTGATCCGCATCGTGGAGGGCGTCTCGGGCCGGGTGCCGATGCGCTCGGCGCTCCGGATGCGGTTCTCCTACGGCAGGATCGTCCCCTGGGTGCACCGGCACGAAGGGCGCACGGTCGCCGTCGCCGGACCGGACTCGGTGTGGTTCGACACATCTGTCGATACCTACGGCGAGGAACTGACCACCTACTCGGACTTCACCGTCGCGCCGGGCGAGCGGATCGCCTTCACCATCTCCTGGGAGCCGTCGCACAAGCGGCCGCCGGCCCTGCCGGAACCGGAGCAGTCGCTGGAGGCGACCGAGGACTTCTGGCGCGAGTGGGTCGAGCACTGCACGTACCACGGCCCCTACCGCGAGGCCGTGGTCCGTTCCCTGATCACGCTGAAGGCCCTGACGTACGCCCCGACCGGCGGCATCGTCGCCGCGCCCACCACCTCCCTGCCGGAGGACATCGGAGGCGTCCGCAACTGGGACTACCGCTACACCTGGCTGCGGGACGCGGCGATCACCCTGTCCTCGCTGCTGCGCACCGGCTACCGCGAGGAGGCCCGCGCCTGGCGCGAGTGGCTGCTGCGCGCGGTGGCGGGCGACCCGGAGAACCTGCAGATCATGTACGGCATCGCCGGTGAGCGCGAACTCGGCGAGGCGGAACTGGACTGGCTGCCCGGCTACGAGAACTCCGGCCCGGTCCGGGTGGGCAACGGCGCCGCGCACCAGCTCCAGCTGGATGTGTACGGCGAGGTCACCGAGGCCCTCCACCTCGCCCACATGACGGGCCTGGCCCGCAACGACTACGCCTCGCTGCTCCAGCTGAAGCTCATCCAGTACCTGGAGAAGCACTGGCAGGAGCCGGACGAGGGCATCTGGGAGGTGCGCGGCCCGCGCCGCCACTTCGTGCATTCCAAGGTGATGGCCTGGGTCGCCGTCGACCGCACCATCAAGCTCATCGAGTCCGGCGACGCCGACGGCCCGCTGGAGCGGTGGAAGCAGTTGCGTGACGACATCCACCGGGATGTCTGCGAGAAGGGCTACGACAAGGAACGCAACACCTTCACCCAGTCCTACGGCTCCCGGGAACTGGACGCCTCCCTGCTGCTGATCCCGCAGATGGGCTTCCTGCCGCCGGACGACAAGCGGGTGATCGGCACCATCGAGGCGATCCAGCGCGAGCTGTCCACCTCCGACGGCTTCATCCTGCGCTACCCGACGGAGGGCAAGGACGAGGGCGTCGACGGTCTGCCGGGCGACGAGGGCGCGTTCCTCGCCTGCTCGTTCTGGATGGCGGACGACCTGGCGATGATCGGCCGCGTGGACGAGGCGAGGAAGCTCTTCGAGAAGCTGCTCGCCCTGCGCAACGACCTCGGCCTGCTGGCGGAGGAGTGGGACCCGCACCTGCAGCGCCAGGTCGGCAACTTCCCCCAGGCCTTCAGTCACGTCCCCCTCATCGACACGGCCCTGCGCCTGACCGCGTCGGGGGCGTACGGGGGCTGAGCGCGGCTACCCGGGCGCGAGCGCCGTCAGTGTCCGCTCGCCGCCCGGGTCACCCACCGTGGCCGGCACCAGGGCCACCTCGTCCAGCCCGGCCGCCGCGTAGTCGCCCAACCGGGCCCTGACGGCATCGGAGCCGCCGACCAGACCGACCGCCGCCGCGGCCTCGGCCGGCAGGGCACGGAGCAGTCTGCCGGTGTCGGCGCCCTCTCCGGCGAGGCCGACCGCCCCACCGAAGCCGGCCGCGGTGAACATCTCCCGGTACCCGGGCACGGTGAGGTAGCCGGCGAGGCTGCGCAGGACCTGGGTCAGCGAGGCCGGGTCGGGGTCCACGGCGGCGGGCAGCCAGGCGGCCAGTCGCGGTGGGGTGCGTCCGGCCCGCTCGGCGGCGGTGAGCATCTTCGCGCGCAGGACCCGGACCTGCTCGGGGGAGACGACGTCGAGGAGCATCCGGTCGGCGTGCGCGGCGGCCGTGGCGATCGCCCGTTCGCCGAACGCGGCCACCGTGAGCGGACCGCCGGGCGGTCGCTGACGGCGCCGGAATCCGCTGCCGGGAACGACCGGCTCACCGGGCTCGCCGTGCAGCAGCACCCGCAGCGCGGCGGCCGTCTCCTCCAGCTGGGCCGCCGGACGGACGCGGGGCCGGTCGTGGACGCCCTCGACGACCCGCTTGCTCGACGTGCCGAGCGCCACCCCCACCGGACGGCCGGTGACCGCGGCCGTCGAGGCGGCTCCCCGGGCGACGCTGTACGCGTCCCGCACCGACACCGACACCGCCACCGGCCCGGCCGTCAGGGCGACCCTGCCGGTGGCCCGTCCGACGGCGGTGGCCGGCACGAACGCGTCCCACGTCGGTCCCTCGCCGAGCCACACCTCGCGGTATCCGAGCCGGTCGGCGACCGCCGCGACCCGCAACGGCTCCTCGACGGGGCTGTCGTCCTCCCGTGCCGCGGCAACCACGCTGATGTCCATGGCCGCGCCGCTGCCCGGCCGCCACCGCCCCCACCGCGGCCCATGCATGCACCGGGGACATCCGCGCGGGTAGCGTCCCGGTATGGACAGCGGATACGACACCCGGGGTGCCGGGATCACCGTGCGGCGCGCCCTGGACCTCCCGGGCCTGCGCAGCGGCCTCCCGGAGATCCTCGCCGGCGCCGACCGGCTGGAGCGCACGGTGCGCTGGGTGCACGCGGGCGAGGTGCCGAACATCGCCTCGCTCCTCAAGGGCGGCGAACTCCTGCTGACCACCGGGTACGGCCTCGGCACCCGCCCGGCCGACCAGCGGGCCTTCGTGCGCACGCTGGCCGAGCGGGGCATCGCGGCGCTCGTGGTGGAGCTGGGCCCGCGCTTCTCCCGGCTCCCCGCCGCCCTCGTCGACGCGGCCCGGGCGGCCGGGCTCCCGCTGGTCCAGCTGCACCGCGAGGTGCCGTTCGTGACGGTCACCGAGGAGATCCACACCGAGATCGTCAACGGGCACTACGCGCTGCTGCAACGCGCCGAGGAGGTGCACCGCCGCTGCACCGAGGCGCTGCTCGGCGGCGGCGGGGTCCCCCGGGTCCTGGAGATCCTCGCGGGGTTCACCGGCAACCCGGTGTTCCTGGAGACGACCGACGGGCAGCTGCTGTACGCGGCCGGTGAGGGCCCCGAGGGCGCTGACCCGCTCCAGGTCTGGGAAGGGCTGCGCGACCGGCACCAGAACGACCCGCCGGCCGGTTCGGCTCTCGTGGACGTGCCCGGCGGCGGCCCCGGCAGCGGTGGCGTACGGGCGCGGCTGGTGCTGCTGCCGGTGCGCAGTACGCCGCAGCCGGTGCACCGGATGGCGGCCGAGCGCGCGGCGGGCATCCTCGCCGTGGTGCTGATGCAGGCGCGTCAGGAGGAGGAGCTGGCGGCGCGGGGCCGCGGGGACTTCCTCACCGACCTCGCCGAGGGGCGGGTGACCGCGCTGGACGCGCCGGGGCAGGCGCGCGTACTGGGCTTCAAGCCGGGTGCCGGACCGCTGCTGCCGGTGGTGATGCGGCTCG
>NZ_NEUB01000364.1 GCF_002910825.1 Streptomyces sp. SM1 | reverse complement strand
GGACCGGGACCTGCTACCGGGCACTCCGGTGTCTACCCGGACGGGACTTCGGGCGGGAGGTGCTGGAGCCGGCCGGTGCGGAGGTGGGCGACGCGGCCGCGTCTCCGCCTCCCTCGGACCCGCCGCCCGCCGGTGGTTCCGACGGGCACACCGTGACGCTCCCGGTCACCGGGGGCACCGGTGCCGGGACCGGGCGGAGCGCCGGGGCGCGGGGCTGGCAGTTGGCGCACTGGGCCGTGGCCAACGCCTCCGAGCTGCGCATAAAGCGGGTCTCCTACGCCGGGCGGGAGTGGACCGCCGGGAACAGCGGCAGCCAGTGGCGGGCGGAGGACGGCAAGGGGTCCGCTGAGGCGGGGGACGGCGGTGCGGGAGCGGTGCGGATCACGACCGTGCAGTAGTACGGGGGGTCACCCGCAGGCGTTGCGGGCGGCCGATCATGCGACGCATTGCCAACTCTTTGCATGAGTGCGCCGCAACCTTCCCGGCGGTCGAGCGGTAGTCACTGCGTCCGGGTCCGGCGGCGGTCGACGGCCAGTGGATCGTCCACCGGGCGGCCGGACACCCATTGTTCTCTGCCGTCGAAGGAGCACCATGTCCCTCCCCCTGACCCGTCGGATCGCCCGTGCCGCGCTGATCGTCGCTGCGGGAGCGGCCGCCGGGGTCGGTGCGGCCGGTTCCGCGAGTGCGGCTCCGCAGCTGCCGGCCGCCCCGAACCTCGGGCTGAGCGCCCTGGACGGCGCGACCGGAGGCACCGTGGACAACGTGGCGAAGGGTGTCGGCAAGACCACGCCCAACACGGACGAGGTGACGCCGGCCGCGGGCACGACCGTGAAGAAGGCGGTGCCGGTGGTGAAGCAGCTGCCGACGGACTCGCTGGCGAAGGGTGGCGTGCCCGGCGGCAAGAACCTGCCGGTCCAGGGGCTGCCGATCGGCTAGGCGCTCTGCCTGTGCGGTCCACGGGGTCCGGGGCGTTCCCCGGGCCCCTTCGCCGGTACAGGTGCCGTGACCCGAAACGGTGCCCTGCGCCGGTGGCCGTGCCCACCCTCCCCCATTGCCTGAAGGGCATGGGAGGTGCCCCCATCGCCCTGCGGACGACTGCCCACAGCCAGTCCGGGCTGATCCTGCCCGCCCCACTGCGGGCAGTCGTGCCTCCCCCAGAGGGGGTAGCCCGAGGGCGATGGGGGTCCCCCCGCTCGAGCGAAGCCGAGAGTGGGGGAGGCGCCCCGCACACGGCGGGCCGCGCACCACCCCCCGCCCAGCTCAATCGCCGGTCCGGCCAACCCGGGGAGGGCAAACCGTCGCACCGCTGCTCGCGAACCCCCGCCAGGTCAGGTGGTCAGGCGGTGGGCCGCTGCCTGGACCCGGGAGTCCGTCGCCGTGAGGGCCACTCGGACGAAGTCCGCGCCCGCGGGCCCGTAGAAGTCGCCGGGGGCCACCAGGATGCCGAGGCCGGCCAGGTGGGCGACCGTGTCCCAGCAGGACTCGTCCCGCGTGGCCCACAGGTAGAGGCTCGCCTCGCTGTGCTCGATACGGAAGCCGTGGGCGAGCAGTGCCTCACGCAGGACGCCGCGCCGCGCCGCGTACCGTTCCCGCTGCGCACGGACGTGCTCCTCGTCGCCCAGCGCCGCCACCACCGCCGCCTGCGTCGGCGCGGAGGTCATCATCCCGCCGTGCTTGCGGATCTGCAGCAGCGGTCCGAGCACCGCCGGGTCGCCGACCAGGAACGCGGCCCGGTAGCCGGCCAGGTTGGACCGCTTGGACAGGGAGTGGACCGAGACGATGCCGTCGTACGAGCCGCCGTTGACGTCGGGGTGCAGCACCGAGACCGGGTCGGTCTCCCACCCGAGCTCGATGTAGCACTCGTCGGAGAAGACGAGGACGCCGTGCTCGCGGGCCCACACGACGATCCGGGTCAGTTCTTCCCTGGACAGCACCCGGCCCGTCGGGTTGGACGGGGAGTTCAGCCAGAGCAGCTTCAGGCCGGCCGGGTCCAGCTCGGTCGGGCCCGGCGCGTCAGCGCCTGGTGTCAGCGAGTACGCCACGTACTCCGCGCGGGCGAGCCGTGCGCCGACCTCGTACGTCGGGTAGGCCAGGCGCGGGAAGGCGACCTTGTCGCCGGGGCCGAGCCCGAGCTGGGTGGGCAGCCAGGCGACCAGTTCCTTGGAGCCGACGACCGGCAGGACGTGCCGGTGGGTGACCCCGCGGGCGCCCAGCCGGTGCTCCGCCCAACGGGTGATCGCGTCACGCAGTTCCGGCGTGCCCCAGACCGTGGGATAGCCCGGCGAGTCCGCCGCGGCGGACAGGGCCTTCCGGATCGGCTCGGGCACCGGGTCCACAGGCGTGCCGACCGACAGGTCGACGATGCCGTCGGGGTGCGCGGCGGCCGTCTTCTTGTACGGCTCCAGCTTGTCCCAGGGGAAGGCGGGCAACCGGTCGGAGACTGCGGACACGGGTACGGGGCTCACTTTCTGGTACGGCGAACGCCTCGGCCCCGTACGGCGATCGGGACGACGATCAGGCCGTACGGGACCGGGGCGACACGTCGGTGCGGGGCCGCTCGCGGGGCGGCTACGCCTGCGGCGGCAGCGCGGCGATGACCGGGTGGTCCCGCTCGATCAGACCCAGCTTGCTGGCGCCGCCGGGCGAGCCGAGCTCGTCGAAGAACTCGACGTTCGCCTTGTAGTAGTCCTTCCACTCCTCGGGAGTGTCGTCCTCGTAGAAGATGGCCTCGACCGGGCAGACCGGTTCACAGGCGCCGCAGTCGACGCATTCGTCCGGGTGGATGTACAAGGACCGCTGGCCCTCGTAGATGCAGTCGACCGGGCACTCCTCGATGCACGCCTTGTCCTTCACGTCGACACAAGGCTGCGCGATGACGTAGGTCACGCTGTCGTTCCTCCTCGATAGGGCGCTGGCGGGCCTCCGTAGGCTCCGCCGCCTGGCGCGCGGGAGCGCGGCGTCGTCGATGCCCGCCCCTAGTATCTCCGTTCCTGGGCATGATCCGAACAGGAGGGGTGAACTGACCTGTGGAAATCTCTGCCGCCGGGCGCCTCGAGGTCCGCATCACCACTGCTGACGTGGGGAAACGGGTCTCCGTACGGAGCTTGATCGAACATGGTCCATCGGGTGAGAAGTTCACTGACGCGGTCGGTGTTCTCACATCATGGGACAACGGTGTGCTGCGGATCACAAGGAAGAGCGGGGAGAGTGTCCGTATCGCGGAGTCCGCGCTGGTCGCGGGCAAGGTGGTCCCCTCCGCTCCGGCACGTCGCCGCGGCCCCGCCGCCTCCTACGAGGAGCTGGCGCGGATCTCCGCGCGGGCGTGGCGGCCCGTGGAGAGCGAGCGGCTGGGCGAGTGGGAACTGCGGGCCGCAGTCGAGGAGGTGCCGCGCGATGGGGGTCCTCCCGGGCTTTCGGCTCCGGGGGAGCGTCCTTCGGGGGTGGCGGCCGGGCGACGGGTGGGCTTCACGCGACGGGCGAACTCCGTGCTGCCGCTCGGCGACCCGGGTGTGCCGCTCGACGAGGCGCTGACGACCGTGCGCGCCTGGTACGCGGCTCGCGGGCTGCCCGCGTACGTGCAGACCGCGACCGGCGCGGAGGGCGCCCAGGAGCTGCTCTGCGCGGAGCTGGAGCGGCGGGGCTGGGTGCGGGAGGTGACCGCCGAACTGTGGACGGGCCCGCTGGCACCGGTCGCCGACCTGGGCGGGGAGCCGTCCGGGGTCGTGCTGTCGCGGCAGGCGGACGAGGCGTGGCTGGCCCGGTATCAGCGCAGGGGGACGAGCGAGGTGGCCCTGCGGGTGCTCGGCTCGAGCGAAGCCGGGGGTGGGGGAGGGCCGTCGGTGTGGTTCGCGACGGTGCCGGGCGGCACGGACGCGCCCGCCGCCATCGGGCGGTGTGCCGTGGACGGCCGGTGGGCGGGGTTCGCGGCGGTCGAGGTGGATCCGGCGCGGCGGCGGCAGGGGCTGGCGACCGCCGTGATGGCGGCGCTGGCCCGGCGGGCGCTGGACGAGGGTGCCTCGGCGGCGTGGCTGCAGGTGGAGGACGACAACGCGGGGGCGCGGGCCCTGTACGCCCGCATGGGGTTCGCCCCGCACCACGCGTACCACCATTACCGCACCCCGGAGGGTGAGGGAGCGCCGTGAGCGGGCACCAACCTGGTATGCGCCCCCCGTACCCCCCGCCGGACGGGCGCTCCGCGGAGCTGCGCCGGCGGTTCGCCGACGAGGCCCGCAGCGAGCGGCCCGGCCTGTCCTCGCTGTGTCTGCTGCTCGGCGCGGTGGCGGACGGCACGCTGGACGAGGCGGGCATGGACGCCGTCGAGGTGGAGCTGGACCGGCTGGCCGGTGAGCTGCCCTACCGGCCGGGCTCACCGCACGCGTGGGCGTCGGCGCTGCGGGAGCTGCTGGGCGAACGGCACGGCTTCCACGGGGCGGCGGAGGACTACCAGCGGCTGGAGTCGTCCCTGCTGCACGAGGTGCTGAGACGGCGGCGCGGGCTGCCGATCATGCTGTCGGTGGTGTGGATGGAGGTGGCCCGGCGGGCGGGGGCACCGGTGTACGGGGTGGCCCTGCCGGGGCACTTCGTCGTCGGGCTCGGGGAGCCGGGCGCGGTGGGCGCCGGACAGGTGCTGGCCGATCCGTTCGACGGGGGGCGGGTGGTGAACGGGGCGGACGCGGAGCTGCTGGTCGCCGGGGCGACCGGGGCGGCGCTGGACGCGTCGATGCTGACACCGGCGGGGACGCTGGAGGTGATCCTGCGGATCCTGAACAACGTACGGGCGTGGGCGGTCGCACGTCCGGAGCGCTCGGATGTGGCGTTGTGGGCGGTGGATCTCGCCCTGCTGCTGCCCTCGCATGCGGCGCAGCTGCGGTACGAGCGGGCGCAACTGCTCGTGCAGCGGGGGGAGTTCACGGCGGGGGCCGGGGAGCTGGAGGCGTACGCGGAGGTCGTGGGGGCGGTGGACGAGGGCGCCGCCGCGCGGGTGCGGGGGGAGGCGTTCGCGGCCCGGGCGATGCTGAACTGAGCCGTCGGCCGGAGGTGGGTCCTGGGCATGCCGCGCCGCCCGGCGTGACGAAGTCCCGCGCCCCCTCCGGCACGCGGGAGAGCGGCGCCGTACGGGTCCTGGACGACCCGTACGGCGCCGCTCTCCGTGTGTGCGGTGCGCGGCGGCCGCGTCAGCTGGGGTCGGTCTCGATGACCGCGAGCCGGTCGGTCCTGCTCATCAGAGCCTGGCGGAGGGCGCCGTAGACGTCCTGCGGGGTGACGGCCGTCTCCTTGCCGTTGCCCCGGGTGATGAGGACGCCGTCGAACGTCTGGCCGTAGAGCTCCTCCAGGGCCTTCAGGTCGGGCTTGTCGACGAGCTTGTCGTTCACGGCCGTCACCCTGAGGAACTTCCACAGCGACTTCTCGGGGCTCATCTGGATCGAGTGCGCCGCATCGGTCTGCACGGTCACGATGTCCGACATCGCCGGCCCGGCGAACTCCTTCATCATCCGGTCGACCTCGGCCTTGGAGACCTTGGGCTGCTGGGCGGCCGTCGGGACGTTCACCGCGGCGGCGGAGCCGGTCTCCACCTGGGTGCGGTACGCCTCCGTCACCACGCCCGACGCCTTGGCCACGTCGATGCCCTGACCGGCCTTGGGATACACGGGGACGGCCTTGCCGGACTCGAACGTCACCCCACCCTCGGTCACCGAGCCGGTCCCGCCGGCGGCGTCCTCCAGGGCGGCCTGCAGCTTCTCCTCGTCGACGGGCATCTTCGGCTCGACGACGCGCTGCTGGCCGAAGAGGGAGCCGATCACGTTGACCGGGTTGTAGTCGCTGGTGGCGGCCGCGCCGACGGTGGCGTCGGTGTCGAACTGCAGGCCCGCGTTGTCCGGCTGCAGCTCGACGGTCCCGCCGTCGACCGACAGCTTCAGCGGCTTGTTCAGCCGGCCGTCGAGGGCCGCGTCGAGCTTCTTCACGGCGTCGTCACGGGTGCCGCCGCCGATGTCGATGCCGAGCACGGTGGTGCCCTTGGGCACGTCGGAGCTGTTCATCAGCAGACCGGCACCGTAGGCGACACCGAGGACGAGGACGACACCGGTGCCGAGCAGGACGAGCTTGTTGCGCCCCTTCTTCTTCGGCGCCTTCGAGGAGCTCGCCGGAGGCGGGATGACCGGCTCGGGCAGCTTGGGGGCCGTGTGCGGACGGGTGCCGTTCGTGGCGGGGCCGGGCGCGTCGAAGGAGGCGCTCGGGGGGATGACCGGGATGCCGCTGGTGACGGTGTGCCCGGAGACGTTGTCGTGGCGGGGACCGTAGCCCGGGGTGCCGGGCTGCTGGGGGGTGAGGATCGCGGTGTCGTCACTGAGTCCGGCGCCGGGGGCGTCCGGGGCGCCGGGAAGACCCGGCCGCGC
>NZ_NEUB01000363.1 GCF_002910825.1 Streptomyces sp. SM1 | reverse complement strand
CCCCGGCCCGGGACAGGGCACGTGCGGCACCGGCCACGCGCGGGTCCGTGCCGCACGCCCTGAGCGCGACGACGATCCGGTGGTCCAGGCCGTGCGGACCGCCGGGATGCGGAAGGTCGTGATGGTCGTCCATGTGGACCTACTGTTCACCCTCGGCGGGCCATATTTCAGCGCCTATCGAGCGACATCCCATTAATCACCCGTTTCGGGGACGGGGATGACGTTTCAAAACCAATGAGTCACACAGGGGCGATACGGTCACCGTCATGGCCGCCGACACCGTTCCCGTCACAGGATGGGGCCGCACCGCTCCCACCGCCGCCCGGCTGATCCGTCCGCGGACGTACGGGGAGGCGGCCCTGGCCGTCCGGGACTGCGGGGCCCGCGGGGGCATCGCGCGGGGCCTGGGGCGGGCGTACGGGGACGCGGCGCAGAACGCGGGCGGCGCGGTCCTCGACATGACGGGCCTGGACCGCGTCCACGCGATCGACGCGGACGGCGGCACCGTGCTGTGCGACGCGGGCGTCTCCCTGCACCGGCTGATGCAGGTGCTGCTGCCGCTCGGCTGGTTCGTGCCGGTGACGCCCGGCACCCGCTACGTGACCGTCGGCGGCGCGATCGGCGCCGACATCCACGGCAAGAACCACCATGTCTCCGGGTCCTTCTCCCGCCATGTGCTGTCCCTGGAACTGCTCACCGCCGACGGCGACGTCCGTACGGTCGTCCCGGGCACGCCGCTGTTCGAGGCGACCGCGGGCGGCATGGGCCTGACCGGGGTGATCCTCACCGCGACGGTCCGGCTCCAGCCGGTGCAGACGTCGCTGATGTCGGTCGACACCGAACGCGCGAACGACCTCGACGACCTGATGGCCCGTCTCGCCGACACCGACCACCGCTACCGCTACTCGGTCGCCTGGATCGACCTGCTGGCCCGGGGCCGGGCCACCGGCCGCGCGGTGCTCACCCGCGGCGACCACGCGCCCCTGGACGCGCTGCCGCCCGGCACACGCGCGCGCAGGGACCCCCTGTCCTTCCGCACCTCCCGTCTCCCGGCCGCCCCCTCCTTCCTCCCCGAGGGCCTGCTCAGCCGCACCACCGTGGGGCTGTTCAACGAACTCTGGTACCGCAGGGCGCCCCGCGCGCGCACCGGGCAGCTCCAGCGCATCCCCGCCTTCTTCCACCCCCTGGACGGCGTACCGCACTGGAACCGGGTCTACGGTCCGGGCGGCTTCGTGCAGTACCAGTTCGTCGTCGGGCACGGCCGGGAGGACGCCCTGCGCCGGATCGTGCGCCGGATCTCCGAACGGCGCTGCCCGTCCTTCCTCGCCGTCCTCAAACGCTTCGGCGAAGCCGACCCCGGCTGGCTGTCCTTCCCCGTGCCGGGCTGGACCCTGGCCCTGGACATCCCGGCGGCGCTGCCCGGCCTCGCCGGCTTCCTCGACGAACTCGACGAGGAGGTGGCCGGCGCCGGCGGACGCGTCTACCTCGCCAAGGACTCCCGGCTGCGCCCGGAACTGCTCGCGGCCATGTACCCCCGCCTGGCCGACTTCCGCGCGCTGCGCGCCGAACTGGACCCGCGCGCGGTGTTCACCTCCGACCTCTCCCGCCGGCTCCACCTCTGAAACCGCCGCCCCCGCCCCTCCTTAGGAGCTGTCGTGAAGGACGCCTTCGGCCTCCCCCAGTCCCTGCTCGTCCTCGGCGGTACGTCCGAGATCGCGCTGGCCACCGCGCGGCGGCTGATCGCCCGCCGCACCCGCACGGTGTGGCTGGCCGGCCGCCCCTCCCCCGGCCTCGACGAGGCCGCCGGGCAGCTGCGCGGCCTCGGCGCCGACGTACGCACCGTCGCCTTCGACGCGCTCGACCCGGCCGCCCACGAGGACGCCCTCGGCAAGGTGTTCGCGGAGGGCGACATCGACATGGTGCTGCTCGCCTTCGGCACCCTGGGCGACCAGGCGCACGACGAGCGGGACCCGAACGCAGCGGTACGGGTCGCGCAGACCAACTACACCGGCGCGGTCTCGGCGGGCCTGGTGTGCGCGGGCGCGCTCCAGACGCAGGGCCACGGCTCGCTGGTGGTGCTGTCGTCCGTCGCGGGCGAGCGGGCCCGCCGCGCGAACTTCATCTACGGCTCCAGCAAGGCCGGCCTGGACGCCTTCGCCCAGGGCCTCGGCGACGCCCTGCACGGCACGGGCGTGCACGTCATGGTCGTACGCCCCGGGTTCGTCCGTACCCGGATGACGGCCGGGCTGCCCGAGGCGCCGCTGGCCACCACCCCGGAGGCGGTCGCGGCGGCCGTGGAGCTGGGACTGCGCCGCCGCGCGGAGACCGTGTGGGTACCGGGAGCGCTGCGGATGGTGATGTCGGCGCTGCGGCATCTGCCGCGCGGGGTGTTCCGCAGGCTGCCGGTGTGAGAGGCGGCGGGGGCGCTCAGTGGGCGGAGACGGAGCCCCGGTCCACGCGCCCGGACTGCGGGGGCACCACGGTGGAGCCGAAGGGGAACTCGCGCAGCTTGCGCCAGACGGCGTCGGCGCCCTGCTCGTAGAGCGCGAAGCCGGTGCAGGGCCACTCGGCCACGTAGTCGGCGAGCTCCTCGTAGGCGCGGTCCATGGCGGCCTCGTCGATGCCGTGCGCCACCGTGACGTGCGGGTGGTACGGGAACTGCAGCTCACGCGGGATCGGGCCGGAGGCGTCGCGGATCCGCTTCTGCAGCCAGGCGCACGCCGCGCCGCCCCCGACGACCTGCACGTACACCACCGGGGTCAGCGGCCGGAACGTGCCGGTGCCGGACAGCCGCATGGGGAACGGGCGGGCTGCGGCGGCGACCTCGCTCAGGTGCGCCTCGACGGCCGCCAGGCAGGTGCCGTCGATCTCCGTCGGCGGCAGCAGGGTGACGTGGGTGGGGATGCCGTGCGCCGCGGCGTCGCCGAAGCCCGCACGCAGCTGCTGAAGCCGGCTGCCGTGAGGCTCCGGGACCGCGATCGACACACCGATCGTTACGGTCCCCACGTCGTCTCCTGTCGTCGGTGGTGGTGAAACGTGTGGTGAAGCATGTGGTCGGGCTGCGGCGGTGAAGCCGTGGCGGGCGCCGGGTGACCGCGAGGACGGTCACCCGGATATCGACTGTACGACCACGACCCGGGGCCGGGCAGGCGCAACGGGAGTGATGTGCAGCGCTCTGTGGTGGTACGGACCGCTGCCGTGGGCCGG
Organism: Streptomyces sp. SM1; assembly: GCF_002910825.1. GTDB lineage: Bacteria > Actinomycetota > Actinomycetes > Streptomycetales > Streptomycetaceae > Streptomyces > Streptomyces okerensis. Next base: position 1,778 of record NZ_NEUB01000363.1, on the reverse strand, counting down.
TTCAGCGCCGGTGCGGTCCGTGGCGGTCCGGCGCCCGGGAGGCGGGCGCGGGCGGGTCGGTGCGGCGGGTCAGTGCTTGGCCGGCAGGAAGCCGACCCGGTCGTACGCCCGGGCGAGGGTCTCCGCGGCGACGGCACGCGCCTTCTCCGCGCCCTTGGCCAGGATCGAGTCGAGCGTCTCCGGGTCGTCCAGGTACTGCTGGGTGCGCTCCTTGAACGGGGTCACGAACTCGACCATGATCTCGGCGAGGTCCGTCTTGAGCGCGCCGTAGCCCTTGCCGGAGTACTTCTCCTCCAACTGGGCGATGTCCTCCCCGGTGAGGGTGGAGTAGATCGTGAGGAGATTGCTCACACCGGGCTTCTCGACGACGTCGTAGCGGATCACCGTGTCGGTGTCGGTGACCGCGCTCTTCACCTTCTTGGCGGTGCTCTTCGGCTCGTCCAGGAGGTTGATCAGGCCCTTCGGCGTGGAAGCCGACTTGCTCATCTTGATCGACGGGTCCTGGAGGTCGTAGATCTTCGCCGTCTCCTTGAGGATGTACGGCTTCGGCATGGTGAACGTCGTGCCGAACCGGCCGTTGAAACGGTCGGCGAGGTCACGGGTGAGCTCGATGTGCTGGCGCTGGTCCTCGCCCACCGGCACCTCGTTGGCCTGGTAGAGCAGGATGTCCGCGACCTGGAGGATCGGGTACGTGAACAGTCCGACGGAGGCGCGGTCGGCGCCCTGCCGGGCGGACTTGTCCTTGAACTGGGTCATCCGGGAGGCCTCGCCGAAGCCGGTGAGGCAGTTCATGATCCAGGCGAGCTGGGCGTGCTCGGGCACATGGCTCTGGACGAAGAGCGTGCAGCGGTCCGGGTCGAGCCCGGCGGCCAGCAGCTGGGCGGTGGCGAGCCGGGTGTTGGCGCGCAGCTCCTTCGGGTCCTGCGGAAGCGTGATCGCGTGCAGGTCGACGACCATGTAGAACGCGTCGTGGGTCTCCTGCAGGGACACCCACTGGCGGACGGCGCCAAGGTAGTTGCCGAGGTGGAACGAGCCTGCGGTGGGCTGGATTCCGGAGAGCACGCGGGGTCGGTCAGTCGCCATGCCCATCATTCTCTCAGGTCCCGGGGAGCGGTCCGGAACGGACCTGGAACAGATGGGAACCGATTCGTGCCCGGCGGTGTAACACATACGTGAGGACGCGGGAGGGGGGCCGCATCGTCGATGAGGCCGCGGTGATCGCACGCGTACGCGCCGGGGAGCCGGAGGCGTACGCGGAGCTGGTGCGGGCCCATACGGGCATCGCGCTCAGGGCCGCCGCCGCACTCGGTGCGGGACCGGACGCGGAGGACGTGGTGCAGCAGGCCTTCGTGAAGGCGTACCGCGCGCTGGGCCGGTTCCGGGACGGCACGGCGTTCCGGCCGTGGCTGCTGTCGATCGTGGCCAACGAGACGAGGAACACCGTGCGCGCGGCGGTGCGCCGGACCACCCTCGCCGACCGTGAGGCGGCTTTCGCGGAGGCGGAGCCGGTGATACCGGAGTCGGCCGATCCGGCGGTGGCGACGCTGGAGACCGAGCGCCGCGCCGCCCTGGCGGCCGCTCTGCGGAAGCTGAGCGAGGAGCACCGGCTGGTCGTCACCTACCGCTATCTGCTGGAGATGGACGAGAGGGAGACCGCCCAGGCTCTCGGCTGGCCCCGGGGCACGGTGAAGTCCCGGCTGAACCGCGCCCTGCGCAAGCTGGAGCGCCTGCTGCCGGACTTCCGGCCCCGGGAAGGAGGGGAGGCGGCGTGAGCGAGC
>NZ_NEUB01000362.1 GCF_002910825.1 Streptomyces sp. SM1 | reverse complement strand
TCGACGAGGCCGCCCGTCTCGACCCCCCGCTCGCCCTGGACTACCTGGCCCTGGTCGACCCGTCCGGTTTCACCGAGGTCGGCGACGGCTTCACCGGTGAGGCCGTCCTCGCCGTCGCCGCCCGCGTGGGCGCCACCCGGCTGATCGACAACGTCCCGCTGACCTTCGGAACCTTCGGAGCCGCCTCGTGACCAGCACCGGCATAAGACTGCACGCTCCCGCGGCCGGGTGGTCCATCGACGCCGACGTCGTGGTCGTCGGCTCCGGCGTCGCCGGCCTCACCGCGGCCCTGCGCTGCGAGGCCGCCGGCCTGACCACGGTGGTCGTCACCAAGGCCCGCCTCGACGACGGCTCCACCCGCTGGGCCCAGGGCGGCATCGCCGCCGCGCTCGGCGAGGGCGACACTCCCGGGCAGCACCAGGACGACACCCTGGTCGCCGGCGCGGGCCTGTGCGACGAGGAAGCGGTCCGCATCCTGGTCACCGAGGGCCCCGACGCCGTACGCCGTCTCATCGCGACCGGCGCGCACTTCGACGAGTCGGCCGACGGCGCCCTGGAACTGACCCGGGAGGGCGGCCACCACCGCCGACGCATCGCCCACGCGGGCGGCGACGCCACCGGCGCGGAGATCTCCCGTGCCCTCGTCGAGGCGGTCCGCGCGCGGGGACTGCGGACCGTCGAGAACGCGCTCGTCCTGGACCTCCTCACGGACGCCGAGGGCCGAACCGCCGGAGTCACCCTGCACGTGATGGGCGAGGGCCGGCACGACGGCGTGGGAGCCGTCCACGCCCCCGCCGTGGTCCTGGCCACCGGCGGCATGGGCCAGGTCTTCTCGGCCACCACGAACCCCGCCGTCTCCACGGGAGACGGCGTGGCCCTCGCGCTGCGCGCGGGCGCCGAGGTGAGCGATCTCGAATTCGTCCAGTTCCACCCCACGGTCCTCTTCCTCGGACCGGACGCGGAAGGCCAGCAGCCCCTGGTCTCCGAGGCCGTACGCGGCGAGGGCGCCCACCTCGTGGACGCCGACGGGGTGCGCTTCATGCGGGGGCAGCACGAACTCGCCGAACTCGCGCCGCGCGACATCGTCGCCAAGGGCATCATGCGCCGCATGCGGGAGCAGGACGCCGAGCACATGTACCTCGACGCCCGCCACTTCGGTGCCGAGATGTGGGAACACCGCTTCCCCACGATCCTCGCCGCCTGCCGCGCCCACGGCATCGACCCGGTCACCGAGCCCGTCCCCGTCGCCCCGGCCGCCCACTACGCCTCCGGCGGCGTCCGCACCGACTCCCGCGGCCGCACCACCGTCCCCGGCCTGTACGCGTGCGGCGAGGTCGCCTGCACCGGTGTGCACGGCGCCAACCGCCTCGCCTCCAACTCCCTCCTCGAAGGGCTGGTCTACGCCGAGCGCATCGCCGCCGACATCGCCCGCACCGGAACCCTCCGCCCTCGTGTGCCGCAGCCGCTGCCCGCCACGGAGCGTCCCGCCCACCCCCTCCTCCCCCCGGAGTCCCGCCTCACCATCCAGCGGATCATGACCAGAGGGGCGGGCGTACTGCGTTCCGAGGCCTCCCTCGCCCAGGCGGCCGACCGGCTCCACCGGCTGCACGCCGACGCGCGCGACGCCCTCGTCGAGGACGGCAAGACCGCCGAGCCCGGCGTCGACACCTGGGAGTCCACCAACCTCCTGTGCGTGGCCCGCGTCCTGGTCGACGCCGCGCGGCGTCGCGAGGAGACCCGCGGCTGCCACTGGCGCGAGGACCACCCGGAGCGTGACGACGCGAACTGGCGCCGCCACATCGTCGTACGGCTGAATCCGGACCGATCGCTGGCGGCGCACACCACCGGCACCACAGACTTCCCCCCGACCCTCCCCCAGCCCCAGGAGCAGTGACAGCAGTGACCACCCCCGACCTTCCCCTCCTTTCCTCCGGCGGCTGTGGCGACGGCTGTGCCTGCGGCGCCGAAGAGGAGACCTACCTGGAGTGCGGCCTCGACCCCGCGCTCGCCCAGCTCCTCGCCGACGCGGGTCTCGACCCCGTGGAGGTCGAGGACATCGCCAACGTGGCCCTCCAGGAGGACCTGGCCCACGGCGCGGACGTGACCACGGTCGCGACCATCCCGGAGGACGCCGTCGCCACCGCCGACTTCACCGCGCGGGAGGCCGGCACCGTGGCGGGCCTCAGGATCGCCGAGGCGGTCATGTCGATCGTCTGCACGGAGGAGTTCGAGGTCGAACGCCACGCGGAGGACGGTGACCGCGTCGAAGCCGGCCGGACCCTGCTCTCCGTCACGACCCGCACCCGCGACATCCTCACCGCGGAACGCAGCGCCCTGAACCTCCTGTGCCGGCTGTCGGGCATCGCGACCGCCACCCGCGCGTGGGCGGACGCCCTCGAGGGCACCAGGGCGAAGGTCCGCGACACCCGCAAGACCACGCCCGGCCTGCGCAGCCTGGAGAAGTTCGCCGTGCGCTGCGGCGGCGGGGTCAACCACCGCATGTCCCTCTCGGACGCGGCCCTGGTGAAGGACAACCACGTGGTGGCGGCGGGCGGCGTGGCCGAGGCCTTCAGCGCGGTCCGCGAACGCTTCCCCGACGTCCCGGTCGAGGTCGAGGTCGACACCCTGCACCAGCTCCGCGAGGTGCTGGACGCCGGCGCCGACCTGATCCTGCTGGACAACTTCACCCCGGAGGAGTGCGCGGAGGCGGTGGCCCTCGTCGACGGCCGCGCCGCCCTGGAGGCCTCCGGCCGCCTCACGCTGACCAACGCCAAGGCGTACGCCGACACGGGCGTCGACTACCTGGCCGTGGGGGCCCTCACCCACTCCGCGCCGATCCTCGACATCGGTCTCGACCTGCGAGCGGCGGAGTAGGACCGGCCATGCTGCTGACCATCGACGTAGGCAACACACACACCGTCCTGGGCCTGTTCGACGGCGACGACATCGTCGAACACTGGCGCATCTCCACGGACGCGCGCCGCACGGCGGACGAGCTCGCGGTCCTCCTCCAGGGCCTCATGGGCATGCACCCGCTGCTCGGTGACGAACTGGGCGACGGCATCGACGGCATCGCCATCTGCGCGACGGTCCCGTCCGTGCTGCACGAACTGCGCGAGGTCACCCGCCGGTACTACGGGGACGTGCCGGCGATGCTCGTGGAGCCGGGCGTGAAGACGGGCGTGCCGATCCTCACCGACCACCCCAAGGAGGTCGGCGCGGACCGCATCATCAACACGGTCGCCGCGGTCGATCTCTACGGCGGCCCGGCCATCGTCGTCGACTTCGGTACGGCGACGACGTTCGACGCGGTCAGCGCGCGCGGGGAGTACGTCGGGGGTGTCATCGCGCCCGGCATCGAGATCTCGGTCGAGGCGCTCGGCGTCCGCGGCGCGCAGCTGCGCAAGATCGAGGTGGCGCGGCCGCGGAGCGTGATCGGGAAGAACACCGTCGAGGCGATGCAGTCCGGCATCATCTACGGCTTCGCCGGCCAGGTCGACGGCGTGGTCCACCGGATGGCCCGGGAGCTGGCGGACGACCCCGAGGACGTGACGGTGATCGCGACGGGCGGGCTGGCGCCGATGGTGCTGGGCGAGAGCTCGGTCATCGACGAGCACGAGCCGTGGCTGACGCTGATCGGGCTCCGCCTGGTGTACGAGCGGAACGTGTCGCGCATGTAGCGGCGCGGGCGGTTTCGCAACCGGCGTCCGGGAGGTGCGGCGGGGGTGGCGTGGGTCGTGCGGCCGGGGTGCGCGCGGTCCCGGCGTGGGTGCTGGCCGGGGGTGGTTGCGCGGCCCGGCGCTTGCGGGGTGCCTCCCCCGCTCTCGGCTTCGCTCGAGCGGGGGGACCCCCATCGCCCTGCGGCACGACT
>NZ_NEUB01000033.1 GCF_002910825.1 Streptomyces sp. SM1 | reverse complement strand
GGCCGCACCGGGTCACGCCTGCCGGTCATCGCGGCGGTCGGTGTCGGAATCGCCGTCCTCGGCGTCGGCGCGGGCGCCCTGATCGGCAGCGGGGGCGACGACGACGGCGGGGGCAACGAGACGGCGGCCGCGAGCGCGCCCGCCACCCAGGAGGCGTCCCCCTCGCCGTCCGTCGACCCCGCCCGTGAGCAGGCCGTCGAGCTGGACAAGCTGCTGGCCGTCAGCGGCGACAGCCGGACCACCGTGATCAACGCGGTGGCCGATGTGAAGGCCTGCCGCGACCTGGGCCGGGCCGCCAAGGACCTGAGGGAGGCGGCCGGGCAGCGCAGCAAGCTGGTGACCGACCTCGCCGGCCTGTCGGTGGACAAGCTGCCCAACCAGCAGGCGCTGACCGCCGCGCTCACCAAGGCCTGGCAGGCATCGGCCTCGGCCGACAACCACTACGCGGCCTGGGCCGACCAGGCCGGCGGCAAGAAGGGCTGCAAGAAGGGCCAGGCCCAGACGACCAAGCAGACCGAGGCCGGCAACCGGGACAGCGGCACCGCGACCGCAGAGAAGGGCAAGGCGGCCGGTCTCTGGAACGAGATCGCCAAGCAGTACGGCCTGACCGAACGCCAGCCGACCCAACTCTGACCGGACGCCGGACG
>NZ_NEUB01000361.1 GCF_002910825.1 Streptomyces sp. SM1 | reverse complement strand
GGCGGTGAGCGGGAAGCCGGTGCGGTTGCGGTAGCCGTCCATGTTGTCCGCCTCCGTGACGGGCTTGCGGACGACGACCGGCGGAATGGGCCGCGATCCTGGGATGTTGATCCGGATCCGGGTCGTCAGCGTGGTCTCGGTCTTGCGTTCCTCCGGCCGCGCGGCCGAACGGCCCGCGTCCGCGGCCTCTTCCGGAATCGCCGGGATCCCGTAGGGCGGGGTGCCCGACGGGTAGGCGGCTCCGCCGCGCCCGTCGGGCCCGGAGGACGGAGTGTCAGTTTCACGACTCAAGGCAGGTTCTCCCGGTTGACTCCGCCGCCCGTCACGACCTCACGGTGGGGGTCCCCCCTGCTCGGGCGAAGCCGAGGGTTCGAGGGAGGCTCGGCGGCGCGCACCACCTTACTGGCCGCATCCGGCCGGTATCCCAGTACCGTCGGCGAAACCCACACCGGACCCGCACCCCCAAGACACGGCGAAGTGGTACGTCACTTGCCAAGTCGGGCAGGACCGCCGTCCGGTTGCCTCCCGGCGCCAAGGGTGGCGCAGATCACAGCGACGCCGATACCGCCGAGGAGGAAGAGATACGATCCGGCTCCCGCGGCGAACAGGAAGTCACCTTCCGGACGGCTGGCCGTGAGCAGCACGACGACGGCCATCCACCCGGCGGCGACCGCCACTCCACCGGCCCGGCCGCCCATCACCCGCGCCGCCCCCAGGACGAGTGCGGCCTCGCCGGCGAGCGCCAGCAGCAGCCCGCCCGGAAACCACGCGGGCTGCACGAGCGCCCCGGCCACCCCGGTCACCGCGCCGAGCACCAGCAGCCCCAGGTAGGCACCGGCCCGCCCGGCGGAGGGCGCCCGCAGCGGCTGCGCCAGCGCGGGCGCCCTTTCCCCGCTCACGACGCCTCCCCCGCCCCGGCTCCGGCTCCGGCTCCGGCTCCGGCTCCGGCGAACAGGTCGCTTTCCCGGCTTTCGGGACGTTCCCCGCGTACCAACTCGTAGTACTCGGTGGTGAAGAGCGGCTGCGCGAGATCGTTCGACAGCACGAACCAGGGCTCGGCGACGGTGATCTGGGTGGCGTGCGCGCGCATCGCGGCGGCCTTGGCGGCGGCGTACGCGGTGCCGTCGACCGCGGCGGTGATCCGCTCGTCGTCGACCACACCCGGTACGTCGCCCAGGGAGCCCGCCTTGTCGAAGGGCAGCCCGTCCAGCTCGTCGTTCAGTCTGGCGAACGACTCCTCGGCCACGGACCGGGGCACCCGGTTCCAGTACACCCGGGGGACGTCCCACCCCGCTTCGGCGGCGATCTCCACGGCGCGCATGGCGACGCGGTGGCTCTGGATGTGGTCGGGGTGCCCGTACCCCCCGTTCTCGTCGTACGTGACGAGGACCTGCGGCCGCACCTCCAGGATCACCTCGGCGAGCAGCCCCGCCGCCTGATCCACCTCCGCCTGCCAGAAGCAGCCGGGGTCGTCGTTGTCGGGCAGCCCCATCATCCCGGAGTCGCAGTACCGCCCGGCCCCGCCGAGCAGCCGGAAGTCCGTCACCCCGAGCGCCCGCATCGCTTCCTTCAGCTCCCCGAGCCGGTGCCCGCCGAGTGCGGCCCCGCTCAGATGCCGCAGCGCGGGCGGAATGACCTCCCCCCGCTCACCGAGGGTGCAGGTGACCAGCGTCACCTGGGCGCCCTCCGCGGCATACCGGGCCATGGTCGCGCCGTTGTTGATCGACTCGTCGTCCGGGTGGGCGTGCACCAGCATCAGACGCCGGGAGCGCAGTTCCGTCATGGGATCACCTTATGAGGTCCCCGGCCGCCGCTCGGCCTCGTCGATCGGGCGGCGCTGCCCGAGGTCGCCGTCGATCAGGTCGGCGTCATCCGGATCACGCCCCTGACGACTCGGCCCCTTCCGCTCCGTCGCCCTGGTAGAGCGGCAGGCCGTTCGTGGAGATGGTCCACTCCCCGATGGTGACGTCCTCGCCGTACACGAAGTCCTTGCGGACCGCGTAGCGGGGCCCCCTGGGGTGGCGTGGATCTCGGTGAGAACGGCGCCGGTGCCGGTACGGGGATCGAAGATCACGTAGATCGGGATGCCGAGCAGTGGGTAGTCGCGCATCTTGCCCACCCAGTCGTTCTCCGGGTTGGACCGGGAGACGATCTCGATGGCAGCGACGACCGTACCGGGGTCGATGGAGCCTTCGACGTCGAGGTCGTCCCAGGCGATCACCATCACGTCCGGGTGTCGCATGATGCCCTCGGGCACGTCCTCCACGTCGGGCGTGCCGTTGTGGGCCAGCAGCTCGTCCGGCATGACCCTTTCCAGACGGCGGCTGACGTGCGCGGCCGTGACCTCGTGCGGGCCTCCCGGCGACATCATGTCGTGCACGATCCCTTCCTTGGTGACTTCGAACTTCCCGGGCAGGGTGTCGTCCATCGACCGCACGACATCCCTCATGGCCCGGTACAGATGGGAGCTGTCCCGCCGCGCGTCGTCGGGTGCGATGGTCATGGCGCTCGCTCCTCGTCGTCTGTGCCCAGGGGCAAGGATCGTCACGTTCATGCTAGGCGGCCTTCTTGCGGTCGGAGCGGCAGTCGCGGCAGAGGCCGGGCTCCGGGGCGTGGAAGCCACGCTCACAGCCGTCGCAGTTCTGCATAGGGAGCCTCGGCCGTACGGGCGGCAGTGCGGCGGCCGGCTCGCGGTACGGGGCCGGGGGCGGTAGCTGGGCGGCGAGGCGGTGGGCCAGGAAGGCGGCGGGACGGCGTACGCCCTCGGGCGGCAGGTCGGCGGTCAGGGCCCCGCGTACGGCGGCGGGGGTGACGTCGCGCTCCAGCCAGGCGGCGACACCGGGGGTCAGGTGAGCCGTGTCGGAGGCGGAGAGGAGCATCCGGGGGTTATGGCGGCGGAGGTCCGCGAGGAGGTCGGCGGCGGCCCGGAACAGCGCGGGGACGTGGCACTCGGGGCGCGGCACGGCGGGGAGGGGTCCCCGGGCGGGCGGTTGTTTGCAGGTGCCCTGGTCCTGGGGCGCGGGCTCGTCGCAGGGCTCGTGGGGGCGCGGTCGGGGCCGGGGTTCCGGACGGTCGGCGGGCCGGGAAGAGGGCTCGGGGTACGTGCGGGCCGCCGTCGGCTGGTTGCAGGAGACCGTACGGCTGACGATGCGGCCGGTGGGGGTGCGGTGGCGTTCGCGGCGAAGGTAGCCGTGGCACTCCAGCTCGCGCAGAGCGGCGGCGATACGCGTGGCCCCCTCGGGGAACCGGGCGGTGAGGCTCTTGATGTCGGCCGGGGCGCCCTGTGGCAGCGACTGGAGGTGCGTACCGAGTCCGATGGCGAGGAGCGAGAGCTGTCGGTGCTGGGCGAGGTGGTTGCCGATCACCGTGAAGCGGGTGGTGTGGCGGGAGTTGTCGTGCTGGAGCCCACCGGTGGTGGTGCGGTGGGCCCGGTTCGGGTGGTTGTTGCCCGTCAGGCGGGCCTGGGCGCGCGGGGGCGCGCTAGGGTTCTGGGTACCCATCTGGAAGCCTCTATCTTCCTCGGTGGTCAGGCCCTCGCCTTGGGATTGCAGGTCCCGGCGGGGGCCGACTCATGCCTGCTGTCGTGTGGTGGCGCGTTGCGCTGAGCGTCGGGCCTGCGCGGCCCGGAAATCCAGCCGAACCGGAGATGTTCACCCGCCCGAGTGAGTACGGCCACAGGCGGGAGGGTCGGGTTTGGTGGGGGTGTTTTCCCCCGGAGTTCTTTGTCTTTCAGTCGTCGACGGCACCGGAGCGCGAGGGCGCGGGTTCCGGTGGCGAAAAGCCCAGTTCGGCCCAGACTGTCTTGCGCGGGAACCGCCCCTCGGTCACTCCCCAGCGGTCGGCCAGCGTCTCGACGAGCAGCAGGCCCCTGCCCGACTCGGCGGTCGTGTCCGGCACTTGCGGTACGGGCATCCGGTCACCCCGCGTGTCGCTGACCTCGATGCGCAGCGTGGCACCGACCACGTAGAGCGTGAGCCGGAAGCTGCGGCCGGGGAGACGGCCGTGGGTGGCCGCGTTGGCCGCGAGTTCCGCGATGACGTGGCTGGCCCGCTCGTGCGGAAGCCCCCAGTTCCGGAGCGTGTCCACGGCGAGCAGGCGGGCCAGGCGGGCGCCTCGCGGGGTGGACGACAGCAACATGCTGAAGTTCCGGACGCTTTTGTGTGGTTCGGATCGTGACCCGTGCTCGGCGATTCCCTGAGTTTGCTGATTCACATCACCGAGCGTGGCCGACCGGACATACCGAGATGAGTAATTGAACTGTTACGTAGAGCTACGGTCCAAGGTTCAACGGGCTCTGCCCGTGCTGTCGAAGTAGCTCCTGTGAACAGGTCGGAACAGCACGTCGCGGCACAACGGAGGGGCACACATGACGGTGAGCGATGAGGCGGTGCGGGCCGGGACCGAGACGGACCGGACGGAGGAGCCGGGGTGGGAGGTCGACCCGGACGACGACTGGGCACTGGCCGTGGTGGCCACGGTGGGACGTCAGTTGAGGCTGCGCCGGGAAGCGGCGGGGATGCGGGTCAACGACTTCGCGACGGCGGCCGGGTACGGCGCGGATCTCGTGTACAAGATCGAGACGGGGAAGCGGATTCCTCGGCCCGAGTACTTGGACACGGCGGACGAGGTACTCAACGCCGGTGGGCTCATCGCGGCGATGCACGAAGACGTGAAGAAGGTCCGGTATCCGAAGAAGGTTCGGGATCTCGCACAGTTGGAGGCGCGGGCGGTTGAGATCGGGGTGTACGAGTGCAGCAGCATCGCTGGCCTGTTGCAGACACCCGACTACGCACGCGCCCTCTTCGAAGTGCGCCAACCTCCTTATTCTCCGGAGGAAGTGGAGCGTCTGGTGTCCGCTCGGATGGCACGGCTGTCCGTTCTCGATCGCTCGCCGTCGCCTTCTCTCAGTTTCGTGCTGGAAGAGGCAACCCTTCGTCGCCGCGTTGGGGGCACAATGGTGAGGACGCAGCAATTCGAACGCCTGCTGGAAGTAGGGCGATTCAACAACGTGTCACTGCAAGTCATGCCGATGGACAGCGTCGCCCACCCAGGCATGAGCGGCAGGATCGAGCTGTTGAAGTTCGAGGACGGCACAGCGGTCGGGCGTTCCGACGGCGCCTTCAACGGTCGCCCAACCCCTGACCCAAGGCAACTGCGCATCCTTGAGCTGCGATATGGCACGATCCGGGCGCAGGCTCTTCCACCCGGGGAGACGCTGGCCCTCATCGAGCGAATGCTGGGAGAAACATGATCCGTAAGGCTTCCGCCAAGGACACCTCGGACCTGGCGTGGTTCAAGAGCAGCTACAGCAGCGGCCCGGAAGGCGACTCCTGCGTCGAGATCGCCACCGCCCCCGCCACCGTCCACGTCCGTGACTCGAAGAACCTCGACGGCCCCCGACTCGCCTTCGCCCCGACCGCGTGGGCAGGTTTCCTGCCGTACGCGGTCGAGGACTGATCCGGCAGGAGGCCGCTACCCGACCTCGGCCTCCGGTACGTCCACGTCACCGCCCGGGGAACGGGCGATGGCGGTGAACCCGTTCAGGGCGACCGGAGTCCGCGGACGATCTCCTCGGCGATCACCTCGGGCGGAAGCCCACCGTCGGCCACATCGCACTCCGTTTGACTTGATGACACAATCAAAGTGTCATTACTGCATGCTGTACGCGATTCCCCGCCTGGACACCGACGACCACCGGGCTCTCGACGAGATCGAGGCCATGCGCCGCGCCCTGCGCCACATGCTCCGGGCCACTCCTCGCTGGACCCGCCAGTTGCGCCGCAACCTGACCGCTCGCGCGATCGCCGGATCGAACACCATCGAGGGATACGCCGCGACGGTCGACGACGTGGAAGCCCTCATGTCCGGCGAGGAACCCCTGGAGACCGGGCAGAAGACACGCGCCGAGCTGGAGGGCTATCAGCGCGGCATGACCTACATCCAGGCCCTCGCCGACGGCGGAGACGACTTCCGCTACGACGCCGGCCTGCTCAACGGCCTGCACTTCATGCTCCAGGGCCACCACCTCGACAAGCGCCCAGGCCGCTGGCGCGACGGGCCCGTCTACGTCACCAGCCCCGACGACCCCCTGGTCCCCGCCTACACCGCACCGGACCGGGCAGAGGTCCCCGCTCTGATGTCGGAGTTCATCGACTGGCTCAACGAGGGCGACCTCGACGCCCCCGTCCACATCCGCGCCTCGATGGCGCACCTCAACCTCGTCAAGATCCACCCCTGGAAGGACGGCAACGGACGCATGTCCCGCGCCCTGTCCACCCTTGTGTTCTCCCGGGAAGCCCTGATGCCGCCCGAGTTCTCGTCCATCGAGGAGTGGCTGGGCCGCGGCCAGAACACCTACGCGTACTACCAGGTCCTGGAGGATGTCGGCGGCCCGCAATGGAGTCCGGAGCGGGACACCCGGCCCTGGATCCGCTTCTGCCTGACCGCCCACCACCGCCAGGCCCAGCAGGCCCAGCGACGCTTCGATGTGATGTCGCGGGCCTGGACCCGCCTGGTCGAGACCGTCGAGGCAGCCGGCCTGGACGAGCGGGTCGTCTACGCCCTGTTGCCCGCATTCTCGGACGCGAAGGTCCGCCGTACCGTCTACCAGCAGGACGCCGACCTCAGCAACCAGCAGGCCATCCGGGACATCAGGGAGCTGGTCGCCCGCGGCTGGCTCGTCCCCCACGGCAAGGCCCGGGCCCGCTACTACGCCCCGGGCCCCCTCATGGACCCGGTCCGGGAAGAGGTCCGCCAGTCCATGGAGCCGTACACGGATCCCTACCGGCCCCGGCTCTGAGCCGCCCGGCAGAGCACGTCGCCCGCGGCTCGAACGAAGTCGCGCTGAGCACCGTCGTTTCGACGAGGCGGGGCTGGCGGACCGGGCCGGAAACGCACGTGGTCATAATGCGCGGGTGTCCAGACATCCCGTGCCGTTGCCCGCCGAGCACATACCGCCCGGCACCGCCGAGTGGCGGACTCCCGACGCCCGGCGATGGCTCGCCGCCGTGCCCGCCCGGTGGGCTCATCCTCTGTGGGCAGTCCTCGCGTTGGTCGTCTCGATGGTGTGGGAGCTGGAGGCGGCTCCCGTCCCCGTCTGCACGTCCGCGGAGCCCTGCGGCACCGACTGGCTGGGCCTCGGCACAGCCGTCGTGCCGCTGCTGACCCCGTACTGGTGTGGCGGCAGCCGCGATCCGCGCTCGTGGGGCTCGCGGCCGGGCTGACGGCTCTCGTCGTGGAGGAGGGCTTCACCGCGTTCGAACGGCCGTCCGCGCTCGCGTACCTCGCGGCCGTCGCGTTCAGCGCCGCCGGGCTCGTTCACCGGCTGGCCGCCGCCGGACGGCAGCGGTCGCTGGCCCTGGAGGCGGCCGGGCCGGTCTCACAGCCGTTGCCCGACGCCGCTCGGACGTTTCGCCGGGGCCGGTTCTCCTTCGTCCTGGCCGCGCTGCTGCTGGCCGTCGCCGGGTTCGGCTACTGGCAGGCCCAGCAGGTCGTCGACGCGTACGAGGAGCGGGCCGCGGGCGCCACGGCACTCTCCGGACGGGTCACGGCCGTAGACGACGATGTCCTCACGGTGAAGGCCGACGGACGTACCCACCGCTTCGAGACGGCCTTCCCCGAGGACTTCCCCGTCGGCACCCGCGTCGACATCGTCGTGGACGGCGACTGGAAGGCACTGGTCGCGGAGCCGTACGACGTCTTCGGCTGGGAGCTGCTGGTGCTGGGCGGCTCCGTCGTGGGGCTCGCGTTCCTCGTGAACGGCGCGGCCGGGCGGGCGCGGTCGCGGCGGCTTCGGCGCGGGCCGCTTCCGGTGCTGCACGTACTGGTACGCGAGGACGACGAGGACGGCCGCACCTGGGTGTTCGCGGCCGACGACCGGGAGGGCTCTCGGCCGATCCTGCGCTTCCACTCGCTGTACGCCTTCGAGGACGAGGACGACTCGGAGGGGTTCGACGCGGAGGAGGACGACCCCGACGCAGACGACGCCGCGGCCGCCGTCGAACTCGGCAAGCTCACGGAGATCCTCCGGGGCGGGGGCCCCACCCCGCCGCTGCGGGAGGCCGTCCTGTACGGCGTCCCCTACGCCGGCGCCGAAGTCGCCTTCGTCGCGCGCGACGACACGGACGACCCCGAGGTGGCGGTGGAGTGCAGCGTCAGCGCGGTGAAACCGACCGTGCCGGGGTTGCTGGAGCCCGGACCTCGACGCCGTAAGCGGAAGGGCACGCGGCGGTCCGTCGACGAGGTCGCGGCCGGCATGACGGTCACGGCGGGTCGGCGGACCTGGCGGGCGCAGGGCTTCTCGCGAGCGATCGGCCTCGGGCTGCTGCTGGTGCAGGGCGGCGGCATCTGGGCCATGCTCGACGACGGGCCGTCGTGGAGCTGGCTGTTCCTGGTCGTGGGTCTGCCGTGGCTGGTGACGGTCGTGGGGACGGCACTCACTTGGCGGATCACCGCCGACCATGAAGAGCTGTGGGTGACCGGGGCGTGGCGTGTGCGGCGGGTGCCGTGGAGCGTGATCACGTCCGTGGGACAGTCCGACGACGGCATCAGCATCGGCAGGGCGAAGGACTCCGCCGTGGAGATGGCCCCCATGGGCTGGGCGTGGGTGGAGCGCCGCCTCGGGCACGAGCCGGTTGTGGAACGTGTCGTGGAGGAGGTGCGGGCGCTGCTGCTCCGCCCGGAGCTGCGGCCGTTGGAGGAGGCACCGGCGGGGCGGCAGGGCATGCCGGTCGGGCCTCCGCTGGTGGCCCTGTCGGTGCTGTGGGGCGCGGCGGTGCTGCTCCTGCTGTGACGGACGGCGGGGTGGGGCCGGGCACCCGTCAGTGGTCCTGGACCTGCCGGAACGCCTGGTCCGCCTCCAGTTCGAAGGCCAGTTCCAGGAGCTTGCGTTCCGCGCCGGGGCGGCCCGAGAACATGACGCCGATCGGGAGGCCGTCCGACGTCGTGCTCGCGGCCGGGACGGAGATCGACGGGGTGCCGACGACGTTGTTGACCGGGGTGAACGCTACGTAGTTCACAAGCCGTTCGATCAGCGTGGCGTAGGGGACGGTCGGGCTGAGGTGGCCGAGCGGCGGGGTGGTGTGGGCGAGGACCGGGGAGAGGATCAGGTCGAGGCCGCGGAACGCCGCCGCGTAGGCCAGCCGTGTGCGCTTCAGCCGGCGCAGGACGCCCGGCGTGGTCCGCCAGTCCCTCGCGTACGACTCACGCAGGCCCCTGCTCAGGCTGTCCATGCGGCGGCGGTCGAAGTCCGTGCCGAGCGTCCTGCCGGTGACGCCGATCAGGAACGACAGCATGCCCCAGTAGGTGAGGAAGTCGTCGGTGAAGTGCGGGTCGATGGAGAGGTCCACCGGTTCCACGGTGTGACCGAGGCGTTCCAGGCGCCGGGCCGTCTCCGTCACCGCCTCGCGGGTGTCGTCGTCGGCGCGGACGCCGTTCGGGGAGTCCACCAGGAGGCCGATGCGCAGACGGCGGTCCGAGGGGCCCTCGACCAGGCCGACGGGCGGCAGCTTCGGGTTCCGCCAGTGCTGCTCCGCCGCCGCGAGGAAGGCCGCGCTGTCGCGTACCGAGCGGCTCACCACGCCGTCGGTGACGAGGTCGATGGGGAGCCGGCGGCCCTGCGCGTTCGCCACCGTCCGGCCGCGCGTGGGCTTGAGGCCGACCAGGCCGCAGCAGGCGGCGGGGATGCGGATCGAACCGCCGCCGTCGTTGGCGTGCGCGATCGGGACCGCCCCGGCGGCGACGAGGGCCGCGCTGCCGCCCGATGAGCCGCCCGCCGAGTGGCCCGTGTGCCACGGGTTGCGGACGGGTTCGCCCGCCTCGTACTCCGTGGTGGGGCTGAAGCCGAACTCGGGGAGCCGGGTCTTGCCGAGGACCGTGACGCCGGTGCTCAGGAACTGGCGGGTGAACGGGGCGTGCCGCCGTGCGGCGCGGGGTGCGAAGGCGAGACTGCCGTGTCCGGTGGGCAGGCCCTGGAAGTCGGTGTTGTCCTTGACGAAGGTCGGCACGCCGGCGAGGGCACCGCCGGATCCGGAGCCGTGCACCGGGATGTCGAGATGCACCTGGACGGCGTTGAGCCGGTCCTCGACGGCACGGACCCTGGCCGACGCGTCGCGGGCGGCCTCGGCGGCGCTCACCTCGCCCCGGCGGATCGCCTGGGCGAGGCCCACCGCGTCGTGGTCACCGAGGGCGTCGTCCCGGAAGACGTGCACCCTGACCTGCGCCTCGCTGTGTCCCTCGCTCTGTTCCTCGAACGTCGTCACCGTCGGCTCCGCCCTGCGCACGTGGTTGATGGCTCCACCATCATTCCTTACCGACGGGTAACACGCGAGGGGCCGGTGGGCACGAGCCGGGACGATCGGCCGCCGCGCCCGCCGCGGGTGCCGTCGACGGCCGGCTCCCAGTCGATCTCCCACAGCCGCACGGCCCCGGCCGAGTCGCCGCAGACGACGTGACGGCCGTCGGGGGCCGGTACGGCTGCCACTGCCCCACCCTTCCGTCACGGCCCGCCCTCCGAGCCGCCGCTGTGCCGGCGTCCGGCCGCGCGGCGGAGAGCGCGACGGAGCGGGCACGCGTTCATCCCGTCCGGCGTCGCCGGTCCGGAGCCCAGGAGGCCGACGCGGGGAGCGGGAGGGGAGGACGGAGCGGGGAGGGAGGACGGGCAGGACGTGGACTCCGGCCGGGCTCCGGGACGGGCCACGGGTACCGGCCGGAAGGCGGTGCTCAGAAGTTGATGCTGCCGATCATCCCCGCGATGTTCGTCGTGAGCTCGCTGATGGTGGGCGCCATCGTCGACGATGCCATGTAGAAGCCGAGCAGCATGCACACCACGGCGTGCCCTGCCTTGAGACCCGACTTCTTGATGAGCAGGAAGACGATGATCGCCAGCAGCACCACCGCCGAAATCGAGAGTGCCACGGCGGTTCACCTCCAAGGATCCCAGGGCGCGGGGGTAGGAATATGGGGGCAGATAGATCCACACAGCAGCCAGCAGGTTCATACCCACTATGCGCTAACGATCATAACTATCCGTACGTGCGCATCGGTCGGCGCACGGCCGCACAAGGGGGCGCATGGCCAATATGGTCATGGCATGACGACCGAGGCTGACTCCTTCCCCCGACGGCACGCCCGCACCCTGCGCTTCACGCTCGGCGCGCCGCGTTCGTTCACCGTGGCTCCCGACGGCTCGCGTGTCGTGTTCCTGCGCTCGGGTTCCGGTACGGACCGGGCCAATTCACTCTGGGTCCTCGACACCGGGGAGGGCGGGGAGCGCGTGGCGGCCGACCCGCGCGCCCTCCTGGGCGGGGCCTCGGAGAACCTCTCCGCCGCGGAACGCGCGCGGCGCGAGCGGAGCCGGGAGGGCGGTGCCGGCATCGTCGGCTACGCCACCGACGCGGCCGTCGAGTTGGCGGCTTTCACCTTGTCAGGGCGGCTCTTCACGGCCGAGCTGCGGGCCGGGACGGCGCGTGAACTGCCCGTCCGGGGACCGGTGATCGATCCGCGGCCGTCACCCGACGGGCGGCACGTCGCCTACGTCGCCCGGGGGGCGCTGCGGGTGACCGGAGCCGAGGGGGCGGACGACCGCGCGCTCGCGACCCCCGAGTCCGAGGAGGTCGGTTACGGTCTGGCGGAGTTCGTCGCGGCCGAGGAGATGGGGCGTTCACGGGGCTTCTGGTGGGCACCGGAGTCGGACCGGCTGCTGGTGGCGCGGGTGGACGACACGCCGGTACAGCGGTGGTGGATCTCCGACCCCGCCCACCCGGGACGGGAGCCGCACCCCGTCCGCTACCCGGCGGCGGGCACCCCGAACGCGGACGTCCGGCTGTTCGTGTTCGACCTGGAAGGGACCCGCACGGAGGTCTCCTGGGACCGTGCGCGGTACCCCTATCTGGCGCATGTGCACTGGTCAGCCGCCGGTGCACCGCTGCTTCTCGTACAGGCGCGCGACCAGCAGGCCCAGCTGATCCTGGCCGTGGACCCGGACTCCGGCGCGACCCGGATGGTGCACGCCGACGAAGATCCAACTTGGCTTGAACTTTTCCCCGGGGTACCCCGCTGGAGCCCTTCCGGACAGCTGGTGCGGATCGCCGACGAGGGGGGCGCGCGACGCCTCGCCGTCGGTGAACGACCGCTCACCGGGGCACAGTTGCACATCCGGGCGGTACTGGACGTCTCCGACGACGATGTGCTGGTCTCGGCGTCGGCGGGCGAGGAGGCCACCGGTCCCGAGATCGGCGAGGTGCACGTCTACCGGGTGAACGAACTCGGCATGGAGCGCCTCTCGCAGGGGCCGGGTGTGCACTCCGCGGTACGGGCCGGGGGTGTCACCGTGCTCGTCTCCGCCACCCCGGACCGGCCAGGTTCCCGGGCGGTGGTGCTGCGTGACGGGAAACCGACGGCGACTGTCCCCTCGCACGCCGAAGACCCCGGTATGTCCCTCCGCGTGACCCTGACCCAGGGGGGCGCACGCCGCATCCCGTGCGCCGTGCTTATGCCTCGGGACTACGCCGGTGACACCCTTCTGCCGGTGCTCATGGACCCCTATGGTGGTCCGCACGGTCAGCGGGTGGTCGCCGCCCACAACCCGTATCTGACCTCGCAGTGGTTCGCCGACCAGGGCTTCGCGGTGATCGTCGCGGACGGGCGCGGCACACCGGGCCGCTCGCCCGCCTGGGAGAAGGCCGTCAAGGACGACATCGCGGCCGTCGTCGTCCAGGACCAGGTCGACGCCCTCCAGGCGCTCGCCGGCGACTTCCCGCTCGACCTGGACCGCGTCGCCGTCCGCGGCTGGTCCTTCGGCGGCTACCTGGCGGCCCTCGCCGCCCTGCGCCGCCCCGACGTCTTCCACGCGGCGGTGGTGGGCGCCCCGGTCACCGACCTCCGCCTCTACGACACCCACTACCAGGAACGCTACGTCGGCCACCCGGACGAGCAGCCCGACGTCTACCGCCGCAACTCGGTGATCGACGACGCCGGTCTGGTCGACGCGGCCGGACCGCACCGCCCGATGATGGTCATCCACGGGCTGGCGGACGACAACGTGGTGGTCGCGCACTCCCTGCGGCTCTCCTCCGCGCTGCTCGCGGCCGGCCGGCCGCACGAGGTGCTGCCGCTGTCCGGCGTGACGCACATGACCCCCCAGGAGGAGGTCGCCGAGAACCTGCTCCGCCTCCAGCTCGACTTCCTCAGGCGCTCGCTGTCCCTGCCGAACGGGGACGGACCGCGTTAACGCGGAGGCAACTCCACGGAAGCGGTACCGATATACGGACACGGAACGCTGAACATCGTGCGGCCGTGCGGGTGCCGTAGCCGGGCCGGGGTGAGCCATGTCACCCCGGCCCGTCCCCTTGCTTCTACGGGTTGGAGAGGCCGGAGAGGTCCAACCCGGCGAGCTGCTGCAGGAGCGCGAGTTGTACGGGGTCGATGGGCGTGTCCGCGAACGACGTGGTCGGCGTGAGCCGTTCGACCTTCACCAGTCTGTTCGCGGAGGACTCGGTCGCCGCCGAGGCCTGTGCGCTGCCCAGCATCACCGCTGCCATCGCGGCGGTCGCACCGACTGCCACCACGGCGCCAGGACGAAGCCTTCTCATGAGTGTTCTCCCTACGGAAGGGGCAGTGCCCGCAGACCTCGCGGCTCGTCACGCGAGACGCGAGGGGACACCCTTGTGCCGCCCCGGCAACGCGGCCGGGCACGTGGCCGGTTCAGCCAAGGCGCTCAGACGGTGCCCCCGGGACGCTCCTCCGGTGGCACCACCTGCCCCGGCGCGGAGCGCCTGATCGGCACGGTCGCCGCGAAGTGGCAGGCCGAGTCGTGGGCCGCGGGGCCCCCGGCCGCCTCGAACCAGGCCGGCACCGCGAGCGCCGGCACCTCCAGCGCGCAGCGCTCCTGCGCCTTCCAGCAGCGGGTGCGGAAACGGCATCCGGAGGGGATGTTCGTCGGGGACGGGACGTCACCGCTGAGGATGATCCGCTCCCGGTGTTCCCGGGCCTCCGGGTCGGGGACGGGGACGGCGGAGAGCAGCGCCTGGGTGTAGGGGTGCGTGGGATGGTCGTAGATCTCGGCGTCCCTGCCCGTCTCCACGATCCGGCCGAGGTACATCACCGCGACCCGGTCCGAGATGTGCCGGACGATCGACAGGTCGTGCGCGATGAAGATGTACGCGAGGTCGAACTCGCTCTGCAGCCGGTCCATCAGGTTGATGACCTGCGCCTGCACCGAGACGTCCAGCGCGGAGACCGGTTCGTCGGCGACGATGATCTCCGGGCGGAGCGCCAGCCCGCGCGCGATGCCGATGCGCTGGCGCTGGCCGCCGGAGAACTGGTGCGGATAGCGGTTGATGTACTCCGGGTTGAGGCCGACCACGTCCAGCAGGTCCTGCACCTTCCGGCGCCGGTCGCCCTTGGGAGCCACCTCGGGATGGATGTCGTACGGCTCCCCGATGATGTCCCCCACCGTCATACGGGGGTTGAGGGAGGTGTACGGGTCCTGGAACACCATCTGGATGTTGCGGCGTACGGACTTGAGGGCCTTGCCCGACAGCCGGGTGATGTCCTCGCCCTTGTACCGGATCGAACCGGCCGTCGGACGCTCCAGATTGACCAGCGTCTTCGCGACCGTCGACTTGCCGCAGCCGGACTCGCCGACGATGCCCAGGGTTTCGCCCCGGCCCAGGTGGAAGTCCACACCGTCGACCGCGCGCACGGCGCCGACCTGCTTGCGGAAGACGACGCCGCGCGTCAGCGGGTAGTGCTTGACCAGGCCCTCGACCTCCAGGATGGGCTCACTCATCCAGGCACTCCCTCCAGAAGTGGCAGGCGCTCCCCCGCGTCGGCGAGACCTCGTACAGCGGGGGCTCGTCGCTGCGGCAGACGTCCCGGGCCAGGGGACAGCGGGGGTGGAAGGCGCAGCCCGGCGGGATGTTCATGAGGTTGGGCGGCAGTCCCCTGATGGCGTAGAGCTCCTGGCCCTTCTGGTCCAGTCGCGGGATGGAGTCCAGCAGACCGCGGGTGTACGGGTGCGCCGGGGCCTTGTAGATGTCGTGGACCGGTGCCGACTCGACGATCCGGCCCGCGTACATCACGGCGATGCGGTCGGCGACGTCGGCGACCACCCCCAGGTCGTGGGTGATGAGGATGAGGCCCATGTGGTACTCGCGCTGGAGTTCCGCGAGCAGTTCCATGACCTGGGCCTGGACGGTCACGTCGAGGGCGGTGGTCGGTTCGTCCGCGATGATCAGGGCGGGTTCCAGGGCCAGCGCCATCGCGATCATGATGCGCTGGCGCATACCGCCGGAGAACTGGTGCGGGTACTGCCTGACCCGCTCCCGGGCGGCGGGGATGCGCACCCGGTCCATCAGCTCGATCGCCCTGGCCCGCGCCTCCTTGCGCGACATGCCCCGGTGCACGGTGAACATCTCTCCGAGCTGGTCGCCGACGGTGAGCACGGGGTTGAGGGACGACAGCGCGTCCTGGAAGATCATCGCCATCTCGGCGCCCCGGATCCGCCGGCGTTCGTCCTCCCTGAGCTTCAGCAGGTCGCGTCCCTGGAAGACGACCTCGCCGCCGGTGATCCGGCCGGGCGGGATGTCGAGGATGCCCATGATGGCCTGGGCGGTCACGGACTTGCCGGAGCCGGACTCGCCGAGCACGGCCAGGGTCTCGCCCGCGTCCACGCCGTAGCTGACGCCGTTGACGGCCCTGGCGACCCCGTCCCGGGTGTGGAACTCCACGTGCAGGTCACGCACTTCGAGCAGCACGGCGGCTCACCTCAGCTTCGGGTCGAGGGCGTCGCGCACCGCGTCGCCGAGCATGATGAACGCCAGGACGGTGAGCGCGAGGGCCCCGGAGGGCCACAGCAGCGCGTGCGGGGCGTTGCGGATGTACGGGGAGGCCGCGGAGATGTCGATGCCCCAGGAGACGCTGGGCGGCTTCAGGCCGACGCCGAGGTAGGACAGGGTGGCCTCCAGCGAGATGTAGGTGCCCAGCGCGATGGTCGCGACGACGATGACCGGGGCGACGGCGTTGGGCGCGATGTGCCGGAGCACCAGGCGGGAGTGGGAGGCGCCGAGCGCCCGCGCGGCCTGCACGTAGTCGTTCTGCTTGGCGGTGATGACGGAGCCGCGGGCGATGCGGGAGAGCTGCGGCCAGCCCAGCAGCACGATGAACCCGATGACCGGCCAGATGGTGTTGCTGGTGATGACGGAGAGCAGCACCAGTCCGCCGAGCACGACGGGGATGGCGAAGAAGACGTCGGTGATCCGGGACAGGACCGAGTCCCAGACGCCGCCGAAGTACCCGGCGAGGGCGCCGAGGACGCTGCCGAGGACGGAGACGCCGAGGGTGGCGAGGACGCCGACCGCGACGGACGTACGGGCGCCGTAGACGGTGCGGGTGTAGACGTCGCAGCCCTGGCCGTCGAAGCCGAAGGGATGGCCGGACTGGGAGCCCTGCTGGGCCTTGGACAGGTCGCACGTGAGAGGGCTGCCGGAGGTGATCGCCGAGGGCCACAGGGAGATGAGGACCAGGAAGAGGATGACCAGGGCGGAGACGATGAAGACGGGGTCGCGGCGCAGGTCGCGCCAGGCGTCGGACCACAGGGAGCGCGGACGGTCCCCCGGTCCGGTGCCGTCCGGGCCCGGCCGCTTCTCCAGCGTCTCGGCCTCGTCGACGCCCAGGTCCATGGTGCCGCCCATCCCGGTCCCCGCGATGGCCTGTTCGGGTTCGTGACGGCCGTCAGGCATAACGGATCCTCGGGTCGAGTACGGCGTACAGGAGGTCGACGATCAGGTTGGCGACCAGGAACACCAGCACCAGCACGGTGACGAAGCCGACGACGGTCTGCGTGTTCTGCCGGAGGATGCCCTGGTAGAGCTGGTAGCCGACGCCGTGGATGTTGAAGATCCGCTCGGTGACGATGGCGCCGCCCATGAGGAAGCCGATGTCGGCCCCGATGAAGGTGATCACGGGGATCAGAGAGTTGCGCAGCAGGTGCCGGACGACCACCCGGTGCCGGGGCAGACCCTTGGCGATGGCGGTGCGGACGTAGTCGGAGCGGCGGTTCTCGGCGATGGAGGTGCGGGTCAGCCGGGTGACGTAGGCGAGGGACACGGAGGCCAGGACGAGTCCGGGCAGGATCAGTTCGTCGAAGGGCGCCTCGGAGGAGACCGAGGGGCGGATCCAGCCCCACTTCACGCCGAGCAGCAGCTGGAGCAGCAGGCCGGTGACGAAGGTGGGCACGGAGATGACGACGAGGGTGAGCAGCAGGACGCCGGTGTCGACGGGGCGTCCCCGGCGCAGTCCGGTGACCACGCCGAGGGTGACGCCGATGACGATCTCGAAGAGGATCGCGATGAGGGTGAGCCGGATGGTGACGGGGAACGCCGTCGACATCAGCTCGGTGACCTCCTGGCCGTTGAAGGCCGTGCCGAAGTCGCCGGTGAAGACGTTCCCCATGTAGGTCGCGTACTGCTGCCAGACGGGCTTGTCGAGGCCGAACTCCTGCTCGAGGCGGGCGGCGGTCGCCGGGTCGCACTGGCGTTCACCGCAGAGTCCGGCGATGGGGTCGCCCATCACGTTGACCATGAGGAAGATCAGCAGCGTGGCCCCGATGAACACCGGGATCATCTGGAGCAGACGCCGGACGACATAGCGTCCCACGGCGGATCAGCTCACCTTGATCTGGTCGTACACGGGGACGCTGAACGGGTTGAGCTTGACGTCGGACAGCCGCTCCGACCAGCCGGCGCTGCCGTTCTGGTACCAGAGCGGGATGGCGGCCATGTTGTCCCGGACGACCCCCTCGGCCTGCTGGAACAGGTCGACGGCCTTGGCGGTGTCGGTCTCCTGGTTGGCCTGGTCGACGAGGCCGTCGAACTCCTGGTTGGACCACTTGCCGTCGTTGGAGGAGGCGTCGGTGTAGTAGAGCGGCTGGAGGAAGTTCTGGATGAGCGGGTAGTCCATCTGCCAGCCGGCGCGGAACGGCCCCGTCATCTTCCGGTCGGTGATCTCGTTGCGGAAGTCGGCGAAGGTGCCGACCGGGTTGGCGGTGCAGGCGCGCTCGTTGCCCAGCGCGTTGTTGATGGAGTTGCAGACGGCGTTGACCCATTCGCGGTGCGAGCCGGTGTCCGCGTTGAAGGTGATCGTCACCTTGCCG
This sequence comes from Streptomyces sp. SM1, assembly GCF_002910825.1. Classification (GTDB taxonomy): domain Bacteria; phylum Actinomycetota; class Actinomycetes; order Streptomycetales; family Streptomycetaceae; genus Streptomyces; species Streptomyces okerensis. The sequence continues at coordinate 23,038 of NZ_NEUB01000361.1, read as the reverse complement.
CCGGGCAGACCGCCGCCCTCCTCGATGAGCTTCTTCGCCTCGTCGGGCTTGTACTCGCAGCCCTCCCCGCACAGGCCGGCCTGGAAGCCGCCGTCCTCGCCGAGGACGGGGGATGTCCAGTCGGTGGCGGGGGTGCGGGTCTGCTGGAAGATCGTGTCGGTGATCTGCCCCCGGTCGATCGCCATCGACAGGCCCTTGCGGACCTTCTCCGAGCCGGGCCTGTTCCAGTTCTCGTCGTAGAACGGGAAGGCGAGGGTCTGGATGATGCCGGCCGGGGTGTTGAGGTAGCGGTCGCCGAGGTCGTTCTTCACGTTCTTCAGCTGGGCGGCGGGGACGTCGTCGACCAGGTCGAGGTTGCCGGCCAGCAGGTCGGTGTAGGCGGTGTTGTTGTCGGTGTAGACCTTGAGGTCGACGCCGCCGTTCTGCGCCTTGTCGTCGCCCGGGTAGTCGTCCCACGTGCGCAGGGACATCTGCGAGCCGCGCGTGTACGCGTCGACCAGGTACGGGCCGTTGCCGACCGGCTTCTTCACCCAGGCGTCGTGGTCGTCGAAGAACGCGCGGGGCAGCGGGGCGAAGGCGTTGTAGCCGAGGGTGTCGGGGAAGGTGGAGAACTTCTGGGTGAGCTTGACGGTGAAGGTGCGGTCGCCGGTGACCTCCAGGCCGGACATGGTGTCGGCGGTCTGCTCGCCCTCCTCGGGGTGGACCTGGTCGTATCCCTCGATGTAGGCGAAGAAGTACGAGTTGCGCTGGTTGTTCCTCAGGCCGGCGCCGTAGTTCCAGGCGTCGACGAAGGACTGGGCGGTGACCTCCTCGCCGTTGCTGAAGGTCCAGCCGTCCTTGACGGTGACGTCGAAGGTCTGCGAGTCGGAGGTCTCGATCTTCTCGGCGAGCATGTCCTTGGCCTCGCCGGTCTCCGGGTCGTACCGCTTCAGCCCCCGGAAGATCATGTCGAGGACCTTGCCGCCCTGCACCTCGTTGGTGTTCGACGGCTCCAGCGGGTTCTGCGGATCGCCCCAGGAGGCGCTGAGCACGGCCCCGGAGTCGCCGCTCCCGCCGTCCCCGCCTCCGCCGCAGGCGGTCGCGGCGAGGGCGACCGCCACCGCGCAGGCGGCCCATTTGGCGTGCATGGCTCCGCGCATGGGGTGCCTCCTCGTACGTGCGCCGATCGTTGACGCCAATATCGGCGCAAAGAGCGCATGCCGCACTCGCACGGCACCTGTACGGGGAGGGCTCCAGCCATATGTACGTAAGAGACCCCCTGAACGAGCGACGGCTGCCGTCCGCCCCGAGGGGCGGACGGCAGCCGTGGCGTCCGACGAGGGGTCAGTCCTTCTCGGCGGACTTCTCCAGGGCCTTCAGCGCCGGGTCGAGGACGACGTCCTCGCCACGGGACTCCGTGGTCGGGCCCTCCGGGAAGTGGCAGGCCGTCAGGTGGCCGTCGCGGTTGCCGGAGATCTGCACCAGCGGCGGCTCCTCCGTCGCGCACTTGTCCTGCGCCTTCCAGCAGCGGGTGCGGAAGCGGCAGCCGGACGGCGGCATGATCGGCGAGGGCACGTCACCGTAGAGGCGGATGCGCTCCCGGCCCTCGCCCTCGCCCTCGCCCTCGTCCGCCACCTTCACCTCGGGCACCGCCGACAGCAGCGCGTGGGTGTAGGGGTGCCGGGGACCGTTGTAGATGGACTCCCGGTCGCCGACCTCGACCACCTTGCCGAGGTACATCACGGCCACGCGGTGCGAGAAGTGCCGGACCACCGCCAGGTCGTGCGCGATGAAGAGGAAGGCGATGCCCAGTTCGTCCTGGACCTTCTTCAGCAGGTTGACGACCTGCGCCTGGATCGACACGTCCAGCGCGGAGACCGGCTCGTCCGCCACGATCAGCTTCGGGTTCAGCGCGAGGGCACGGGCGACGCCGATGCGCTGGCGCTGGCCGCCGGAGAACTCGTGCGGGAAGCGGTTGTAGTGCTCCGGGTTGAGGCCGACGAGCTCGAGCAGCTCGCGCACCTTCTTCTCCCGGCCGCCCGCGGGGTCGATCCCGTTGACCTCCATCGGCGACTTGATGATGCTGCCGACGGTCTGCCGCGGGTTCAGCGAGGAGTACGGATCCTGGAAGATCATCTGGATCTCGGACCGGACCGGCGCCAGCTGCCTGCGCCTGGCGTGCGTGATGTCCTGGCCCTTGTACGTGATCCGGCCGCCGGTCGGTTCCAGCAGGCGGGTGATGAGCCGGCCCGTGGTCGACTTCCCGCAGCCGGACTCCCCGACCAGGCCGAGGCTCTCGCCGACGCCCACGGTCAGGTCGACGCCGTCGACCGCCTGGACCGCTCCGACCTTCCGCTTGATCGGGAACCCGCCGTAGATCGGGAAGTGCTTGGTCAGGCCCTCGACGCTGAGCAGCGTCTCCGCGGAGGAGGGGTTGCCCGTGGAGCCCTGCTGTGCGGGGAGGGTGAGGTTCTCACTCATGATCTCGGTTCTCCCTAGCGCAGCCGGGGCTGGATCTTGTCGATGAAGATGGTCTGCTTCTGCTCCGCCGTCAGGTGGCACGCGGCGGCGCGGCCCGGGGCGAGCGTCGGCCGGCTGTCGGCGCAGAGGTTACCCGCCACCTGGTCCGTGTAGGCACAGCGCGGGTGGAAGGGGCAGCCCGAGGGCGGGTTGAGCAGCGACGGCGGGGAACCGGGGATCGGCATCAGCTCCTCGTTGATGTCACCGTCCAGCCGCGGCATCGAGCTGAGCAGGCCCCAGGTGTACGGGTGCGTCGGCCGGCCCAGCACCTCCTTGGTGGTGCCCCGTTCCACCGCCCGGCCCGCGTACATCACCAGCAGGTCGTCCGCCATGTTGGCGATGACGCCGAGGTCGTGGGTGATGAAGATGATCGCGGAGCCGAACTCCTGCTGGAGGTCCCTGAGCAGGTCCAGGATCTGCGCCTGCACGGTCACGTCGAGCGCCGTGGTCGGCTCGTCGGCGATCAGCAGCTCGGGGTCGCACATCAGCGCCATGGCGATCACCGCGCGCTGGCGCATACCGCCGGAGAACTGGTGCGGGTAGTCGTCGAAGCGCGTCCTGGGCTGCGGGATGCCGACCTTCTCCAGCATCTGGACCGCCCGGTCCTTGGCCTCCTTCTTGGAGGCCCCGGTGTGCTTCATGTACGGCTCGGAGAGCTGGCGGCCCACCGTGTAGTACGGCGAGAGGGCCGTCAGCGGGTCCTGGAAGATCATCGCCATCTTGTTGCCGCGGAGCCGCTCCATGTCCTTCTCGGCGGCGGTGACGAGGTCCTGGCCGTCGAGCAGGATCTCGCCCTCGACCGTGGAGGACAGCGGGTTGTGCAGGCCGAGAACCGTCAGGTTGGTCACGGACTTGCCGGAGCCGGACTCGCCCACGATGCCCAGGGTCTTGCCGCGCTCGACATCGAAGGAGAGGCCGTCGACAGCCTTGACGATGCCGTCCTCGGTGGAGAACCGCACCTTCAGGTCACGGACCGAGAGAAAGCTCTCGGGCCCGGTCGGGGCCGGGGAGTCCTCAGTTTTGGTCAGTGTGGTCACGGTGGTTCGTTCTTCCTAGGAGAGCCGGACGCGCGGATCGATCCAGGCGTACGCGATGTCGACGAGGATGTTCATGAGCAGGATGAAGAAGGCTCCCACGAGCATGACACCCATCGTCAGCGGAAGGTCCTTCTGGACCGCGCCGTCGACCGCGAGACGGCCGATTCCCTGGAGCGAGAAGGTGAGTTCGGTGACGACGCCGCCGCCGAGCAGGGCGCTGATGTCGATGCCGAGAATCGTGACGATCGGAATCATCGCGCCGCGCCAGGCGTAGCGGAAGAAGACGTATCTGCGCGGCATGCCCTTGGCCCGGGCGGTGCGCACGTGCTCCTCCTGGAGCTGCTCGATGATCGAGGAGCGAGCCATACGGGTGTACTGCGCGGTGAAGATCGTGGACATCACGAGGATCGGAATGGACAGCCCGACGAGCCAGCCGACCGGATCCTGGGTGAACGGCACGTACTTCGGGTCCTCCATCCAACCGGTGCTGTAGACGAAGATCAGCAGCACGATCGGGCCGAGGAAGTAGATCTGGAACGAGCTGAGAACCATGGACGCGCCGGTGGCGACCTTGTCCACGAGGGTGCCGCGGCGGTAGGCGGCGAGCATGCCCGTGCCGAGACCGACGAACAGGAAGCAGACGATGCCGCCGACCGTGAGCGAGAGCGTCAGCGGAAGCCGGTCGACGATCAGGTCCCAGACGTTCTCGCTGTAGTAGAAGGACTGTCCGAGACACGGGGCGGGGCAGTCGCCGTCGGGGAAGTCACGGCCGGCCACGATGCCGGACATGAAGTCCCAGAACTGTGTGGCGAGGGGCAGGTCGAGTCCCAGTGCGTGCCGGATGTCCTCCAGTCTCTCGGGCGAGCAGTCCTTGCCACAGGCCAGGGAGGCGTAGTCGGACGGCGCGGCGACGAAGAGGAAGAAGGTTGCGGCGCCGATCAGAAACAGGGTGACGACAGCGCCGACGGAGCGCCGGAGTATGAACTGAAGCATGGCGGTGGGAGCTGCTCTCTGCGGAGACGGTGGACGGATTCACGGAACCGCGGGGGCACGCTCCGCCTGGTGCGTGCCCCCGCGGTCAGCCGCAACGGGTTACGACTTCAGGAACAGCCGGGTGATGTCCATGTAGCTGGACTCGGTGCTGTAGCGGGCACCGCCGATGTTCGAACCGTAGAGCTGGAACTGCTTCGTGTACCACAGCGGAGCGGCCGGGTTGACCTCTTCGAGGATGTACTCGTGAGCCGCCTTCCAGGTCTTCGCCGCCTCCTCGGGCTGCTCGGTCAGGGCCTTGTTGATCAGCTCCTGGACCTTCGGGTCCTTGATGTGCGAGTAGTTCGACTTGCCGTCGCTGACCTGGTCACCGTCGTAGATGGGCGTGACGACCGTGGCCGGGGACGGCCAGTCCTGGCCCCAGCCGGTGATGTACATGTCGTACGCGTTGTTGATCTTGCCGATCTGCTCGTAGAAGCTGGCGGAGTCGACCTCCTTGGAGACGACGTCGATGCCGATCTTGCCGAGCGCGTCCTCGATGGCGACCTTGCGCTTCTGGCCCGGCTCGGAGTTCGGGTAGGCGAAGACCAGCTTCTTCTCCGCGGCCGGAACGTCCTTCAGGAGCTCCTTGGCCTTCTCGATGTTGCCGCTGGGCATCTTCAGACGACCGTAGGGGTCGTACGTCGCGTCGTAGCCCGGCAGCGTCGGGGCGAACAGGTTCGGCGCGACGTCCCCGCCGTACGCGCCACCCTCACCAGCGATGAGCGACTTCGAGTTGACGCCGTAGGTGATGGCGTCACGGACCGCCTTGTTCTTGACCCGGTCCAGGTTGAACGTGAGCTGCATCACGTAGGGCTGGTAGCCCTTGATGGTGCGCTTGTTCACGGCCGGGTCGCCGATGACGTTCTGGATCTGGGTGGAGTCGACGCCGCCGGTGAACTGGATGGCGTTCTTGGAGACACCCTGGTCGGCGATCAGACGCTTGGTCTGGGTCGACTCGGTGACACCGAACTGGAAGTTGAAGGCGTCCACGTACTGGTGGCGCACCGCGTCGGTCTTCGGGTCCCAGTTCTCGTTCTTGATGAGCTTGAGGGACTTGCCGGCCTTGATCTCACCGATCTTGTAGGGGCCGAGGGCGACCGGCTTCTTGTCGTACTTCTCCTTCGTGTCGGTCTCCTCCGGCACGATGGAGTAGCCCGGCATGGCCAGCGTCATCGGCAGGTCGGGACGCGGCTGGTCGAAGTGGAAGACGATGGTCTTGTCGTCCGGGGTGTCCAGCACGGTGGCCGGCAGGTGCTTCGAGCCGAAGCCGCCGTCCGGCAGGGCCTTGCGGTAGTCGGCACCGCTCAGCCAGGTCTGCAGGAACGTCGGGCCGTCGAAGATGAACTCCGCGTACAGGCGCTCGACGGTGTGGCGGACGTCGGCGGAGGTGATCTCCTTGCCGTTCTCGTCCTTGACGCCGTCCTTGAGCGTGAACGTCCAGGTCTTGTTGTCGTTGGACGCCTTGCCCGCGTCGGTGGCGAGGTCACCCACGACGGCGACGTTGCCCTTGCCGTCCTCCTGGAAGTTCGTCAGACCACGGAAGAGCAGGTTGGACAGCTGGCCGGCGTCGGAGACGTAGATCTGGCCCGGGTCCATGTGCGTGATGCCGGACTCCTGGTAGACGGTGATCGTACCGCCCGGCTTGGCGCCCGGAACTTCCTCGGCCGGACCGGTCGAGGCCGCGGCGTCAAGGTACTCGACGCCCTTCGACTGCTCCTTTGCCTCCTCCTGGTCCTTCTTGGAGTCCTTGCCGGAGTCACCGCCCGTGTTCTCCGAGCAGCCCGTGAGCGCGAGGGAGCCGGCCGCGATCGCGACCAGAATGGCGCGAGTTCTGCGCGAGTTGAGCTTCATGAGGTGAGTGCACCTACCTGTCTCTGTGATCCATAGTTACTGCCTGACGCGGCTGGAGGGCCGACGCGGGGGCGGCAGCCACCCCCCACCAATGGACGGTTCAGCGCCCGGACTTGGGGTCGAAGGCATCCCGTACCGAGTCTCCGAGGAGGTTGAAGCACAGGATGAAGATGACCAGCGCGATACCCGGGAAGAAGATGAACGCCGGGTCCTGCTGGGTGTACTGCGCGCCGGCGGCGAACAGGCGCCCCCAGTCCGGCGTGGGCTCGACGAATCCGACGCCCGCGAAGGAGAGGAAGGCGATGGTCAGGATGGTGCTGGGCAGCTGATACGTGTACTGCACCAGCACCGGGGTGACGATGTTCGGCAGGATCTCCTTGCGGATGATCCTCGCCGGCGAGGCACCGGACACCTTGGCGGCCTCGATGAACTCACGCTCACGCAGGGCCAGCACCACGGACCGGACGAGTCGCGCCATGCCCATCCACCCGAGGACCCACAGCACGATCAGAATGGCCAGCGCCCTGAAGTAGGTGGGCGTCTCCTCCCGGGGGTCCACGAAGAAGGCGGTCACCACGGGCATGAAGGCGATGAAGAACAGCTGCGAGGGGAAGGACAGGAAGAAGTCCGTGACCCGGCCGAGCCAGTAGTCGGTACGGCCGCCGAAGTAGCCGCCGACCACACCGATGAGGACGCCGGTCAGGGTCAGCAGGGTGGACACACCCAGCGCCATGTACAGGGACGTCCGCATGCCGTAGATCATCATGGCGAAGAGGTCGCGGCCGTACTGCGGCTCGACACCGAACCAGTGCTCCGCGGAGACGCCGCCGAAGTAGCCCAGCGGAAGACCGAAGTCGTCGAGCACCGGACTGTCCGCGTAGGTGGGGTCCTGTCCGTACAGGGTGTACGGGTTCGTCCCGCTGATCGCGGTGAGCAGGGGTGCCAGCAGGGAGATGGCGAAGAAGAAAATAACTACCGCGGCACAGATCATACCGGTACGGTCACGCCGGAAGCGCTGCCACATGAGTCGGCCAGGCGATCGGCCCTCGAGGCCCGTCTTGTTCTTGGCGGTCTCGCTGGTCGACGCCAGTTCGGGTTCCAAGGCGACCGCGGACCCCGAGTCCTCGGCCTTGGTTGGACTGGTCATGTTGTGTTCGTCCCCCGGGGGGTTGGAGAGTTGAGCGCAGCACAGATACCGGCAGGTTCTGTGGTTTGGGGGAACTTTCGCCAAGACGGTCAACGCGCGTCAAGGGCGGAAGGCATAGGGATCTCCCTACCGTCCATATTTTGAGCAAAAATTGCAACGATTGACACCTACGCGCGCTTGACACCGACAATTGAATATCGACATTACGGACATTTAGGCGCACCATTTTGTTTACATGTCCGAAACGTGTTTCCGTGCACTCCGATATCCGAACGACTCTTCCCGGACCCCGGGAGCCGCAGGGGGCTCTCCGGCGCGCGACGGCGGACCTCGCGGCGGCGCCGTACCATGGAGTGCGGCCGTGGCGTGTGTCAGCCCGGCAGGGCCCGCACACCACACATGCTCGTGCAGGGCATTCCACAGCACTCCGGGAGTACGCCTTTTATGGCCACGCGCCACGACATCCGCAACGTCGCCATCGTCGCCCACGTCGACCACGGCAAGACCACCATCGTCGACGGCATGCTCAAGCAGGCCGGCGCCTTCGCCGCGCACCAGCTCGACTCGGTCGACGACCGCATGATGGACTCGAACGACCTGGAGCGTGAGAAGGGCATCACGATCCTCGCCAAGAACACGGCGGTGAAGTACCACCCCAAGGACGGCGGGGAGCCCATCACGATCAACATCATCGACACCCCCGGCCACGCCGACTTCGGCGGTGAGGTCGAGCGCGGCCTGTCGATGGTCGACGGTGTGGTGCTGCTGGTGGACGCCTCCGAGGGCCCGCTGCCGCAGACCCGCTTCGTGCTGCGCAAGGCGCTGCAGCAGAAGCTGCCGATCATTCTCTGCATCAACAAGACGGACCGTCCGGACGCCCGGATCGACGAGGTCGTCAACGAGACCTACGACCTCTTCCTCGACCTGGACGCCGACGAGGAGCAGATCGAGTTCCCGATCGTCTACGCCTGCGGCCGCGACGGTGTCGCCTCCCTGACCAAGCCGGACGACGGCACGGTCCCCGCCGACTCCACCAGTCTGCAGCCGTTCTTCTCGACGATCCTGGACTACATCCCGGCGCCGACCTACGACGAGGGCGCCCCGCTCCAGGCCCACGTCACCAACCTCGACGCCGACAACTTCCTCGGCCGTATCGCCCTGCTCCGCGTCCACCAGGGCGAGCTGAAGAAGGGGCAGACGGTCGCCTGGATGAAGCGCGACGGCTCGGTGAGCAACGTGCGCATCTCCGAGCTGATGATGACGGAGGCGCTCACCCGCAAGCCCGCCGAGAAGGCCGGCCCCGGTGACATCTGCGCCGTCGCCGGTATCCCGGACATCATGATCGGCGAGACCCTGGCCGACCCGGAGAACCCCGTCCCGCTGCCGCTGATCACGGTGGACGAGCCGGCGATCTCCATGACCATCGGCACCAACACCTCCCCGCTGGTCGGCCGCGGCGGCACCGGCAAGGGCGCCGGCAACAAGGCGGCGGTCAAGGACCGCAAGGTCACCGCCCGCCAGGTCAAGGACCGCCTGGACCGCGAGCTGATCGGCAACGTCTCGCTCCGCGTCCTGGACACCGAGCGCCCCGACACCTGGGAGGTGCAGGGCCGCGGCGAGCTGGCGCTGGCCATCCTGGTCGAGCAGATGCGCCGGGAGGGCTTCGAGCTGACCATCGGCAAGCCGCAGGTCGTCACCAAGGAGGTCGACGGCAAGACGTACGAGCCCGTCGAGCGCATGACGGTCGACGTGCCCGAGGAGCACATGGGCGCGGTCACACAGCTCATGGGCGTCCGCAAGGGCCGGATGGACAACATGTCCAACCACGGCTCCGGCTGGGTGCGCATGGAGTTCGTGGTGCCCTCCCGCGGTCTGATCGGCTTCCGTACGGAGTTCCTGACCCAGACCCGCGGCACGGGCATCGGCCACTCCATCCACGAGGGCCACGAGCCCTGGTTCGGGACGCTGACCACCCGGAACAACGGCTCGCTGGTCGCCGACCGCGCCGGCGCGGTCACCGCGTTCGCGATGACCAACCTGCAGGAGCGCGGTGTGCTGTTCACCGAGCCCGGCACCGAGGTGTACGAGGGCATGATCGTCGGCGAGAACTCCCGCTCCGACGACATGGACGTCAACATCACCAAGGAGAAGAAGCTCACCAACATGCGGTCGTCCTCGGCCGACTCGTTCGAGGCGATCGTCCCGCCGCGCAAGCTGTCGCTGGAGCAGTCCCTGGAGTTCTGCCGTGACGACGAGTGCGTGGAGGTCACCCCGGAGGCCGTGCGCATCCGCAAGGTGAACCTGGACGCCCGCGAGCGCGCCCGCGCCACCAGCCGCGCCAAGCACGGCTGACCGGGTAAGGCTCCGGATCACAGGGAAAGCGGCCCACCCCGCGCGGGGTGGGCCGCTTTCGCTTGTTCCCGGGCCGGTCAGTCCCCGGACGGCTCCTCCGGACGCTTCGCCTCCGGCGAGCCCCCCGAGCCGGATCCGGCCGGCGAGCCGGACGGGCCCTGGGCGGACTTCTTGAGGAAGCCCATGTCCTCGAAGACCGGGGTGCGGAAGCCGAAGGCGCCCGCGTTGGCCAGGTTCTTGCGGGCCGCGACGAGCTGCGGGCGCTGGAAGAGGGGGATCGAGCCGGCCGCCGCCCAGATACGGGAGTCCGCCTTGCGGATCAGTGAGCGGCGCTCCTTGTCGTCCAGGGTGCCGATGGCCTGGTCGAAGAGCTGGTCGACCTGGTCGGTGCCGACGCGGGTCCAGTTCTGCTCCACGTTCAGCGAGCCGTCGGCGGCCGGGACCGGCTTGGAGTAGACGGGGCGGGCGTCGGTGGCGGGGAAGGCGGTCGCGGGCCACGAGTACAGGGCGAGGTCGTACTCGCCCGAGGCGATGTGGTCCTTGAAGTAGCTGTCGTTGTCGACCTTGGAGATGTCGGTGCGGATGCCGATCTTCTCCAGCATCTTCGAGATCCGTCCGGCCACGGTGGCCGACGTCTCCGAGCCGGGCCCGGAGGGCAGGACGAAGCGGAGGGTGAGCGCCTTGCCGTCCTTGGCGACGGGGGCGTTCTCCGCGCGGGCCGGGGCGGCGGTGCCCTTGGGGGCGTAGGCGCCGGGGGCGCTGCCCTGGTTCAGCTGCTTGGTACCGGTGCCGGAGTCGCGCGGGGCCTTGTCGTCCCCGCCGGATCCGCCGGACCCGTCACCCTTGTCTTCCTTGTCTTCCTTGTCTTCCTTGTCTTCCTTGTCTTCCTTGTCGTTGTCCTCGCCGACGATGTACGTCCCGTCGTCGGCGTCCTCGCCGTCCCCGGACTCGCTTCCGGAGGTGCCGTCCTTCTCCGACTCCGCGCCGGCCGCTTCCTCCTCGTCGTCCTGCTTCTTCTCGACCGGCCCTCCCCGCACCCAGCCGGCGTCCGCGAGCAGCGCCCGCGCCTCCTTGGCGTCCTGCTCGCCGAGGGCGCCGCTGCCGTCGGCGTAGGCGGTCTGGCCGGCCAGCGCGAGATGACTGCCGACGGGCTCGGCGGGCAGGCCCAGTGGCTTCAGGACGGCCTCGGCGATGTCCGCGCGGTCCAGGGCGCGGGCCACGGCGCGGCGGACCCGCTCGTCGGCGAGGGGTCCCTCGGCACCGTTGAGGGCGAGCTGGGTGTAGGCGGGCTCCAGGGACTTGCGGACCTCGAAGCCGCCGAGCGCCTTCTGCCGGCGGGCGTACTTCTCGGCCTTCTTGCGGAGCTTCTTGCGGGCGGTGATCTCCTCGTCGGCGGCGTCCTCGTCGGAGCCGTTGGCAACCGCCCAGGAGCGCAGCGCGTCGGCGGCGGAGCGGTCCGCGCCGGGGCCCGCGAGGGGGGTGCCTCCGCTCTTCGCCGGCGGAAGCGCGGCGGCGGTGATCCGGCCGGCGGCACCGGGGTCGATCTCGGCCAGGTCGATGGTGCCCTTGCTGAGCGCGGAGATCCGCTTGTCGTGGGCGACGGAGCGCAGCACGATCTTGGAGAGTCTCGCCGGGTCGCCCCACCAGCGCGCGTTGCGGGTGAGGGTGACCTCCTTCCCGTCGGTGTCGACCTTCTCCACCGTGAAGGGTCCCGCGGTGACTTTCAGCTTCTCGCGCGCCCCGTCGTTGAAGGAGTCGGGGGTGCCCATGACCTCCTTGGGGTACAGCGGGGTGAACAGCGACTTCCAGTCGGCGTAGGGGCGGCTGAAGGTGACTTTGACCTCGAGGTCGTTCCTGCCCCGTTCGATCTTGCCGATGCGGTCGTAGCCGGCGTTGCGGGCGGTCCAGTAGGCGGTGTCCTTGCCGGACAGGGCGCGCCACTGTGCGGCGAAGTCGGCGGCGCCGATCTCGCGGCCGTCACTCCAGACGGCCTGCTGGTCGAGCTTGTAGAGGACCACCTGTTTGGGCTCGGTGTCGACGACCTCGGCGGACTCCAGATAGTCCGGGTTGCGCACCGCCCGGCCCTGGCCGTCCATCCGGTACAGGGAGGGCAGCACGGCCTGGGCGATCCGGGAGGTGGTGCTGTCGGCGTCCGCCTGGAAGGTGTTCAGGGTGTCCGGGACGGTGTCCACGGCCCAGCGCAGGGTGCCCCCGTCGGCGACCTTCGCCCGGTCGGCCTCCGCGATGTCCGCTCCGGCGAGCGGCTTGCCCGCGGGATCGTCGGAACCGCATCCGGCCAGTGCGGGCACCGCGAGCATGCCGGCGGTGAGGAGGGCGACCGAGCGCAGAGCCGCGCGCGGTCCGGCGCCGTCGTGGGACATCTCTGGGTACCTCCGGGAAGCCGCGGGCGTTACGATCACTTTTGGTGGTATTTGGAGTTCATCCGATGTATGCGGCCCACTGAAGAGGAAAGGGTTCGGCAACTCAGGGCGACACGGCGGCCACGGGTGTCAACCCCACCCGTGCGGCGCAACGCACCGTCCGGTGCACCCGTACGCCTCGGCCAATCGATGCACATCCCTTCACAGCACAAGGTGTGACGCGCAACACTCGCAGGCGCATGAACGTTGCCGCCTTGGGCCCGAAGACCCGTGGAAGTGAGGGCAAGTCATGTCCGTGCACGACGAACTGACATCCGTCCAGCGCTGTCTCGACGACCTGATCCGGTCGGTGGGGCGGCTGGAGAAGACGCTGGGCTCCGGCGGCCTGGAGATGCGCCGCGTCCGGTCCGACACCCATCACCTGCGCGAGAGCATCGCGCTGCTGCGGGAGACGGCGGCCACCACGGCGGCCCCCCAGAAGCGGCCCGACCTCGTGACCATCTCCGACACGCCCTACGACCCCTCGCTGTGGGTGGACACGGACGACGAGGGACTCGGCGCCCGCGGCCGTCACGCCCCCTGACCCCCGCCGATCGCGGCGTCCCCCTGACCCCTACCGGAGTGGACAAGTGGCCACTGGCACGGAACCTCCTGCCACAGAACCCCAACCCCGAAGCGGCGGCGTGAGAACCGGTACACGCGCCGCGATCGCCGCCCCGCACCTGCGGACCGACCGCTGGTGGCTGGCCCCGGCCGCCACCGCGGCCGGGCTGCTCGCCTTCGTCGTCTACTCGACCTGGCGGGCCCTCGCGAACGCCGACTACTACGCGGCGCCGTACGTCTCACCGTTCTACTCGCCCTGCCTGGCGGAGAACTGCGAGCCGATGAAGGCCGGACCCAACTGGGAGCTGTTCGGAAGCTGGTGGGGCCTCTCACCGGCGATCATCATCCTGATCTTCCCGCTCGGCTTCCGGCTGACCTGCTACTACTACCGAAAGGCCTACTACCGGGGCTTCTGGGCGTCCCCGCCGGCCTGCGCGGTCGCCGAACCGCACGCCGGGTACACCGGGGAGACCCGCTTCCCGCTGATCCTGCAGAACATCCACCGGTACTTCTTCTACGCGGCGCTGCTGGTCGCCGGCATCCTGACCTACGACACCGTGCTCGCCTTCCGCGACCAGGACTACAACTGGGGCCACATGGGGCTCGGCACCCTGGTGTTCCTGGTCAACATCGCGCTGATCTGGGCGTACACGATCTCCTGTCACTCCTGCCGGCACATCGTCGGCGGGAAGCTCAAGCACTTCTCCAGACATCCCGTGCGCTACCGGATGTGGCAGTGGGTGGGCCGGCTCAACGCCCGGCACATGCAGCTCGCCTGGGCGTCGCTGCTGAGTGTGGCGCTCGCCGACCTCTACGTGTACCTCGTCGCGTCCGGTGTCTTCGACGATCCGCGCTTCTTCTAGCTGGGGGCTTTGACTGATGTCCGTGGTCGACCGACAGGAGTGGGACGTCGTCGTGGTCGGGGCCGGCGGTGCCGGGCTGCGCGCCGCCATCGAGGCCCGCGAGCGGGGCGCCCGTACCGCCGTGATCTGCAAGTCGCTGTTCGGCAAGGCGCACACCGTGATGGCCGAGGGCGGCATCGCCGCGGCGATGGGCAACGTCAACTCCGGCGACAACTGGCAGACGCACTTCCGCGACACCCTGCGCGGCGGGAAGTTCCTCAACCAGTGGCGGATGGCCGAGCTGCACGCCCGGGAGGCGCCGCAGCGGGTGTGGGAGCTGGAGACCTGGGGCGCGCTGTTCGACCGGACGAAGGACGGCCGGATCTCGCAGCGCAACTTCGGCGGCCACGAGTACCCGCGCCTCGCCCACGTCGGCGACCGTACGGGCCTCGAGCTGATCCGCACCCTCCAGCAGAAGATCGTCGCGCTCCAGCAGGAGGACTTCCGGGAGACCGGGGACCACGAGTCCCGGCTGAAGGTCTTCCAGGAGTGCACGGTCACCCGGGTGCTGAAGGAGGACGAGAAGGTCAGCGGGGTCTTCGGCTACGAACGGGAGTCCGGGCGCTTCTTCGTGCTGGAGGCGCCCGCCGTGGTGATCGCGACCGGCGGGATCGGCAAGTCGTTCAAGGTGACGTCGAACTCGTGGGAGTACACCGGCGACGGGCACGCGCTGGCGCTGCTGGCCGGGGCGCCGCTGCTGAACATGGAGTTCGTGCAGTTCCACCCGACCGGCATGGTCTGGCCGCCGTCGGTGAAGGGGATCCTCGTCACCGAGTCGGTCCGCGGGGACGGCGGGGTGCTGCGCAACTCCGAGGGCAAGCGGTTCATGTTCGACTACGTCCCGGACGTCTTCAAGGAGAAGTACGCCGAGTCCGAGGAGGAGGGCGACCGCTGGTACGAGGACCCGGACCACAACCGGCGCCCGCCCGAACTGCTCCCCCGCGACGAGGTGGCCCGCGCGATCAACGCCGAGGTGAAGGCGGGCCGCGGCTCGCCGCACGGCGGGGTCTTCCTGGACGTGTCCACCCGGATGCCCGCCGAGGTGATCAAACGGCGGCTGCCGTCGATGTACCACCAGTTCAAGGAGCTGGCGGACGTCGACATCACGGCGGAGGCGATGGAGGTCGGGCCGACCTGCCACTACGTGATGGGCGGCATCGCCGTCGACTCCGACTCGGCGGCGGCGCGCGGGGTGCCGGGGCTGTTCGCCGCCGGTGAGGTGGCCGGCGGCATGCACGGCTCCAACCGGCTCGGCGGCAACTCCCTGTCCGACCTGCTGGTGTTCGGGCGCCGGGCGGGACGGCACGCGGCCGAGTACGCGGGCCGGGCGGGCACCTCGCGCCCCCGGGCGGACGACGTACAGGTCGACACGGCCGCCGCGGAGGCCCTGCGCCCGTTCTCGGCGGAGAGCGGGGAACCGGACGAGGGCCCCCCGGAGAACCCGTACACGCTGCACCAGGAGCTCCAGCAGGCCATGAACGACCTGGTCGGCATCATCCGCCGCGCACCCGAGATGGAGCAGGCCCTGGCCAAACTCGCCGAGCTGCGGGTACGGGCCCGCCGCGCCGGGGTCGAGGGGCACCGGCAGTTCAACCCGGGCTGGCACCTGGCGCTCGACCTGCGGAACATGCTGCTGGTCAGCGAGTGCGTGGCCCGGGCGGCACTGGAGCGCACCGAGTCGCGCGGCGGGCACACGCGTGAGGACCACTCCGGGATGGACCGGTCCTGGCGCAACGTCAACCTGCTCTGCGAGCTCGCCGACCACACGGACGGTCTCCCGGTCACCGAAGCGGTGCGCGGCCGGATCGCCCTCACCCGCGAGACCACCGAACCCATCCGCACCGACCTGCTCGCCCTCTTCGAGAAGGAGGAGCTGGTCAAGTACCTCGCCGAAGAGGAGCTGTACGAGTGAGCAGCTATGAGGCCCGCTTCAAGGTGTGGCGGGGGGACGTGCAGGGCGGCGGCCTGGAGGACTTCCGGGTCGAGGTGAACGACGGCGAGGTGGTGCTCGACATCATCCACCGCCTCCAGGCCACCCAGACCCCGGATCTCGCCGTGCGCTGGAACTGCAAGGCCGGCAAGTGCGGTTCGTGCTCCGCGGAGATCAACGGGCGTCCGCGGCTGCTGTGCATGACCCGCATGTCGGTCTTCGAGCCGGACGAGACGATCACCGTGACGCCGCTGCGGGCCTTCCCGGTCATCCGCGACCTGGTGACGGACGTCGGCTTCAACTACACCAAGGCCCGGCAGGTCCCGGCCTTCGTACCACCGGAGGGGGTCGGTCCGGGCGAGTACCGGATGATGCAGGAGGACGTGGACCGCTCGCAGGAGTTCCGCAAGTGCATCGAGTGCTTCCTGTGCCAGGACGTCTGCCACGTGGTCCGTGACCACGAGGAGAACAAACCGGTGTTCGCCGGGCCGCGCTTCCTGATGCGGATCGCGGAGCTGGACATGCACCCGCTGGACGCGGCCGGGGAGTCCGGCCTGGACCGGGCACGCACGGCACAGGACGAACACGGCCTCGGCTACTGCAACATCACCAAGTGCTGCACGGAGGTCTGCCCCGAGGGCATCAAGATCACGGACAACGCGCTGATCCCTATGAAGGAGCGGGCGGCGGACCGCAAGTACGACCCGCTGGTGTGGCTGGGATCGAAGATCAGGAGGCGGTCCTCGGACAGGCCTTAGCGGACCCAGCCCTGCCGGTACTCCTTCCAGTTCGTCTCCGTCGCCGCGAAGTCGATGTACGGGGCCACACCGAAGAGTTCGCGGTCGGCGTCCGTCCGGGAGAGACCGAGGCGGACGCCGCGTACGGCGGCGGCCACGGTCTCGGCGTGACCCCAGTGGCTGGGGTTGCTCTCGTAGTAGAACGGCAGGCCCATCAGCAGGTGGGTGGTGGGCGGGGTGACCTCCAGGGCGAGCGAGGTCTGCTGGGCCACGTAGCCGCCGTAGGTGCTCTCCAGCGGCCGCGCGGTGTCGTACGACATCACGGCGATCTGGTCGACGCGCCGGGCGGCCTGGCCGAAGAACGCCTGGGACCACCACTTGGGGTTGTCGGCGAAGAGACCGGCGACGGTGTGGAGCTCCGGGAGCGGGGCGATCTGGTGCGCGGCGACGGACAGTTGGGCGTCCTCGGCCCGGGCGACGGTGCGCAGGTCGTCCAGGAGCGAGAGGTAGTCCGGATCGTCGGAGTGCAGGGGTTCCAGGTCGAGATGGACGCCCTCATAGCCGGCGTCCAGGACCTGGCCGGCGCTGCGGACGACCTCCGCGCGGGTGGCGGCGCGGTCCAGGTGCAGTCCGTCGGGGCCCCCGTTGGCGAGGACATCGCCGAGGAACGCCTGGACCCGGACGCCCGGCAGCTCGCGGTGCACGGCGTCGATCAGCCGGCGGGCGCGCGGGTACGTGGACTTCGGCAGGGTGCCGTCGTGCTCCAGCGGACCGGAGTGGACGTAGAGGTCACGGATGCCGGTGTCCTCGAGGCGGCGGGCGAACGCGGTGACGTCGGCGTCCTGCTTCCGCCCGTCCACCCAGGCGTGCCCGAGCCACATGGCGTCCCGGTCACGGTGTACGTGCCGTCCACCGGATCACCCATGTAGTTGACGCGCAGGGCGGTCTCGACGGCCAGGATCGGCACGATCAGGAGAAGGGCGAGCACGAGGGCGGCGCGTCTGACCCGGCGGACCCAGGGTCTGCGGCGTCCGCCGGCCCGCCCGTCGGGGACCGCGGCGGAGTCGCCTTCGGTCCGCTCCCCCGGGGAGACCGCGTCACCCGCGTCACCCGCTCCTGCCGGCTCCGCACGCGACGGCCCGGGTTGCGCACGCGGCTCGCCGGGCGGTGAGCCGGCCTCGGCAGGCTCCCGCGGGGTGGCGCCGTCGCCGTCGCCGTCCGGACCGCTCGCCCCGGCCGGTTCCGGGGTCGGGGTCGGGGGGTCCGCCGGGGTCGACGGTTCCTGCGGGTCCGTACGCTCCATGCCGGCTCCCCTTCGCGTGTCGACTCCCTCGCGGCAGCCGTGTGGTTGATGTTGAGGGGAGGACGAGGGGAACGGGTGTTCCGGTTGCGATCACGCCGCGGTGGGCGCCTGCCGTATGTGCCGGTGGCCGTTCAGGGGGAAGGCGGGCGGGGCGGCGGGGAGCACGCCGGACAGGGCGAAGCCGCTCTTCTCCGCGACCCGGCAGGAGGCCGCGTTGTCCACCTGGTGCAGCAGTTCCAGACGGAGCAGGCCCTCCCGCGCGAAGGTCGCGAACGCCCAGTCGGCCAGGGCCGTCACAGCGCGCGGGGCCACTCCCCCGGCCCCGTGCGTGGGCCGCCGTCCAGTAGCCGACCTCGGCCGAGGAGGAGGGCGTGGCACGGCGTTCGAGGACCACGTTGCCCGCCGGCCGGGTGCCGGGCGACCCCGTCTCCACCACGGCGAAGGCGAGCCGTTCGCCGGTCTCCCAGCCGCGCCGCTGCTCGGCCACCCGGCGCGCCGCGTCCGTCTCGTCGTGCACGGGCGCGCTCACCCAGCGGCGCAGGGCCTCGTCCCGGTACGGCTCGGCGAGGGCGGCGGCGTCCTCCGGGGTCCAGGGGCGCAGGGTGAGGCCGCCGGTCGTCAGGCGGACCGGGGCGGCGGGATTGAGGTGCACGGCACGAGCGTACGCACTACGCCGGCGTACCGTCAGAACAGGCTCAGCAGGGCCTCCGCCGGGTCGGTGAGGGTCGTGTCGGTGCCGGGGAGGGGGAGTTCGAACCAGACCGTCTTGCCCCGCGGGGTACGGCGTGAGCCCCAGGCCGCGCTGAGCAGGCCGACGAGCTGGAGGCCGCGGCCGCCCTCGTCGGTGTCGCGGGCGCGCCGGCGGCGGGGCTGGACCAGGCCGGAGTCCCAGACCTCGCAGACCAGGGTGCGGTCGAGGAGGAGCCGGAGCCTGATCTCGCCCTCGCCGTAGCGCAGGGCGTTGGTGACCAGTTCGCTGACCAGGAGTTCCGTGGTGTCGACCAGGGGCTCCATGCCCCAGGCCAGCAGTTGTGTCCGGGCGTACTCGCGGGCGCGGCCCACGCTGCGGGGCTCGCGGGGCAGGGTCCAGTCGCCGACGGAGTCGGCGGGCAGTCCCTGGACGCGGGCCATCAGCAGGGCGATGTCGTCCTCGCCGTGGTGGGTGTCGAGGGTGTTGAGAACGTGGTCGCAGACGTCCTCCAGAGGTGCGGAGGGGTCCCTCAGGGCGCTCACGAAGGCCTGGAGGCCCTCGTCGAGGGGGTGATCGCGGCTTTCGACCAGTCCATCCGTGTAGAGCGCGAGCAGGGCGCCTTCGGGCAGTTCGACCTCCACCTCCTCGAAGGGCTCCCCGCCGACGCCGAGCGGCATGCCGGGCGGCACGTCCAGCATCAGCGCGGGCTCGCCCGGTTCGACCAGGACGGGCGGCAGATGGCCCGCGTTGGCGAACGTGCAGCGCCTCGTCACCGAGTCGTAGACGGCGTAGACACAGGTTGCCAGGTAGACCTCGGAGAGATCCGCCTCGCGGGGGCGGCGGGCGGCTCTGGTGGCCTGCTGGACGCCTCCCGCGAAGGCCTGGGAGGGCCCGCCGGGGGCGCCGAGGCCCCGGGCGATCTCGTCCAGCTGGGAGAGCACCTCGGCGGGTTCCAGGTCGAGCTGGGCCAGGGTGCGTACGGCGGTGCGCAGTTCACCCATCGCCACGGCCGCGCGCAGACCGCGCCCCATGACGTCGCCGACGACCAGCGCGGTGCGGTGACCGGGCAGTTCGATGACGTCGAACCAGTCACCGCCGACCTCGCTGGACCGGCCCGTCGCCATGCTGCCCGGCAGGTAGCGGCAGGCGATGTCGAGGCCGGACGCCTCCGGGTCGCCGGGCGGGAGCAGCGACCGCTGCAGTATCAGCGCGCGTTCGTGCTCGCGCCGGTACAGGCGGGCGTTGTCGATGCAGACGGCGGCCCGCGCAGCCAGTTCGACCGCGAGGTCGCGGTCGCGGTCGCCGAACGGCTCGCTGCCCTTGGTGCGGGCGAACTGGACGAGGCCCACCACGGTGTCGTGGGCGACCATCGGCACGGCGAGCGTGGACTGCACCAGCCCCCCGTCCTCACCGGGGACCTTCTGCGGGCGGGCGGTGCGCAGGGCGTCCGCACAGGCCGAGTTGAAGGGGTAGTGGTGGACGGCGCCCAGCTTGACGGGATCCCCGCTGCTGCTGAACGGCGCGTCGGAGACGGCGCTGGCGAAGGCGACCCTGCGTACCTCCGCGCTGCCGTCGGCGAGTCCCGGGGGCGTCTCGTCACCGGCCAGCAGGCCCTGGTACAGGTCGACGGTGGCCAGGTCGCAGAAGCCGGGGACGACGACGTCGAGGAGTTCGCGGGCGGTCGTCTCCAGGTCCAGGGAGTTGCCGATCCGGGCGCCCGCCTCGTTGAGAAGGGCGAGATTGCGCCGTGCGGCGGCGGCCTCCCGGGCGGCGGCGCGGCGGGCGGTGATGTCGGTGCCGAGCCAGGCGATGCCGATGGGCCGGCCGCTGCCGCTGTGGACGCGGTAGAGGTTGACGGACCAGTGGCGGCGCTCGTCGGAGCCGGGCACATGGCCCGTGACGTGCATGTCCGTGATGGAGTTGCCGGACTCCAGGACCCGGCGCAGGGTCGCCGCGACCCGCTCGGCCTCCCCGCGCGGCAGATAGTCGTGCACACCCTTGCCGCGGTGGTCGTCGGGGGTGCCGCCGAAGATGGACGCGAACCGGTGGTTGGCGCGCCGTACCCGCAGCTCGGCGTCGATCAGCAGGAAGCCGAACGGAGACTGGCCGAATATCGCCTGCGAGGCGGCGAGATCGGTCTCGATACGGCGCAGGGTGCGGACGTCGACGACGATGCAGACGGCGGCCCTCTCGCCCTCCTCGGTCCGCGTCGGCATGACGTAGACCTCGGCGAGACCCTCACGGTCGCGCTCGTCCGCCACCAGGGAGTCCGGCAGCCGGAAGGGCACCACTCCGGTCCACTCCCGGCCGTCGAGGATCTCGGCCATCTTGCGCTGGCCGCGCTCCCGGCGGACGGGCTCGATGAACGCCTCGATGGGGTCCATGCCGACGGCGCGGTCCGCGGGGATGCCGAAGATCTGCTCGGCGCGCAGGCTCCACTGGTCGACCAGTCCGTCCGGACCGATGGAGAACGAGGCGACCTTGATGTAGTCGTACATGGAGCCGGGCGGACTGCTCTGCCACATCCCGTCGCCGGACGGGGCATCGCCGGAGAAGGGGCCGCCTGTGGCCCCGCTCCTCGCGCCGCCCGACGAGTCCTCGGACTCCGTGGCCTTCGCTGGTATCCCGCTCACGCGAACCGTCCCCTCCAGCTCACCGCGTCCGGCACCGGTCACCGGGGGCGGCTGCCCGCAGTATCCAGCACTACGGCGCCGCACAACACGGTGTTCACGATCACAGCACGGTCCCGATGCATTTCGGTCCGCGCCGTGAGAACACTTCCAGTCTTCTAACCAGCGGACACGTCGTCGAACCCCCCTCTTCGACAACCGCCACGGACCGGAACCGGTCACTCGACGGAAGGGGCGGTCGCGTACACCGGTGAACGGCCGTGCGAGGGCTCAACGCGGGACCGTGAGTTCGAACCACACGGTCTTGCCGACGGCACCGGGCCGGGTGCCCCAGCGGCGGGAGGCGGAGGCCAGGAGCTGCAGTCCGCGCCCGCCCTCGTCCTCCGGCCGGGCGGGGCGTTCGCGCGGGGGATCGGGGAGCGGGTCGGAGACTTCCACGAGGAGGATGTCGGCGAGGCCGTCGGGGCGTACCAGGCGGACACCGATGGGGCCGGTGGCGTGCCGCAGGGCGTTGGTGACCAGTTCGCCGACCAGCAGGGCCGCGAGGTCGCCGACGCTGTCGAGGTCCCAGAGACGCAGTTGGCGGCGGACGGCGCGGCGGGCGGCGCGCACGGCTCCGGGGTCGGCGGAGAAGGTCCACGCGGCCCGGTCGCCGTCGGTGTCGGTCACACGGATCACTTCCCCGCCCGGGGGAGTGAGAGGAGGCTCACCCCATGTCCGATTTCATGGGGTTGATAGGCACATGCCCGATATTCCGGACGGAGTACCGTGTTCGGCGGCACGTCGTGGCACGAAAGGCGCGGAAAGGCGCCCACGCCCCGTCACTCCCGCGCCCGCGCGCCGGAGTCGTGCTTCGCACGCCCTCTCGCCAGGCCGAGATGGGCGAGGGCGTCCCGGACGGCGGGCACATCGTGGTCGAGCCAGTCGACGTCCCAGATCCGGTCCGGGGTGAGCCAGCGCAGGTCGTCGTGGTCCTCGAGGGGCCGGGGCGCCGCGGATCCGGGGCGCAGGCGGGCGGTCCACACCTGCATCACGTACGGCGTCCGCAGCGGCCACTGACCCGGGACGCGCTCTCCCGCCTCGGCGTCGACACCGAGTTCCTCGCGCAACTCCCGTACCACCGCCGCGTCCGGGCTCTCCCCCGGCTCGACCTTGCCGCCCGGCAGTTCCCAGCGCCCGGCCAGTTCGGCGGGCGCGCTTCTGCGGGCGGCGAGCAGCCGCTCCTCGTGCCACAGGGCCGCACCGACCACCACGATCCGCTCGCTCATGCGCCGGAGCCTACGGGAGGGGCCCGCCGCGTCCGGCGAAGGCCCGCGCGCCCACATTCCGGTGGTCCGGGCCGGCGTTCCGGTACGGGTCAGTCCGCCGGTGTTCCCGCCCGGCTGATCCGCTCGACCCAGTAGAGCTGTTTGTGTCCGCGCCCGTCGAGGCTGTCCGCGATCCTCTCCGCCTCGGCGCGGGTCGCGTACCTGCCCACCCGGTAGCGATTGCCGTTGTCGTCCTGGCGCACGACGAGCCAGGGAAGAGTCACCGTGCCGTCGTTCATCGCCCCCCTCCACTTCCCGACCGCGGCCTGCGCCGCACCCCGCCCGATAAGGAAACCCCAGTCCGCATATGCCCGACCCTACGCCTTACCTTTACTGAGCGAATACGCCTTTTCACAAAGAGGCACGCAACCAGCCAGCGCCCAGGGGGCGCACGGCGGCGGACGCGCCGTGCGCGCGGGCCGACGCATCCGGTCAGCGGCATACCGCCGGGCCCGGCCCGCTCCGTCGGCGACCTGGGAGAACGGCCAAATCACTACGGCAGCGCGGCATCCGCGCCCCGCACGGCACGCCGGAGCGGATACGGGGACGGGGCGCGTAAAGGAGCGTGAGGGAGTGATGGGGCGGAAGTGCGAGGGCCGGACCGGGCGCGGACCCGCCGCTGCGCACACCGGGGCG
>NZ_NEUB01000360.1 GCF_002910825.1 Streptomyces sp. SM1 | reverse complement strand
GGTGAGGGCGGCGGCCAGCAGCGCGGCGTCCGGTTCGTGCTTGGCGTACGCCTGCGGGAAGCCGCTGCGCTGCACCCGCTGCGCGGCGACGGTGAGCGGCAGCCGGGTGTAGCCCGGCACCTCCTCGAGATGCTCGTAGAACGTGGCCGCCGCGTACGACGGGTCCATGATCTCCTTCGGCGTGCCCCAGCCCTGCGAGGGACGCTGCTGGAACAGGCCGAGCGAGTCACGGTCGCCGTAGTCGATGTTGCGCAGCGTCGACTCCTGCAGGGCGGTCGCCAGCGCGATCGTCACCGCCCGCTCGGGCAGGTCACGCGCGGTGCCCACGGCGGTGATCGTCGCCGCGTTCGCCGCCATCTCGGGCGTGAACTCGTACGTCGCCCCGTCGCCCCTGTCGGACACGACCTTGCACCCGGGGCCCACCGCGCCCCCGGTGTCGTACTGCACCGCGACATATCCGGCGACCGCGGACAGCACCACGAGGCCGGCGCCCAGACGGGGAAGACGGCCGCGACGCGTGCGCTCTGAAGGAAGTGACGGCTCTGGCACGCGTACAAGGTACTGGAGAGTACGGTTCCATGTGAGCCGGGTGCGGACAGTGGGCCGCACGCCCTGCGCGCTAGGGTCGACGGCATGGCCGACACCCCGCTTGACCTCACGCTGGACGCCGCGCGCCTGACCGCGCAACTCGTCGACTTCCCCTCCGAGAGCGGCGCCGAGAAGCCCCTCGCGGACGCGATCGAGTCCGCGCTGCGCGCACTGCCGCACCTCACGGTCGACCGGTACGGCAACAACGTCGTGGCCCGTACCCGGCTGGGGCGCGCGGAGCGGGTGATCCTCGCCGGTCACATCGACACGGTCCCGATCGCGGAGAACGTCCCCTCCCGGCTCGACGCCGACGGGACCCTGTGGGGCTGCGGCACCTGCGACATGAAGGCGGGCGTGGCCGTCCAGCTGCGCCTCGCGGCCACGGTCCCCGCCCCCAACCGCGACCTCACCTTCGTCTTCTACGACAACGAGGAGGTCGCCGCCGGCCTCAACGGTCTGAAGCACGTGGCCGAGGCACACCCCGAGTGGCTGGAGGGCGACTTCGCGGTGCTGCTCGAACCCTCCGACGGGCAGGTGGAGGGCGGCTGCCAGGGCACCCTGCGGGTGCTGCTGAAGACCACCGGCGAACGCGCCCACTCCGCGCGCGGCTGGATGGGCTCCAACGCGATCCACGCCGCCGCCCCGATCCTCGACCGCCTGGCCGCCTACCAGCCGCGCTACCCGCTGATCGACGGCCTGGAGTACCGCGAGGGGCTGAACGCGGTCGGCATCTCCGGGGGAGTGGCCGGCAACGTCATCCCGGACGAGTGCGTCGTCACCGTGAACTTCCGCTACGCCCCGGACCGTACGGAGGACGAGGCCCTGGCCCACGTCCGTGAGGTCTTCGCGGACTGCGGTGTGGCGGAGTTCGTCGTCGACGACCACAGCGGCGCGGCACTTCCCGGTCTGTCCCATCCGGCCGCGGCGGCCTTCATCGAGGCGGTGGGCGGCACCCCGCAGCCCAAGTACGGCTGGACGGACGTCTCCCGCTTCTCCTCCCTGGGCATCCCGGCGGTCAACTACGGCCCCGGAAACCCCCACTTGGCGCACAAGCGGGACGAGCGGGTGGACACCGCCAAGATCCTCGCGGGGGAGGAGCGCCTGCGGTCCTGGCTGACGGCGTGAGCCGTACGGCCGCCGGGGCGTTTGGAACGCTCTCGCGTGGACATGCTGACGTCCCCCGTACGTAAGCCGCGTAGATCTACGCTGAGGCGGTACGACCTGGCAATCGGAGGGAGCGCACATGGCTACGGGAAACCCGGAGGGCAAGCGGCAGCCACCGGAGGAGAAGCGGATGGGACCGGTGCTCCGCCGGCGGGGCCAGGTGCAGGGAAGCACCACCGACCAGCGCCTGCTGGACGAGCGTGCCCCGTCGGACTGGGTGCACACCGACCCCTGGCGGGTGCTGCGGATCCAGTCGGAGTTCATCGAGGGCTTCGGCACGCTGGCCGAACTCCCGCCCGCCATCAGTGTCTTCGGCTCGGCGCGGACACCGGCCGACTCGCCGGAGTACGACGCCGGGGTGCGACTGGGCCGGGGCCTGGTCGAGGCGGGCTTCGCGGTCATCACCGGCGGCGGCCCGGGAGCCATGGAGGCGGCCAACAAGGGCGCCCTCGAGGCGGACGGCATGTCCATCGGCCTGGGCATCGAACTGCCCTTCGAGCAGGGGCTGAACCGCTACGTCGACATCGGCCTGAACTTCCGCTACTTCTTCGTCCGCAAGCTGATGTTCGTGAAGTACGCCCAGGGCTTCGTGGTCCTGCCCGGCGGCCTGGGCACGCTCGACGAACTCTTCGAGGCGCTGACCCTCGTGCAGACCCAGAAGGTCACCCAGTTCCCCATCGTCCTGTTCGGCAGGGACTACTGGGGCGGCCTGGTCGACTGGCTCCGCAACTCGGTCATCGCCCAGGGCAAGGCGGCCGAGAAGGACCTTCTGCTCTTCCACGTCACGGACGACGTGGACGAGGCGGTGGCCCTGGTCTCCAAGGAGGCGGGCCGCTGACCGGCTCTTCGGGGCCACCTCGGAACGCCTGAGCCGGGCGGCGGGTGGGCGAAGGCCGGGGCCCGGGGGCCCGGGGGCCGAGCCCGGAGGACAGGACGGGAAAGGGGCGGAGGGGGCGAAACACGGCTCAGCCCCACCCGCCCCCTCACGCCCCCCAGCGGACGCGCCCCGGCGCGCTACGCCAGCCCCCGCCGCCCCACGGCCGGCTCCCGTTCCCCCGCGATGGACGACACCATGTCCAGCACCTGCCGGGTCTCGGCGACCTCGTGCACCCGGTACACCCGTGCGCCCAGCCACGCGGACACCGCGGTCGTCGCCAGCGTCCCCACCACCCGCTCCTTCACCGGCCGGTCCAGCGTCTCGCCGACGAAATCCTTGTTGGACAGCGACACGAGCACCGGCCACCCCGTGGCCACCATCTCGCCGAGCCGCCGCGTCGCCTCGAGGCTGTGCCGCGTGTTCTTCCCGAAGTCGTGCCCCGGATCGATCATCACCGACTCCCGGGGCACCCCCAGGGACACCGCCCGTTCCGCCAGACCCACGGTCACCTCGAGAATGTCGGCCATGACGTCGTCGTACGTCACCCGGTGCGGCCGCGTCCGCGGCTGCGCGCCGCCCGCGTGGGTGCACACCAGCCCCGCCCCGTACCGCGCGGCGACCTCCGCGAGCCGCGGATCGACCCCGCCCCACGCGTCGTTCAGCACGTCCGCGCCCGCCTCGCACGCGGCCTCGCCGACCTCGTGACGCCAGGTGTCGACGCTGATCACGACCTCCGGGAAGCGCCGCCGCACCTCGGCGACGAAGCCGACCGTCCGCCGTACCTCCTCCTCGGCGGTCACCTCCTCGCCCGGACCGGCCTTCACCCCGCCGATGTCGATGATCGCGGCGCCCTCGGCCACGGCCTGCTCCACGCGCGTGAGCGCTGGCTCGTCGTGGAACGTGGCGCCCCGGTCGTAGAAGGAGTCCGGGGTCCGGTTCACGATCGCCATGATCACCCGCTCGTGCGGTGCGAATTCCCGCCTGCCCAGCCTGAGCATCCCCTGTGACCTCTCCTCTTGCGTCCGTCCCGGGCCGTCCTGGCGGCCGCCGGGCCGCCTCCGTCCGCCCGGCGGCCCCGGGTGTCAGACTCGCATGGCACGATCGGAGCCACACATCCGACTCCGACTCGGCACTTCCGACTCCGACTCATCCGACCGTGGGGGCCCCGGCGATGGTTATGTTCCTCTTCCTGCTCCTCGCGCTGGCCGTCGTGGTCGCCGCGGTGACCCTCGCCGTGGTGGGCGGCGGCGACAAGAGCCCGCTGCCCGAGGCCGGCCCCGAGCGCCTGGTGGACCACCTCCCGCCGGACCGTCCGCTCAGCCGCGCGGACGTGGACGGCCTGCGCTTCCCGCTCGCCGCCCGCGGCTACCGGATGGCCGACGTGGACGACGCCCTCGGCCGTCTGGGAGCCGAACTCGCCGAGCGCGACGCCCGGATCGCCGACCTGGAGTCCGCGCTGGCCGGCGCCCGTGCCGCCGCCGCGCACCTGTCCATGGACAAGCCCGCCCCGCACCACGGGGACGAGCGGCCGTGACCGGGGAAGACACGGAGACCGTGACCGGGGAGGACGCGGAGACCGTGACCGGGGACCCGGCGGCCCTCCCGGGCGAGGACGGCCTCCCGCGCTGCCCCTGGGCGCTGTCCACCCCGGACTACGTGACGTACCACGACGAGGAGTGGGGCCGGCCGGTCCACGGGGACGACGCCCTCTTCGAGCGGCTCAGCCTGGAGGCGTTCCAGTCCGGCCTGTCCTGGATCACCATCCTGCGCCGCCGCCCCGGCTTCCGTGCCGCCTTCGCCGGCTTCGGGATCGCCGCGGTCGCCGAGTTCACCGACGCCGACCGCGAGCGCCTGCTGGCCGACACCGGCATCATCCGCAACCGCGCCAAGATCGACGCGACGCTCGCCAACGCGCGCGTGCTGGCCGGGTGGGCGTCCGGCGACCTGGACGCCCTGATCTGGTCCCACGCCCCCGACCCGGCCGGCCGCCCGGCGCCGAAGGCCCTCACCGACGTCCCCGCGGTGACGCCCGAGTCGACGGCCCTGTCGAAGGCGCTGAAGAAGCGGGGCCTGCGCTTCGTCGGCCCGACCACGGCGTACGCCCTGATGCAGGCCTGCGGGCTGGTCAACGACCATCTGGAGTCCTGCGTGGCGAGAAGCGCCCCCTGAGGGGCGCCGGGTGCGTGGCGAGCGCCGCCTGAGAGGGCGCGGGCCCGCACCGGTGTGCGGCCCCGCCGCGCGGACGACCGCGGTGCCCGCCCGGTCCTCGCGGTGAGCCACGGTGCCGGTCAGCCACGCCGTATGCGCGGTCCCGACACGCCGGGCGCCCCGGGATCAGCGGCCCAGATACGCCGGCTTCTCCTTCTCGACGAACGCCCGCACCGCGATCGCGTGGTCCTCCGAGGAGCCCGCCCGGGTCTGGAGCTCGTCCTCCTTCTCCAGGGCCTCCTCCAGCGAGTGGCTCAGCCCGTATGCGACGGACTCCTTCAGCGCCGCGTATGCCACCGTCGGCCCCTCCGCCAGCGCCCGCGCCACCTTCTCCGCCTCCGCGCGGAGCTCCGCCGCCGGCACCAGCCGGTTCGCGATGCCCAGCTCGTACGCCTCCTGCGCGGAGATGCTGCGCGGGAAGAGCAGCAGGTCGGTGGCGCGCCCGGGGCCGATCACGCGCGGCAGCGTCCAGGAGACCCCGGAGTCCGCGGTCAGCGCGACCCCGGCGAACGAGGTGTTGAAGGCCGCCGTGTCGGCGGCGATCCGGTAGTCCGCGGCCAGCGCGAAACCGAAGCCGGCGCCCGCCGCGACCCCGTTCACCGCCGCGACCACGGGTTTCGCGGCCCCGGCGATCGCCTTGACGATCGGGTTGTAGTGCTCGCGCACCGTGCTCATGGTCCGCCCCGAGCCGTCCTGCCGGTCGGAGGCCAGCAGCCCGATGTGCTCCTTGAGGTCCTGTCCGACGCAGAACGCCCGGTCGCCGGCCGCGGTCAGCAGCACGGCCCGTACGGCGTCGTCGTCCGCGGCGGACCGCACCGCGTCCCGGAGGGCGACCTTCGCCGCGACGTTGAGCGCGTTCATCGCCTCCGGGCGGTTCAGCGTGATCGTCGCGAGTCCGTCGCTCACCTCGTAGAGCACGGTGTCGGCCATGACGTTTCCCTCCGTGTGCGGCTCGGGACGTACCGGTGGGTACGTCCTCGTCTGCAGGACAGCATGACGGAGATCACCGGCCCCGGAGCGTGCCCTCGGTGTGACCTGCGTCAAACAATTCCCGTCCGTTTCCGGGTGCCGGAACTGTGTGCGGCGGCGCAGTATCGCAGCCACATCGCCGAATTGAGTGGTTTTGCTCGCGCGCGTTGCCCAAGCGATGCCTACTGATGTTGGTCATCGGGTCCTGCGATGCGGGATAATGGCCTGGAAGCAATGTGTTCGATGCCGGTGGCGTGTGTCCTGCTTCAAGGACCGCAGGTGCCCTTCAGTGGGCCGTCGGCTCAGACGGTTTAGCTGGGTTTCAGGAAGGGGAACGAGCATGGCGGCCATGAAGCCGCGGACGGGTGATGGCCCGCTCGAGGTGACCAAGGAGGGGCGGGGCATCGTCATGCGCGTTCCGCTCGAAGGCGGCGGTCGGCTCGTCGTCGAGCTGACCCCGGATGAGGCCGACGCGCTCGGCGACGCCCTCAAGAAGGTCGTCGGCTGACGGGCAAGCGACCATACCCCTTCGGTCGCCCCGGTGCCGCACGCGGTGCCGGGGCGGCTGTTTTGCCCGCCGGCGGAGGGCGTCACCGGTCCCGGGAGGTCACCGGGCGGTCACCTCTTCACGGCGCAGAGCAGGCCGTCTCCCACCGGCAGCAGTGAGGACACCAGCTCCTGGCTCTCGCGGACGGCCCGCACCAGCTCGCGCACCCGCAGTACCTCCGAGGGCTGCGGACCGGAGTCGACCGTGCGTCCGTTCGCGAAGACGCCTTCGAAGGCGACCAGGCCCCCCGGGCGCAGCAGGCGCAACGATTCAGCGAGATAGTCCTGGTACTCCAGCCGGTCGCCGTCGCAGAACACGAGGTCGTAACCGGCGTCCGCGAGACGCGGCAGGACGTCCAGCGCGCGGCCCGGGATGAAACGGGCCCGGTTGCCGGCGAAGCCGGCGTCGCGGAACGCCTGGCGGGCGGACTGCTGGTGCTCCGGCTCCTGGTCGACCGTGGTCAGCACCCCGTCCGGCCGCATGCCGTGCAGCAGATGGATCCCGGAGACGCCGCAGCCGGTGCCGATCTCCGCGACCGCCTTGGCGTCCACGCTGGCGGCGAGCAACCGCAGGGCCGCGCCCGTGCCGGGCGACACCGAGCGCAGGCCTGCCTCGCGGGCCCGGTCCCGGGCCCAGTGCAGCGCCTCGTCCTCGGCGACATAGGCGTCGGCGAACGCCCAGCTCGTCTGCCGGTTGGCGGTAATGACCCTCTCCTGTCCCCGTGGTTGCCTGGGCGTGACTGTATCCGTTGGTGCCGGGAACCTGCTGATGGGACCGGTCGTTTAAAGGGATGAGCAAGTGGTGTGTGCCGTGACCGGGGGGTAGGGAGTGGACGGGGACGCCCAGCAAGTGCTGACGCAGCCGTACGAGCCGTGGCAGCTCAGATCAATTTCTCGTAAAACCGCTTATCCGGAGCTAACGGGCGAGGTGGCTATGGTAGGGGCTCCACTGGACACCACCAGAGCCGACAGGGGAGGTGCGGCTGCACCTGTGGATCGCGGAGGAGTGCTGCGGCGCTTCCTCGGATCGGCGGGCAGGCCGAAATCCGTGAACGACACCGCAGCTGACCACGACCGCGCCGGCGACCCGGCCCAGACCGCCACCTTCTCCGGCGACGACGGGCAGGCGTGGACTCCGCCCAGCTGGGAGGAGATCGTCAGCATGCACAGCGGCCGGGTCTACCGGCTCGCCTACCGCCTCACCGGCAACCAGCACGACGCCGAGGACCTCACGCAGGAGGTCTTCGTCCGCGTCTTCCGTTCCCTGTCGACGTACACACCGGGGACCTTCGAGGGCTGGCTGCACCGCATCACCACCAATCTCTTCCTGGACATGGTCCGCCGCAAGCAGCGGATCCGCTTCGACGCGCTCGGCGACGACGCGGCCGAGCGGCTGCCCAGCAAGGAGCCCACGCCCCAGCAGGCGTTCAACGACGCCCATTTCGACGCGGACGTCCAGCAGGCCCTCGACACCCTCGCCCCCGAGTTCCGCGCGGCCGTCGTGCTGTGCGACATCGAAGGACTGTCCTACGAGGAGATCGCGGCCACCCTGGGCGTCAAGCTCGGCACCGTCCGCTCGCGGATCCACCGCGGCCGTTCCCAGCTGCGGAAGGCACTCGCGCACCGCTCGCCGAAGGCGCGCGCGGAGCGCCGCTCCTTCGTGCCGCGTGTTCCCGCACTGGGAGGAGGGGGCGCGAGCGCGTGAGCGGTTCACAGCCGAATTCCTCCGAGGGACACCTCGCAGAGCAGCACCTGGGAGACCGACTCTCCGCCCTGGTGGACGGGGAGCTCGGTCATGACGCGCGTGAGCGCGTACTGGCACACGTCGCGACCTGCGCGAAGTGCAAGACGGAAGTGGACGCGCAGCGCCGTCTGAAGAACGTCTTCGCGGAGGCGGCCCCACCGCCGCCCTCCGAGAGCTTCCTGGCCCGCCTCCAGGGGCTGCCCGGCGGAGGTGACCTCGGCGACGGCGGGTCACCGCTGGGCGGCGGAGGGCTGCCGGGCAGCGCGTCCGGACGGTTCGGCGCCTCCGGGGCGTTCGGGACCAGGCGGAGCGAGCGTTTCGAGTTCGCCTACACGCCCGTCCGGCGCCACCAGCCGGCGCCGATGCCGGCGAGCGGCCCGGCGTTCGGGATGCGGCACGAGGCCGGCCGCCACGAGG
>NZ_NEUB01000359.1 GCF_002910825.1 Streptomyces sp. SM1 | reverse complement strand
GGCCGGTGCCGTACCCGGCGGTGGCGTTCAGCCGGGCCCAGCGCGTGCCGTAGCCGGGTGCGGCGGCGGACCGGTCGACGGGCCCCCCGCTGGTGTCGCGCAGCGCCGCACGCAGCCCGAACACCGAGACGACCGCGATCAGCGTCATGCTGATCAGCACCGCCCAGCCGGCCCCCGCGATCCCCGCCGGGGTGAACAGCACGGCCGCGCTGCCCAGTACCAGCGCGCACATCGCCCCCTGGAGCACGGCGAGCACACCGGTGCGCCCCTGCACCCGCAGCACCCCGATGTACAGCTCCACGAACACCCGGGGCAGTGCCCCGAGGGCGAGCAGGCGCAGCACCGTCGAGCCGTGCTCGGCGTAGTCCGGGCTGAACGGCGTGAGGATCTGCGGCGCGAGCACGACGAGCACCAGCACCACCGGGACCAGCAGCAGCGTCATCCGGCGCAGCGCTCCCCGCACCCCCTCGGCGAGCTGCCGCGGATCGTGCGAGGCGTGCGCGGTGAGCGACGAGGCCATGTTGATGGCCATGAACTCCATCGTGCCGCCGACGGTGTACGCCACGTAGAAGTAGCCGTTCTCCGCGGCGCTGAAGCGGACCGCGACCATCACGGGCAGCAGGTTGATCATCGCCAGGCTGAACAGCGCGCCGAGCGAGTCGCCGGCCAGGAAGCGGCCCATGCTCCGCAGACCGGGCGGTTCCACGTCCCGGTCCGCCGCGGCCTGGCGGGGGATGAGCCGGCGGAAGATCAGCCAGCCCAGCGGCAGGGTGGAGAACGCGATGGCCACGGCCCAGGACACGAAGATGCCCAGCACGGGCAGCGCACTCGCGAAGACGGCCAGCAGCACCAGCTTCCCGACGGAGAACATGGCGTTCCCGGCCGGCACCCACTCGGCCCTGCGCAGCCCGGTGAGCACCCCGTCCTGGAGGGTGAGCAGCGCCCACGCCACACACGCCGCGACGAACAGCGCCGCGGCCGGCGGTGCGCCGAGAGGTGCGTAGGAGGAGCCCCACCGGTCGAGCGTGAGCAGGAAGACGCCGGCTGCCAGCGCCACGACCACCGAACTCGCCCCGTACACCCCCCACACCAGGCGTCCGGTCCCACGGCCCGCGCGTGGTACGAAGCGGACCACGGCACCGATCATCGTGGTCGCCGTGATGCCGGCGAGCAACCGCATCGCGGCGATCGCGGCGGAACCCTGGCCGACGGCGTCCTCGGAGTAGTAGCGGGCGGCGGCGAGCCAGAACCCCAGCCCGAGGACCGCCGACACTCCCGTGCTGAGCATCAGGAAGTAGGCGTTCTTGAACAGGGAGCCGGAGTCGGACGTCCTCCCGGCGGGCGGCGGGTGCCCGCCGGAGCGCGCCGTCGCCGGCTCCTGTACCTGGATGTCAGTCACCGAACGGCCCCGGCCCGTCGGACCCCGCCCCCGGCCGGGTCAGGTCCCCGGGCGGATCGGCCGGCCGCGCGCCGGACCGCTCCAGCACGTCGATGATCTCCCGGGCCCGCAGCGGGTCCGCCGGAAGCGCGTGGCGCGCGAACCAGCGGGCCGCGCCGGGGGCGGGCGACAGGTCCGTGAACATCTCCCCGGCGGTGTCGTCGAGGGGCGGGTCGTAGAGGTAGCCGACGGCGATCCCGCGGCGTGCCAGCGCCGCGACCGCCGCATCCCGGTCGGCCACGAACAGCGGCACCCGGAACAGCGGTTGCGCCTCGCTCCCCGCGCGCGGCCGGGCCCACCGCGTCGACGACAGCAGCTCGGTCCCGTCCCGGGACCTCGTCAGTACCCGGTCCAGCCGTCCGAGGCTGCGCCGGATCCGCCGCAGCCGCAGCGGGCCGGACCTCAGCCGGTAGGTGTGCATGTCGACGCGGACCCAGGGGTCGAACGCGGTCAGGTCCGGGGCCGCGCCGACGGCCCGGACCAGCGCGTCCGGACGCAGCGGCATCCTGATCCCGTCGCGCTCCGCCAGTCCCAGCAGCCCCGTCGCGGACCGGGCGGCCCGCCGCAGTCCCAGTCCGCGCACGGCCGCCTCGGCGTACGGCCGGACGGCATAGGCGAGTTCGGACGACGCCCGGCCCGCGGTGAGCAGGTGCTCGCAGGTGCCGCGCACGGCATCGCC
Source organism: Streptomyces sp. SM1 (assembly GCF_002910825.1). Classification (GTDB taxonomy): domain Bacteria; phylum Actinomycetota; class Actinomycetes; order Streptomycetales; family Streptomycetaceae; genus Streptomyces; species Streptomyces okerensis. The sequence goes on along the minus strand of NZ_NEUB01000359.1, from coordinate 14,699 downwards.
CCGGCCGGCGTCGGAGAGGGACAGGATGCCGCCCGCCTGGGCACCGGCGTGTTTGGACAGGCTGAAGACGGAGGCCTCGCCCCAGGTGCCGACCGGCCGCCCGCCCACCTCGCTGCCGATCGCGTGCGCCGCGTCCTCGAACAACGGGATGCCCAGCGCGTCACAGCGCGCCCGCAGCTCCGGTGCCGGGTCCGGGTTGCCGTACAGGTTCGTGGTCAGTACGGCGGAGAGCGAGTTCCATGTCTCCTCGGGCACGGCGGCGATGTCGATGGACGCGTCGAGCGGATGCAACGGCGCCTGCACCGGCCGCAGTCCGGCGGCCAGCACCACGAAGAGGATGACGTCGTCGTTGACCGGCGACATCAGTACCCGGCCGCCCGGCGGGCACCAGTGCCGCAGCGCCACGTACAGCCCGAACCTGCATGACGGCACGTACACACATTCCCGGCCGAGCCGGCCGCGCATGGTCTCTTCCAGCCGTTTCGGCCGCGAGTCCGAGCGCGCCCAGCGCGGGCCGGCCTCCCCCATGGCCATCCGCCCCCCCCTGTGTGCCGTCGGAACGCCCCCTCCCCGAGGCCTTCCGGCACCCGCCCAGAGTCGCCCTGTTCGCACCGCTCCGTCAAGATTGCGTCCCCTCCTGTGGATAACCTCCGGTACGCAAGGGGAAGCGGCACATGACGCCCTTGCCACCCTGTGCTCCACGCCCACGCGCCCGTCCCGCCGCCGCACCACCCCTCCCGCTCTGCACAAGACCGCCGCGGCACCCGTAACGTGTGGCACGGCCACGGACACGTGGAGCACCTGCGCACACGAAAGCGAGGCAGCACCCGATGCCCCCCTTCGATGTCCCCGAGGGCGACCCCTTCGGCCCGCACAACCTGCCGTACGGCGTGTTCTCGCCCCCCGGCTCGTCGGAGCGGACCGTCGGTGTCCGGCTCGGCGACCATGTCCTCGACGCCGGCGCGGCGGCGCACGCCCTGGGCTCCCCCTACGCCTCCCTGCTCGCCCGGCCGGCCCTGAACCCGCTGCTGGCGGCGGGCCGTACGGCCTGGTCGGACGTGCGGCGGGCGCTGACCGCCTGGGTGACCGTCCCCGCGCACCGGGAGACCGTCGAGCCGCTGTTCCACCCGCTGTCCGAGGTGACCCTGCACCTCCCCTTCGAGGTCGCCGACTACGTGGACTTCTACGCCTCGGAGAACCACGCCCGGAACGTCGGCCAGATCTTCCGCCCCGACGCCGCCGACTCGCTGACCCCCAACTGGAAGCACCTGCCGATCGGCTACCACGGCCGGTCCGGCACGGTCGTGGTCTCCGGCACCGACGTCATCCGCCCCTCCGGCCAGCGCAAGGCGCCCGCCGACGCCGCCCCCGTCTTCGGACCGTCCGTCCGGCTGGACATCGAGGCCGAGGTCGGCTTCGTGGTCGGCGCGCCGTCCGAGCTGGGCCGGCCGGTGCCGCTCGGCGACTACCGCGACCACGTCTTCGGCCTCTGCCTCCTCAACGACTGGTCCGCCCGCGACGTCCAGGCCTGGGAGTACGTCCCCCTCGGCCCGTTCCTCGGCAAGTCCTTCACCACCTCGGTGTCGGCCTGGATCACCCCGCTGGACACCCTGGAGGAGGCCCGCGTGGCACCCCCGGAGCGCACCCACGAGCTGCTGCCGTACCTGGACGACGCCGGCGAGGAACCCGGCGGGTACGACCTGCGGATCACCGTCACCGTCAACGGCCACGTCGTCTCCGAGCCTCCGTTCTCCACCATGTACTGGACGGCCGCCCAGCAGCTCGCCCACATGACCGTCAACGGCGCCTCCCTGCGCACCGGCGACCTGTACGGCTCCGGCACGGTGAGCGGCCCCACCGAGCGGGAACGCGGCTCACTGCTGGAACTGACCTGGAACGGCCGCGATCCCCTGGAACTCCCGGACGGCAAGCGGACCTTCCTCGAGGACGGCGACGTGGTGACGCTGTCCGCCTGGGCACCGGGCCCGGACGGCGTGCGCGTGGGCCTCGGCGAGGTCACGGGACGGGTGGTCCCCGCGCCCTGACCCTTCCGGCCCTGCCCGATCCCCCGACACCCCTGACTCGCACCGCCCTTCGCCGCCATAATCGGCGTGGGGCGGTGTGCGCGTCTCCGCGCCCGCGCGCCCCTTTCTCACGCCCGCCCGCACGCCCCCGAGCCGCCCCTTCCGACAGGATCCGGAGCCCGTGGCATGGCCTTCTGCCTGCTCCTGCTGAGTGTTGTCGCCGTGACGGCCGCCGTACCCGTCCCCCGGGTGCTGACCCGGGCGACCTGGCCGGAACGGGAGCCGGTGGTCGGGCTGTGGGTATGGCAGTGCCTGGTCGCCACCGTGCTGCTGTGCTGTCTGACGGCTCTCGCGCTGGGCGCCGCGGCCGTCTTCGGCACCGTCCGCGCCCAGCTCTTCGCTCCGGCCCCGCCCGCCGTGACCGAGGCCTACGACCTGTCGGCCGCCTCACCCTGGACGACCGTCCTCACCGTGCTGCTCGCCTGCGGGGCGGCCTGGACGGCGGCCGTGCTCGGACGCGAACTGGTCGAGGCCCACCGCCGCCGCGCCCGGTCCCGGGCACATCTGCGGGAGCGTGCCCCCGACCTGCCCGCCGGACTCCCCGCCTCGCGCGGTCCCCTGCTGGTCCTGGAGGACGAGTACCCGGACGCCTGGTGGATGTCCGGCAGTCCGCCACAGCTGATCGTCACCACCGGCGCCCTGCGGCGCCTCACCGGCCACCAGCTCGACGCCGTCCTCACCCATGAGCGGGGCCACGCCCGCGCCCGCCACGACTGGCTGCTGCACCTCTCCACGGCACTGGCCACCGGTTTCCCGCGGATCCCGCTGTTCGCCCACTTCTGCGACCAGACCCACCGCCTGGTCGAGCTGTCCGCCGACGACACGGCCTCCCGCCGCTGCGGCCATCGGACCACCGCCCTGGCGCTGATCGAGCTCAACCAGCACCGGGGTGTGCTCTCCTGCTCCTCCAGCCACCGCCTGCTGGGTGAGCGCGTCGACCGCCTCCTGGAACCCCCGCCCCGCCTCGGCCGCCGCCACCGCGCCCTGACCACCACCGCGGCGGCCCTGGTCCCCCTCGTCCCTCTCCTGATCACCTTCGCCCCGGGCCTGACGGCCCTCCAGTAGCCGCCGCGCGCCCCGGTAGCCGGGCCTTCCCGGGGGCGGCACCCGCAGGGCGGCACGGATGAGCGGTGGGCTGCCTCCCGCTCGGACACGGTCGGGAGCCGGGGGCGGGGGGCGCCCCCGGCTGACCGCGCCGGCATCCCCGCCCGGCCCGAGCCCGCGGCCGCTACATCCAGCCGTCGGGCTCCGGCTCCTCCTCGGGCCAGTCGTCCGGGCGCCCCGGGTCGTCGGTTGTCACACCGGCTCCCGCGTCCCCCGGCCGCGTCAGCCCGGCCAGCACCGCCACCACTCCCTCCCCGTACGTCGCCAGCTTCTTCTCGCCCACCCCGCTGATCCCCCCGAGCTCGCCCACCGAGGTGGGCCACACCGTGGCGATCTCCCGGAGGGTCGCGTCGTGGAAGATGACATACGCCGGGACCCCCTGCTCCCGCGCCTGCTCCGCACGCCAGGCCCGCAGCGCCTCGAACGCCGGCCCGAGCTCCGAGGGCAGCTCGGCGGCGGCGGCCTTGGCCTTGCGCTCGCCCCGCCCTGACCCGGTCCGCGAGCCGACCGGCTTCTTCGGCTCCTTGCGCAGCGGCACCTCCCGCTCCCGCCGCAGCACCGCCCCGCTCTCCTCGGTCAGCACCAGCGTGCCGTACTCCCCCTCGACCGCGAGCAGTCCCTGGGCGAGCAACTGCCGGACGACGCCCCGCCACTCGGCCTCGCTCAGGTCCTCACCGATGCCGAACACCGACAGCTGGTCGTGGTCGAACTGGATGACCTTGGCCGTGCGCCGCCCCAGCAGGATGTCCACGATCTGCACCGCGCCGAACTTCTGCCCGCGCTCGCGCTGCAGCCGCACCACCGCCGACAGGACCTTCTGCGCCGCGACCGTCCCGTCCCAGGTCTCCGGCGGAACGAGGCAGGTGTCGCAGTTGCCGCAGCCCGCCGGGGCCGGCTCCTGGCCGAAGTAGGCGAGGAGCTGCCCGCGCCGGCACCGCACGGTCTCGCACAGCGCCAGCATCGAGTCCAGATGCTGATGGGACCGCCGCCGGAACGCCTCCTCGCCCTCCCCCGACTGGATCAGCTTCCGCTGCTGTATGACGTCGTTCAGCCCGTACGCCATCCAGGCCGTGGACGGCAGTCCGTCACGCCCCGCGCGCCCGGTCTCCTGGTAGTAGCCCTCGACCGACTTGGGCAGGTCGAGGTGGGCGACGAATCTGACGTCCGGTTTGTCGATGCCCATGCCGAAGGCGATGGTCGCCACCACGACCAGCCCCTCCTCCCGCAGGAACCTCGCCTGATGCGCGGCGCGCGTCCCCGCGTCGAGCCCGGCGTGGTACGGCACCGCCTCGATGCCGTTGCGCGAGAGGAACTCCGCCGTCTTCTCCACGGAGTTGCGCGACAGGCAGTACACGATGCCCGCGTCGCCCGCGTGCTCCTCGCTCAGGAAACTCAGCAGCTGCTTCCGGGGGTCGGCCTTGGGCACGATCCGGTACTGGATGTTGGGCCGGTCGAAGCTGGCCACGAAATGCCGGGCCTCCGGCATCCTGAGCCGGTCGGTGATCTCCCGGTGCGTGGCGTCCGTGGCGGTCGCCGTGAGCGCGAGCCGGGGGACCTCCGGCCACCGCTCGCCCAGCAGGGAGAGGGCGAGGTAGTCCGGCCGGAAGTCGTGTCCCCACTGGGACACGCAGTGCGCCTCGTCGATGGCGAAGACGGAGATCTTGCCGCGCGAGAGCAGATCCAGGCTGCTCTCCATCCGCAGCCGCTCCGGAGCGAGGTACAGCAGGTCCAGCTCACCGGCGAGGAACTCCGCCTCGACGGTCCGCCGCTCGTCGAAGTCCTGCGTGGAGTTCATGAACCCCGCGCGCACGCCCAGTGCCCGCAGCGCGTCCACCTGGTCCTGCATCAGGGCGATCAGCGGTGAGACGACGACCCCCGTACCCGGTCTGACCAGGGCCGGAATCTGGTAGCACAGCGACTTGCCACCGCCGGTCGGCATGAGCACGACGGCGTCGCCGCCCGCGATCACATGCTCGACCACCGCTTCCTGCTCACCGCGGAAGGCCTCGTACCCGAAGACCCGGTGCAGCACCGCCAGTGCCTCACCATCCGTCACTGCCATCTCGGCGACACCGCCCGTCCCCTGCATCGTCCCGTCCCCCGTACGTCGTCCCTCGACCACTGCGTCCACGATAGGCGCCCGCACCGACAGCCCCGGAGTTGTCCACAGGGTCGCCGGAGACTGCGGTGTGTCCCGGCGCCCGCCCACGGCAGCGGCCCGGCACCCCGTCCACCGGGGTACCGGGCCGCTTTCTCGTCCTGCGGCGCGGGTCAGCGCACGAACACCCCCGCGTCCCCGGCCAGCTCCAGGAAGTACTGCGGTGCCACGCCGAGCACCACCGTGACCGCCACGCCGACCCCGATCGCCGTCATCGTCAGCGGTGACGGCACCGCGACGGTCGGGCCCTCGGGGTGCGGCTCGCTGAAGAACATCAGGACGATGACGCGGATGTAGAAGAACGCCGCGATGGCCGAGGCGATCACACCGACCACGACCAGCGGGACGGCTCCACCCTCCGCCGCCGCCTTGAACACGGCGAACTTCCCGGTGAACCCGGAGGTCAGCGGGATGCCCGCGAAGGCCAGCAGGAACACCGCGAACACCGCCGCCACCAGCGGGGAGCGACGGCCGAGCCCCGCCCACTTGGACAGGTGCGTCGCCTCACCGCCGGCGTCCCGGACCAGCGTGACCACCGCGAACGCGCCGATCGTCACGAACGAGTACGCCGCCAGGTAGAACAGCACCGACGAGATGCCCGACGGTGTGGCCGCGATGACACCCGCGAGGATGAAGCCCGCGTGCGAGATCGCCGAGTACGCCAGCAGCCGCTTGATGTCGGTCTGTGTGATCGCGACGATCGCACCGACCACCATGGTGACGATGGCGACGGCCCACATGACCGGCCGCCAGTCCCAGCGCAGGCCCGGCAGCACGACGTACAGGATCCGCAGCAGCGCGCCGAACGCCGCCACCTTGGTCGCCGCCGCCATGAAGCCCGTCACCGGCGTCGGGGCGCCCTGGTACACGTCGGGCGTCCACATGTGGAAGGGCACGGCGCCGACCTTGAACAGCAGGCCCATGACCACCAGCGCGGCACCGACCAGCAGCAGCGCGTCGTTGCCCATGGTGCCGGCGAGCGCCGGGGTGACATCGGTGACGGTGCCCTCGACGACCTGCGCGATCACCGCGTACGACATCGAGCCCGCGTAGCCGTACAGCAGGGCGATGCCGAACAGCATGAACGCGGAGGCGAAGGCGCCGAGGAGGAAGTACTTGACCGCCGCCTCCTGCGACATCAGCCGCTTGCGGCGGGCCAGCGCGCACATCAGGTACAGCGGCAGCGAGAGGACCTCCAGCGCCACGAACAGCGTCAGCAGGTCGTTGGCCGCCGGGAAGACGAGCATGCCGGCGACCGCGAAGAGCAGCAGCGGGAACACCTCGGTGGTGGTGAACCCGGCCTTGACGGCCTTCTTCTCGCTGTCGCTGCCCGGTACGGCCGCGGCCTGCGCGGCGAAGGAGTCGACGCGGTTGCCGTGCGCCTCCGGATCGAGCCGGCGCTCGGCGAAGGTGAACAGCCCGACCAGGGCCGTCAGCAGGATGGTGCCCTGCAGGAACAGGGCCGGTCCGTCGACGGCGATGGCGCCCATCGCCGCGATGCCCGCCTTGGTCGTGGCGTAGCCGTTCACGGCGAGTGCCACGACCGCGGCGAACGCGGCGACGAGCGCGACCACGGAGACGAACAACTGTACGTAGTAGCGGGACTTCCGCGGTACGAACGCCTCGACCGCGATCCCGATGATCGCCGCACCGACGACGATCAGGGTGGGGGCGAGCTGCCCGTATTCGATCTTCGGCGCGTCGATCTTCGAGATCGGGTCTACCGCGGCCGCCGTTGTCCACAGGCTGTGGACGGCTGCTGTTGCGCTCACTTGGCCGCCTCCACCTCGGGCTGGGGGTCCTTCTTCTCAAGGTCGGACATGGTCTGCTTCACCGCCGGGTTCACGATGTCCGTGACGGGCTTCGGATAGACGCCCAGGAAGACCAGCAGCACGACCAGCGGCGCCACCACCGCGATCTCCCGCACCCGCAGGTCGGGCATGGTGGCCACCTCGGGCTTCACCGGGCCGGTCATCGTCCGCTGGTAGAGGACGAGAACGTAGAGCGCGGCGAGCACGATGCCGAAGGTGGCGATGATCCCGATCACCGGGTAGCGCGTGAACGTGCCGACCAGGACCAGGAACTCGCTGACGAAGGGCGCGAGCCCCGGCAGCGAGAGGGTCGCGAGCCCGCCGATCAGGAACGTGCCGGCGAGCACCGGGGCGACCTTCTGCACACCGCCGTAGTCGGCGATGAGCCGCGAACCGCGCCGCGAGATCAGGAACCCGGCGATCAGCATCAGCACGGCCGTCGAGATGCCGTGGTTGACCATGTACAGCGTCGCGCCGGACTGGCCCTGGCTGGTCATGGCGAAGATGCCCATGATGATGAAGCCGAAGTGCGAGATCGACGCGTAGGCGATCAGCCGCTTGATGTCGCGCTGGCCGACCGCGAGCAGTGCTCCGTAGATGATGCTGACGACCGCCAGGACGAGAACGACCGGCGTCGCCCACTTGCTGGCCTCGGGGAACAGCCCCAGGCAGAAGCGGAGCATCGCGAAGGTGCCCACCTTGTCGACGACCGCCGTGATCAGCACGGCCACCGGCGCGGTGGATTCCTGCATGGCGTTGGGCAGCCAGGTGTGCAGCGGCCACAGCGGCGCCTTCACCGCGAAGGCGAAGAAGAAGCCGAGGAACAGCCAGCGCTCGGTGCCGGTCGACATCTCCAGCGTGCCGTTGGCCCGTGCCTCGGCGATCTCGGGGAGCGAGAAGTTCCCGGCGACCACGTACAGCCCGATCACCGCGGCCAGCATGATCAGACCGCCGGCCAGGTTGTAGAGCAGAAACTTCACGGCCGCGTACGACCGCTGGGTCGCCCCCTTCTCCTCGCCGTGCTCGTGGGCACGGTCCCCGAAGCCGCCGATCAGGAAGTACAGCGGGATCAGCATGGCTTCGAAGAAGATGTAGAAGAGGAAGACGTCGGTGGCCTCGAAGGAGAGAATCACCATCGCCTCGACGGCGAGGATCAGGGCGAAGAAGCCCTGCGTCGGCCGCCACCTCTTGTTACCGGTCTCCTTGGGGTCTCCCCCGCTCGAACGAAGTTGAGAGCTTGGGGAAGGGTCGGCGTCGTGCCACCCCGCCAGGACGATGAACGGGATCAGCAGGGCGGTCAGCGCGATCAGCGCGACCGCGATGCCGTCCACACCCAGTTCGTACCGGACACCGAAGTCCGCGATCCAGGCGTGGGACTCGGTGAGCTGGTAGCGGTCGCCGCCCGGGTCGAACCGCACCAGGACGACGATCGCCAGGACGAGTGTGGCGAGCGAGAACAGCAGGGCAAGCCACTTGGCCGCCGTGCGCCTCGCGGCCGGTACGGCGGCCGTGGCGATCGCCCCGATGGCCGGGAGCGCCGCCGTCGCTGTCAGCAGAGGAAAGGACATCGGTATCAGACCGCCCTCATCAGCAGCGTCGCGGCGACGATGACCGCCGCGCCGCCGAACATGGAGACCGCGTAGGACCGCACGAAACCGGTCTGCAGCCTGCGCATCCGCCCGGACAGGCCGCCCATGGAGGCCGCCGTGCCGTTGACCACCCCGTCGACCAGGGTGTGGTCGACGTACACCAGCGAGCGGGTGAGGTGCTCGCCGCCGCGGACCAGCACCACATGGTTGAAGTCGTCCTGGAGCAGGTCGCGCCGGGCGGCCCGGGTGAGCAGCGACCCGCGCGGGGCGACGGCCGGCACCGGACGGCGCCCGTACTGGGCCCAGGCGACCGCCACGCCGATGACCATCACCGCGACCGTGGCGGCGGTCACCGTCATGGCGCTGACCGGCGCGTGGCCGTGGTCGTGCCCGGTGATGGGTTCCAGCCAGTGCACGAAGCGGTCACCGATGCTGAAGATGCCGCCGGCGAAGACCGAACCGAAGGCGAGCACGATCATCGGGATCGTCATGCTCTTCGGCGACTCGTGCGGATGCGGCGGGGTGTACTCGCCGCGCGTCTCGGCGGCCGGCTCCACGTCCGGGGCGGCCGGGGACGGCGTCGGCGCGTTGCGCCAGCGCTCCTCGCCGAAGAACGTCATCAGCATCACGCGCGTCATGTAGTACGCGGTGATGGCCGCGCCCAGCAGGGCGCAGGCGCCGAAGATCCAGCCCTGGGTGCCGCCCTTGGCGAACGCCGCCTCGATGATCATGTCCTTGGAGAAGAAGCCGGACAGGCCCGGGAAGCCGATGATCGCGAGATAGCCGAGGCCGAAGGTGATGAACGTGACCGGCATGTACTTGCGCAGGCCGCCGTAGCGGCGCATGTCGACCTCGTCGTTCATCCCGTGCATCACGGAACCGGCGCCGAGGAACAGCCCGGCCTTGAAGAAGCCGTGCGTCACCAGGTGCATGATCGCGAAGACGTAGCCGATGGGCCCGAGACCCGCGGCGAGGACCATGTAGCCGATCTGCGACATGGTCGAGCCCGCGAGGGCCTTCTTGATGTCGTCCTTCGCGCAACCGACGATCGCACCGAACAGCAGCGTGACCGCTCCGACGATGGCGACGACCAGCTGGGCGTCGGGAGCGCCGTTGAAGATCGCCCCCGAACGGACGATCAGATAGACGCCCGCCGTCACCATGGTCGCGGCGTGGATCAGGGCCGAGACCGGGGTCGGGCCCTCCATCGCGTCCCCGAGCCAGGACTGCAGCGGCACCTGCGCGGACTTGCCGCAGGCGGCGAGGAGCAGCATCAGGGCGATGGCGGTGAGCTTGCCCTCGCCGGCCTCGCCCGCGAGCGCGGCCTCCCCGTGGCCGCCGAGCACCGGCCCGAAGGCGAAGGTGCCGAACCACAGGAACATCAGCATGATCGCGATCGACAGGCCCATGTCGCCGACGCGGTTGACCAGGAAGGCCTTCTTCGCGGCCGTGGCCGCGCCGGGTTTGTGCTGCCAGAAGCCGATCAGCAGGTAGGAGGCGAGACCGACGCCCTCCCAGCCGACGTACAGCAGCAGGTAGTTGTCGGCGAGGACGAGGATCAGCATCGCCGCGAGGAACAGGTTCAGGTAGCCGAAGAAGCGGCGGCGCCGCTCGTCGTGCTCCATGTACCCGATGGAGTACAGGTGGATCAGCGAGCCGACGCCGGTGATCAGCAGGACGAACGTCATCGACAGCTGGTCGAGCCGGAAGGCGACGTCGGCCTGGAAACCCTCCACCGGGATCCAGCTGAACAGGTGCTGCGTGACGGTGCGTTCTTCGGCGCCCTTGCCCAGCAGGTCGGTGAACAGCACCAGGCCGAGCGTGAAGGAGACGGCCGCGAGCAGCGTGCCGATCCAGTGGCCGACGGCGTCCAGCCGGCGTCCGCCGCACAGCAGGACCACCGCTCCGAGCAGGGGCGCCGCCACCAGCAGCGCAATCAGGTTCTCCACGATTCAGCGACCCCTTACAGCTTCATCAGGCTGGCGTCGTCGACCGAGGCCGAGTGGCGGGAACGGAACAGGGACACGATGATCGCCAGCCCGACCACGACCTCCGCGGCGGCCACCACCATCGTGAAGAAGGCGATGACCTGGCCGTCGAGGTTGCCGTGCATCCGGGAGAAGGCGACGAAGGCGAGGTTGCAGGCGTTGAGCATCAGCTCGACGCACATGAACACGACGATCGCGTTGCGCCGGATCAGCACACCGGTGGCGCCGATCGTGAACAGCAGCGCTGCCAGGTACAGATAGTTGACGGGATTCACTTCGACGCCTCCTCGGCCCGCTTGAACGTCGGCGGATCGATCGCCGTGCGCTCCAGGCGCTCCTCCGCGCGCTGCTCCATCGCCCGCAGGTCGTTGATCGCCTCCTGCGACACGTCACGCACCTGACCGCGGTCCCGCAGCGTCTTGCTGACGGTGAGGTCGGACGGCGTGCCGTCGGGCAGCAGGCCCGCGATGTCCACGGCGTTGTGCCGGGCGTAGACGCCGGGCGCCGGGAGCGGCGGCAGGTACTTGCCGTCGCGCACGCGCTGTTCGGCCAGCTCCCGCTGGGTCTTGGCGCGCGCGGTGCGCTCCCGGTGGGTGAGCACCATGGCGCCGACGGCGGCCGTGATGAGCAGGGCGCCGGTGATCTCGAACGCGAAGACGTACTTGGTGAACAGAAGGGCCGCGAGGCCCTCCACGTTGCCGCCCGCGTTCGCCTCGCCGATGCCGTTGAACTCGCTGAGCGAGGCGTTCCCGATCCCGCCGATCAGCAGGATGCCGAAGCCGAGACCGCACAGCAGGGCCAGCCAGCGCTGGCCCTTGATGGTCTCCTTCAGCGAGTCGGCCGCGGTGACGCCGACCAGCATCACCACGAACAGGAACAGCATCATGATCGCGCCGGTGTAGACGACGATCTGGACGACGCCCAGGAAGTAGGCGCCGTTGGCCAGGTAGAACACCGCCAGGATGATCATGGTCCCGGCGAGGCAGAGGGCGCTGTGCACGGCCCGCCGCATGAACACGGTGCACAGGGCGCCGATCACGGCGACCGTGCCGAGGACCCAGAACTGGAAGGCCTCTCCGGTGGAGGTGGAGTAGGCGGCGAGCTGGCCGGTCATCGCCCGATCACCTTCTCCGACGCCGGTTCCTCCGCGCCGAAGGTCGAGGCGGCCTCCTGCACCACCTCGCCCTTGGAGTGGGCGGCCTGCTGCTCCGTACCGGGCGCGGCCTCGGTCACCAGACCCCGGTAGTAGTCCTGTTCGTCGGTGCCCGGGTACATGGCGTGCGGCGAGTCGACCATGCCCTCGTCCAGACCGGCGAGCAGCTGCTCCTTGGTGTAGATGAGGTCGGCGCGGCTGGAGTCCGCCAGCTCGAACTCGTTGGTCATGGTCAGCGCGCGTGTGGGGCACGCCTCGATGCACAGGCCGCACAGGATGCAGCGGGCGTAGTTGATCTGGTACACCCGCCCGTACCGCTCGCCGGGCGAGTAGCGCTCCTCCTCGGTGTTGTCCGCGCCCTCGACGTAGATCGCGTCGGCGGGACAGGCCCAGGCGCACAGCTCACAGCCGACGCACTTCTCCAGGCCGTCCGGATGGCGGTTGAGCTGGTGCCGTCCGTGGAAGCGCGGAGCGGTGGTCTTCTGCTGCTCCGGGTACTGCTCGGTCAGCCGCTTCTTGAACATGGCCTTGAAGGTCACGCCGAAGCCGGCCACGGGGTTCAGGAAACCGGGCTTGGTCTCCTTGGGCTCCTCAGCCATCGGACGCCTCCTTTCCATCCGTAGATCCGCCCAGAGATCCGTCACTCTGAGTATCGGGGCCACCACTGACAATCAGCTCCCGCTCGCGGTGCGGGCGGCGCCGGGGCACCGGCGGCAGTTCCTGTCCTGGCAGCGGCGGTACGGGGAATCCGCCCGCCATGGGGTCGAAGGCGGGCGGCTCCTCCGGCTGCTCCGTCTCCTTCGCCCGCGCCCGGAACATGTCGGCGACGAAGGAGAGCAGCAGCAGGGTGAGGACGGCGCCGGCGATGTAGAGCGCGATGTCGGCGAACTCGTAGTTCTCGTTGCGCAGCGCCCGCACGGTGGCGACCGCCATCAGCCACACCAGCGCGACCGGGATGAGCACCTTCCAGCCCAGCTTCATCAGCTGGTCGTAGCGCACCCGCGGCAGCGTGCCGCGCAGCCACACGAAGCAGAACAGCAGGCTCAGCAGCTTGCCGGTGAACCACAGCATCGGCCACCAGCCGTGGTTCGCGCCCTCCCAGAAGGTGCTGACGGGCCACGGGGCCCGCCAGCCGCCCAGGAAGAACGTCACGGCGACGGCCGAGACGGTCACCATGTTGATGTACTCGGCGAGCATGAACATCGCGAACTTGATCGACGAGTACTCCGTGTTGAATCCGCCGACCAGGTCGCCCTCGGACTCCGGCATGTCGAAGGGGGCGCGGTTGACCTCACCCACCATCGTCACGATGTAGATGAGGAAGGAGACCGGCAGCAGCAGGACATACCAGCGGTCGGCCTGCTGCTCGACGATCGTCGACGTCGACATCGACCCCGAGTAGAGGAACACGGAGGCGAACGCCGCGCCCATGGCGATCTCGTACGAGATCATCTGCGCGCAGGAGCGCAGGCCGCCCAGCAGCGGATACGTGGAACCGGAGCTCCAGCCCGCCAGGACGATGCCGTAGATGCCGATCGAGGCGACCGCGAGGATGTAGAGCGCCGCGATCGGCAGGTCGGTGAGCTGCATCGTGGTGCGCTGGCCGAAGATCGAGACCTCGTTGCCGGCCGGCCCGAAGGGGATCACCGCGAACGCCATGAAGGCGGGGATCGCCGCGACGACCGGCGCCAGGACGTACACCGCCTTGTCCGCGCGCTTGACGATGACGTCTTCCTTGAGCATCAGCTTCACGCCGTCGGCGAGCGACTGGAGCATGCCCCAGGGGCCGTGCCGGTTGGGGCCGACGCGCAGCTGCATCCAGGCGACGACCTTGCGCTCCATGACGATGGAGAGCAGCACGGTCACCATCAGGAAGGCGAAGCAGAACACCGCCTTGACGACGACCAGCCACCAGGGATCGCGGCCGAACATCGAGAGGTCTTCAGCGGCGAGGAGGTACGGGCTCATGCCTCCACCTCCTTGGGGGCCTCGCCGGCGGGCGTCGCCGGACCGATGCGGACGAGGGAACCGGGCTGTGCCCCGGTGCCGGAGGCGACCCCGCCACCGACGGAGTTGAGCGGCAGCCACACCACGCGGTCGGGCATCTCGGTGACCGCCAGCGGCAGCTCGACCGCTCCGGCGGTACCGGTCACCGACAGCAGGTCGCCGTCCTTGACGCCGACCTCCGCGGCCGTGGCGGCCGACACCCGCGCGAGGGCGGCGTGCCGGGTACCGGCCAGCGCCTCGTCGCCCAGCTGCAGCAGGCCCTGGTCGAGCAGCAGCCGGTGTCCCGCGAGGACGGCCTCCCCGGCGGCCGGCCGGGGCAGCGCGCTCGCGGTCTCCCGCGGGTCGTCGGCCCGGGACCCGTCCCAGGCACCGAGCCGGTCGAGTTCCGCGCGGATCGTGCGCAGGTCCGGCAGGCCCAGGTGGATGTCCATGGCGTCGGCCAGCATCTGCAGGACGCGCGCATCGGTGGGCGCGACGCGCCGGGTCATCTGTTCGGGCTTGAGCGCCGAGTCGAAGAGGCGGACCCTGCCCTCCCAGTTGAGGAACGTGCCGGCCTTCTCGGCGACCGCGGCGACCGGCAGGACGACGTCGGCGAGTTCGGTGACCTCGCTGGGCCGCAGCTCCAGCGAGACGACGAACCCGGCCTCGGCGAGAGCGGCACGCGCGCGTGCCGGGTCGGGCAGGTCGGCGACCTCCACACCCGCGACCAGCAGCGCCTGGAGCTCACCGCGTGCCGCCGCCTCCACGATCTCACCGGTGTCCCGGCCGTAGCGGTGCGGCAGTTCGGCGACGCCCCACGCGGCGG
>NZ_NEUB01000358.1 GCF_002910825.1 Streptomyces sp. SM1 | reverse complement strand
GGGACCGGCGGAGCCGCCGAGGATGCGAGCCCGCGCGGCCCCCGGGGGTACGTGAGCCCGCGCGGCCCCCGGGGTACGCGGGTGCGCCGCCGGGGGCTCCGGTGTTCCGGGAAGCCGACGCCTCAGACGAGCTCGGTCACCGCCGCCGCCGGGGCGCCGTCGTCGGTCTTCCCCTTCTTGGGGCCCTCGCCCTTCAGCGGTACCTCCTTGACGAACACGGCCGCCGCCAGCGCGATCACCGCGATCACCGCGCCGAGCAGGAACGCGGAGTGGGTGCCCGAGGAGACCGCGTACTGGTAGGCCTCGCGGGCGGCGGCCGGCAGCTTCGCCAGGCTCTCGGCGTCCAGTTGGGCGGACTGCTCGGTCAGCCGGGAGGCCGCGGTGCCGGGTGTCGCGGCCATGACGTCCTGGACGCGGTTGTTGAACAGCGCGCCCATGATCGCCACGCCGAAGGACGCGCCGAGGGTACGGAACAGGGTGGTGGACGAGGACGCCACGCCCATGTCCTTCATCTCCACGCTGTTCTGCGCGACGAGCATGGTGATCTGCATCAGACATCCCATGCCCAGACCCAGCACGGCCATGAAGACACCGGAGGTGAGGCGGGAGGTGCCGGTGTCCATCGTGGACAGCAGATACAGACCGGCGATCAGCAGCGCGCTGCCGACAACCGGGAAGACCTTGTAGCGGCCGGTGTTGGTGGTCACCCGGCCCGCGACCATCGAGGTGACCAGCATCGCGCCGAGCATCGGCAGGAGCAGCAGACCGGAGTTGGTGGCGGAGGCGCCCTGCACGGCCTGCTGGTAGAGCGGCAGGAAGAGCGTCGCGCCGAACATCACGAAGCCGACGATGAAGCCGATGACGGACATCAGCGCGAAGTTGCGGCTGCGGAAGATGTGCAGGGGCAGCACCGGTTCGGCGGCCCTGGTCTGCCAGAACACGAAGCCGACGAGCGAGGCGACACCGAGACCGATCAGCTCCATGATCCGCGCGGAGCTCCAGGCGTACTCCGTGCCGCCCCAGGTGGTGACCAGCACGACGGCGGTGATGCCGACGGTCAGCAGCGCGACTCCGAGGTAGTCGATGCCGGCCTGGGCGCGCTTCTTCGGCAGGTGCAGCACGGCGCCCACGGCGGCCAGCGCGACCGCGCCGAGCGGCAGGTTGATGTAGAAGGCCCAGCGCCATCCCCAGTTGTCGGTGATGGTGCCGCCGACCAGGGGTCCGCCGATCATGGCCAGCGCCATCACCGCGGCCATCATGCCCTGGTACTTGCCGCGTTCGCGGGGCGGGATCAGGTCGCCGATGATCGCCATGACACCGACCATCAGACCGCCGGCGCCCAGCCCCTGCACCGCGCGGAAGCCGATCAGCTCGCCCATGTTCTGCGCCATGCCGCTGAGCGCGGAGCCGATCAGGAAGATCACGATGGAGGTCATGAACGTGGCCTTGCGCCCGTACATGTCGCCGAGCTTGCCCCAGACCGGGGTGGAGGCCGCGGTCGCGAGCGTGTAGGCGGTGACCACCCAGGCCAGGTGCTCCAGCCCGCCCAGCTCGCCGACGATCGTCGGCATCGCCGTGCCGATGATCATGTTGTCGAGCATCGCGAGCATCATCGTGATCATGAGCGCGAGCAGGACCACCCGCACGCTGCGCGGCTGCTTGCCGCCGTCCTTCCCGGCTTCCGCCGCAGGTGTGTCCGCGGCCCCCGCCGCCGACGCGTCTGCCGTGTCCGCCATGATCTCCACTCCCCCGGCCACCGTCGCGTGACCACCACTACTTACTTGCCGCCCGGCTAGTACATTGGACTGGAAAGCTAGTCGTGAAACTAGCCGGGCGTCAAGTAAGTTTTTGCCAAGGGCGGGACGAGCAGGAGGATGGGCGGCACCATGGACGGCACCAGACAGCGGCGCCGCGGGAACACCCGCCAGCGCATCCAGGACGTCGCGCTCGACCTCTTCGCCGAGCAGGGCTACGAGAAGACCTCCCTGCGGGAGATCGCCGAGCATCTCGACGTCACCAAAGCGGCGCTCTACTACCACTTCAAGACCAAGGAGGAGATCCTCGTCGGCATCTTCGAGGATCTCTCCCTGCCGATGGAGGAACTGATCGAGTGGGGGCGGGGGCAGCCGCACTCGCTGGAGACGAAGCAGGAGATCATCCGCCGGTACAGCGAGGCTCTGATGGGCGCCGCCCCGTTCTTCCGCTTCATGCAGGAGAACCAGGCGACCGTCCGCGAACTGCGCATCGGCGACATGTTCAAGACCCGCATGCTCGGGCTGCGGGACATCCTCATGGACCCGGACGCCGATCTCGTCGACCAGGTGCGCTGTGTCAGCGCCCTGTTCACCATGCACGCGGGGATGCTCGTCCTGCAGGACATGGAGAGCGACCCCGAGGAGAAGCGCAAGGCCGTCCTCGAGGTCGCCATCGATCTGATCACCCAGGCCCACCGGGGCTCCGCGGACGGCTAGGGCCTGTCCGGTACCCGGGCGGTGTCACACGTCCGGGTACCGGGGTCAGAGCTGCACACCCTTGGAGCGCAGGAACTTCGCCGGGTCCACGGCGGAGCCGTAGTTCGGGCTCGTACGGATCTCGAAGTGCAGGTGGGGACCGCTGGAGTTGCCGGTGTTGCCGGACGAGGCGATCTTCTGGCCGGTCTTGACGACCTGGCCCGCCTTCACGTTCACCGAGGACAGGTGGGCGTACTGGGAGTACGTCTTGTCGCCATGCTTGATCACCACGGCGTTGCCGTACGCGGGACCGTCACCGGCGCCGTTGCCGCCGGCCTTGACGACGGTGCCGCCGTGCGCGGCCAGGACCGGGGTGCCGGTCGGGACGGCGTAGTCCTGGCCGGAGTGCTTGGACGCCCACATGCCGCCGTTCTGGGCGAAGCTCGCGGACAGCTTGTAGCTCTTCACCGGGTCGATCCAGGACGCGGCCTTCTTCTTGGCGGCGGCCGCCTTCTTCTTGGCGGCGGTCGCCTTCTTCACCGCGGCCGCCTTCTCGGCCTTGGCCGCCTTCGCGGCGGCGGCCTTCCGCGCCTCGGCGGCCTTCTCGGCCTTGGCGGCCTGGACCTTCGCAGCCTCGGCCTGGGCGGCGGCCTGCGCCTGAACGGCACCGGCGGCGCTCGACGCGGCCGTGGTGTCGGCAGCGGCCGCGACCCCGGCACCCAGTGCGACCGAGGCCCCCATTCCGGCGGCCAGCACGGCCGCGCGGGTGCGGATCAGGGACGTACGGGAGAAACGGGACGTGACGCGCTGGCTCATCTCAACCTCACCGGGAAGGGAACGGAGGAAAACCACCCGGCACGGGACCGCACCGCGGTGGCTGTTCAGTGGTAACCCTTCCGCCCGAAAAGCAGCAAAGGTGTGATCTACGACTTT
The DNA here is from genome assembly GCF_002910825.1 of Streptomyces sp. SM1. GTDB lineage: Bacteria > Actinomycetota > Actinomycetes > Streptomycetales > Streptomycetaceae > Streptomyces > Streptomyces okerensis. The sequence continues at coordinate 6,693 of NZ_NEUB01000358.1, read as the reverse complement.
CCGTAGTACTCCCGTCGTGAGAGCCACATCTCTTGACAGAGGCCTTTTTCTGGAGGAAACCCCCATTTCAGGGCGGTGGATCAGACATCCACCCGAAATGCCCCCTTTGCCTCGTGCCGCTTTCTCACTATTCCGGGTAGTACCGGTCAGAGCGCCTGTGCGGCATGTCACCGGAGCGCGGCATGTGCCGCTTCAGAAATGTGGCGCAGGCCTCTAGGCGCCTACCGTCCGGTAACCCTACGGTTCACCTCGCGTCACCCTCGCACACGAGCATGCACACGCCATGTTGGCAGCGTCACGGACGTGAGAGGACCCCCACGACATGAGAAGCCGACGCCCCTGGTTGCGCCGCGTATCGGTGACCGCCGTCTCCGCGACGGCACTGATGCTCCTGGCCGCACCGGCCGGGGCCGTATCCCCCTCAGGCTCGTCCACGGCGGCCACCGCGACCGCGGCCGCCACCGCAGCCCCGGCCGCGGCGCCGACCCATGCCGCGGCCGACGTCGACTACGACACCTGGCAGCGGGACTGCCGGGCGGTCATGGACCAGGCCCTGCCCTATGTCCGGCAACGGATCGCGGACGCCGCGCCGGGCGAGAGGCAGGCCATCGTCCTGGACATCGACAACACCGCTCTGGAGACCGACTTCGGCTTCAGCTTCCCGCAGCCGGCCAACGATCCGGTCCTGGAGGTCGCCCGGTACGCCGAGGAACGCGGTGTGGACCTGTTCTTCGTCACCGCCCGCCCCGGCATCATCTACGCGCCCACCGAGTGGAACCTCGACCGGGCCGGCTACGAGTCCTCCGGCCTGTACGTCCGCGGCTTCCTGGACCTCTTCAAGAACGTCGCCGACTACAAGACCGCCCAGCGTGTCGCCATCGAGCGCAAGGGCTACACGATCATCGCCAACATCGGCAACAGCCCCACCGACCTGTCGGGCGGCCATGCCGAGAAGTCCTTCAAACTGCCGGACTACGACGGTCAGCTCTCCTGACCGGCCCACAGCCGGGTACGGAGCCCGCGTGCACAAAGGGGTCTGCCCCGGGACTCATGTCCCGGGGCAGACCCCTTTCGCACAGGCCGGACGCGGCGGCTACGCGTCCTTGCTCAGGTTCGGGCCGGCTCCGCCGGCCGCCTGCTCGATCGGCGGGACGTCGGGCAGGGCCGACTTCTCCTCACCGCGGAAGGTGAAGGTCGCGGACTCGCCCTCGCCCTCGATGTCGACGACCACGATGTGACCGGGACGCAGCTCGCCGAAGAGGATCTTCTCCGACAGCGAGTCCTCGATCTCCCGCTGGATCGTCCGGCGCAGCGGCCGGGCACCCAGCACGGGGTCGTAGCCCCTCTTGGACAGCAGTTCCTTGGCGGGCTGGGACAGCTCGATGCCCATGTCCCGGTCCTTCAGGCGCTCGTCCACCTTCTCGATCATCAGGTCGACGATCTTCAGGATGTCGTCCTGCGTGAGCTGCGGGAAGACCACCACGTCGTCGACACGGTTGAGGAACTCGGGCCGGAAGTGCTGCTTGAGCTCGTCCGAGACCTTGTTCTTCATCCGGTCGTAGTTGGTCTTCGTGTCGCCCGCGGCGGCGAAGCCCAGGTTGAAGCCCTTGGAGATGTCCCGGGTGCCGAGGTTGGTCGTCATGATGATGACCGTGTTCTTGAAGTCCACGACCCGGCCCTGGGAGTCGGTCAGGCGACCGTCCTCCAGGATCTGCAGCAGCGAGTTGAAGATGTCCGGGTGGGCCTTCTCGACCTCGTCGAAGAGGACGACCGAGAACGGCTTGCGGCGCACCTTCTCCGTCAGCTGACCGCCCTCCTCGTAGCCCACGTAGCCGGGGGGCGAACCGAAGAGACGCGAGACCGTGTGCTTCTCGCTGAACTCCGACATGTCGAGGGAGATCAGCGCGTCCTCGTCACCGAAGAGGAATTCGGCGAGCGCCTTGGACAGCTCGGTCTTACCGACACCGGACGGGCCGGCGAAGATGAACGAGCCACCGGGACGCTTCGGGTCCTTCAGACCGGCCCGGGTACGGCGGATCGCCTTGGACAGCGCCTTGACGGCGTCCTTCTGGCCGATGACCCGCTTGTGGAGCTCGTCCTCCATGCGCAGCAGGCGGGACGACTCCTCCTCCGTCAGCTTGAAGACCGGAATGCCGGTCGCCGTGGCGAGGACCTCGGCGATCAGGTCGCCGTCGACCTCGGCGACGACGTCCATGTCGCCGGCCTTCCACTCCTTCTCCCGCTTCGCCTTCGCGGCGAGGAGCTGCTTCTCCTTGTCCCGCAGGGAGGCGGCCTTCTCGAAGTCCTGCGAGTCGATCGCGGACTCCTTGTCCCGGCGGACACCGGCGATCTTCTCGTCGAACTCGCGCAGGTCCGGCGGCGCGGTCATCCGGCGGATGCGCATCCGGGAGCCGGCCTCGTCGATCAGGTCGATCGCCTTGTCCGGCAGGAAACGGTCCGAGATGTAGCGGTCGGCCAGCGTCGCCGCCTGGACCAGGGCCTCGTCCGTGATGGAGACGCGGTGGTGGGCCTCGTACCGGTCACGGAGACCCTTCAGGATCTCGATCGTGTGCGGCAGGGACGGCTCGGCGACCTGGATCGGCTGGAAGCGGCGCTCGAGGGCCGCGTCCTTCTCCAGGTGCTTGCGGTACTCGTCCAGGGTGGTCGCACCGATGGTCTGCAGCTCACCGCGGGCCAGCATCGGCTTCAGGATGGAAGCGGCGTCGATGGCGCCCTCGGCGGCACCCGCACCGACCAGCGTGTGCAGCTCGTCGATGAACAGGATGATGTCGCCGCGGGTGCGGATCTCCTTGAGGACCTTCTTCAGACGCTCCTCGAAGTCACCGCGGTAGCGGGAGCCGGCGACCAGCGCGCCGAGGTCCAGGGTGTAGAGGTGCTTGTCCTTGAGGGTCTCGGGCACCTCGCCCTTGACGATGGCCTGGGCGAGGCCCTCGACGACGGCGGTCTTGCCGACGCCGGGCTCACCGATCAGCACCGGGTTGTTCTTGGTACGGCGGGACAGCACCTGCATGACCCGCTCGATCTCCTTCTCGCGCCCGATGACCGGGTCGAGCTTGGACTCACGAGCGGCCTGGGTGAGGTTCCGGCCGAACTGGTCGAGGACCAGGGACGTGGAGGGGGTGCCCTCGGCAGGACCGCCGGCGGTGGCGGTCTCCTTGCCCTGGTAGCCGGAGAGCAGCTGGATGACCTGCTGCCGCACCCGGTTGAGATCGGCGCCCAGCTTGACCAGGACCTGGGCGGCGACGCCCTCGCCCTCGCGGATCAGGCCGAGCAGGATGTGCTCCGTGCCGATGTAGTTGTGCCCGAGCTGGAGGGCCTCGCGGAGCGACAGCTCCAGGACCTTCTTGGCACGGGGGGTGAAGGGAATGTGACCCGACGGGGCCTGCTGGCCCTGCCCGATGATCTCCTCCACCTGCTGGCGGACCGCCTCGAGCGAAATCCCGAGGCTCTCAAGGGCCTTGGCGGCGACACCCTCACCCTCGTGGATCAGGCCCAGGAGGATGTGCTCGGTGCCGATGTAGTTGTGGTTGAGCATCCGGGCTTCTTCCTGAGCCAGGACGACAACCCGCCGCGCGCGGTCGGTGAACCTCTCGAACATCGTTAATCGCTCCTCAGAGCGGTCAGGCAGTGGGGGGAACTTCCCCTCCCTGTCCTTCCGCAGCTTAGTCCCGCAAGCGGGGACCGCTCATTCCGACTGCCGACACCGTCGATGGCCTCCTGACCCCGCTCACGCCGACATCTCCTCCAACCCGATGGTGCGAGACGATGTTCCCGCAGGCCAGGCAGTTACCCTCATCGCCAGTACGCCGATGGCGAACGGGAGACGTGCCGTCCTGCGTGTCGTCCCCTCCCACTAGGGATGTCTTACCCGCTGCTACGGACAGTCCATGCCGAGTGCACGGCTCCCCTCCGCTACGGGCGAACAACCTCGCGCCTCCCCACACCCCCGCACGCCCCCCTGTTCGTCACTTTGTGCATAGGCATACGAACTTAGCGTAACCCTCTGTGCCTTCGCGCGGTTGCGCGGGGCATGGTTGGCATCCTCTCCGCCGGCGTCCCCCTTCCCCGCCGGCCACTCACACCGGGTCACGACGAGGTCGGGCTCTGGTACGAGAACGTGCTGGGCTGGCCCACGGTGCCCGGCGTTCCGGTGCGGCTGGCGGTGGGAGTGCGGTTCGACGTCCTCGACGTGCCCGCCGAGGCGGGGTACGCGGCGCTGGAGCACTGGGAACGCCCGGGGTGCTCCGGACGGGGCTTCCCGGTGTCGCTGTCCGGTGACCGGATGTGGCTCCTGGTGGCCGAGGGCAGCGCCGCGGAACTGCCGGGGCTGCTGGAGTGGCTGGAGTGGGGCGCACCGCTGGAACTGGACCTGAGGGCCATCGGGGCCGGGGGCCTTCTGGAGGCTCCCCGTCCCGCCGGCTCCGGCGCGGGAGGCCCGGGAGGCCGGGGCGGCGCGGGGAGCGCCGTGGCGGACGGAACCCGGCCCCGCGGCACGGGCGCCCGGAACAGTCCGCAGGGGGCCGCCGTGTGGTTGCGGCCCCCCGAGCCGGGAGCCGAGGCCGGGGCCTCGCTGCCGACGCTGTCGGCGATGGGCACGAGGGGCGTCAGGGGGGACTGTGCCGGCCCCCCGGATCTCGTGCGACTGGTGAACACCCTGGCGACACACATCCACCGGGTTCGGCTGCGGCGCGCGTGTGCGGCCGCCGCCGTGAGGACCGAGGGTCAGCCGTTGGCCTTTTCATAGGCCTCGCGGATGGCCGCCGGAACACGGCCGCGGTCGTTGACCTCGTGACCGTTCTCCTTCGCCCAGGCGCGGATGGCCGCGGTGTCCTGGCTGCCCCCGGAAGAAGAACGCGCCTTTCCGCGCCCGCCCGAAGCGCGGCCCCCGGTGCGGCGACCGCCCTTCACGTAAGCCTCGAGAAGGCCGCGGAGCTTGTCCGCATTGGCAGTGGTGAGATCGATCTCGTACGTCTTGCCGTCCAACGCGAACGTCACGGTCTCGTCCGCCTCGCCGCCGTCGAGGTCGTCGACAAGAAGGACCTGAACCTTCTGTGCCACCGGATTTCCTTTCATCGATAACCTGAGGGCCGGGGTGTGGCGGCGTCCGCCGTATCGCCGTCCCTTGTTATATCCAGTACTGCAGTACTCCGGAAAGCAAACCGCTTTTGCCGTAAAAACACAAACCCCTGGCAGAGACCCGATGCCCGCAGCGGGTACGGAAACATGCGCGTTTCGGACATAGGGCACCGGGGCAAGGGGTCGGTTGCGGAATCGCCCGGCGATCACAGATGCAGAAGCATCCGGCTGTTGCCCAAGGTGTTCGGTTTCACGCGTTCGAGACCGAGGAACTCCGCGACGCCCTCGTCATAGGAACGCAGCAGCTCCGCGTACACATCGGTGTCGACCGGGGTCTCACCGATCTCCACGAAGCCGTGCCTGCTGAAGAAGTCCACTTCGAAGGTCAGGCAGAATACGCGCCGAACGCCGAGCCAGCGGGCCGTCTCCAGCAACTTCTCCAGCACCCGGTGCCCGACACCGGCGCCCTTCAGGCCCGGCTTCACGGCCAGAGTACGGACTTCCGCGAGGTCTTCCCACATCACGTGCAGGGCGCCGCAGCCGACGACCTCCGCGTTGTCGTCCCGTTCCGCGACCCAGAACTCCTGGATGTCCTCGTAAAGCGTCACCGTCGCTTTGTCGAGCAGGATGGCGCCGCGGACGTAGGCGTCAAGGAGACGGCGTACGGCCTGCACATCGCCGGTACGGGCCCGCCGGACCGTGATGGCATTTGCGGTGACTTCGGGGCTGTCTGCTGACATGAGCGGACGCTATCGTCCGCTGCGGTCCTCGGCGGAGCCGGGGTTCTCGACGGTGGTTTCCGGGAGCTGGACGATCCGGACCGCGTCGGTGAGGGCCTGGCGCTGTTCCTCGCTCATCATGCCGAAGAAGGCGACGAGAGCGGCGGCGGCGTTGTCACTCTGCGACCACGCTTCCTTCATCAGCGCCGCGGCGTAGGCGGCGCGAGTGGAGACCGCCTCATATCGATAGGCCCGGCCCTCGGCTTCTCGGCGCACCCAGCCCTTCTGATGGAGATTGTCCAGAACGGTCATCACCGTCGTGTACGCGATGGACCGTTCCTTCTGCAGATCTTCCAGGACTTCCCGAACGGTCACCGGGCGGTTCCACTTCCACACCCGCGTCATGACCGCGTCTTCGAGTTCTCCCAATGGGCGAGGCACAACTCATAACAATAGTGGGAGATCCCGCCCATGGCGTGCGGACGGGCGCCAACGATGGCAAACGAGAACAAAAAGGGCGTACGAGGGGAGGTCGTACGCCCTGAGGGGTGGCGCGGCGGTCCGTGCCGTTCGTCCGGTCGGTCAGGCCTCGGCCTTGGGGGAGGTCCCGGAGCCCTCCACCCTTGCGAGGGCCGCGTCGACGGCGGCGTCCTCCTTGGCCTTGTTGGCGCCGCCCTGAGTCTTCACGATCACCCGGATGACGCTGATGAAGAGGACGGCCATGACCGTCGGGGGAAGCAGCGCGGAGACGTAGTCCATGGCTCCAGGGTAGCCATGGGAAGCCGTCAGCCCGCGGCCAGGTGCTGACCGGGCGGGGGCGGGGAGGGCTTGCGGCGCGGGAAGACCTCGCCGGGGGTGGGGACGGGACGGCGGGTGG
>NZ_NEUB01000357.1 GCF_002910825.1 Streptomyces sp. SM1 | reverse complement strand
GTGCTGTCCGAGCTGCGGATGCGGGGGTTGGCGGAGCGGACGCTGGTGCTGATGAGTGGGGTAGGCGGAGATCTCCGCCTGGTGCGTGGCCTGCTCAGGATCGTCCGCGTACCAGGCGCCCAGCGGTGCGATCCGCATGGCGGCGCCGTTGCCCCACGATCCCTGTCCGTTGAAGAGGCCGGCGGCCGGCTCGCGCCAGTCCCCGCCCTCCCGGACCAGCCGCAGCAGCCGGTTGACGGCGGGGCCGTATCCCCGGTCGAAGTCGTGATGCCCGGCGAAGGACCGGGCGAGGGCGTCCTGGTCGATCCGGTGGTGCGCGGCCAGGACAGCGACGACGGAGCACGCCATTTCCGTGTCGTCGGTCCATTGCCAGGGGCCCGGGGGCAGTTCGCGGCGCTTGAGCAGCGGGTAGTTCACCGGCACGAAGAACTGGGAGCCGAGCGCGTCCCCCACCGACAGTCCGCGCAGCGCGGCCAGGGCGCGCTCCAGGCGCCCGGCGGGAGAGGAATCAGCGGTCATCGCCCTGCCACTCTATCCGTGCCCCCGTCCGTCCGCGCCATCCATCCGTGACCATCCGCACACGCGGCCCCTCCACACCCCTCTACCCGGTGATCCCGTAGGGTTCCGGTTCGCGCCAGCGTTCGAAGGGCCGGTCGAGGGCGTACTTGCCCTTCTCCCCCAGAACGAGCATCCGCATCTCGGCGTTCCCCGGATTCGACAGCGACTCGAACTCCGCCACCGTCCAGTGGAACCACCGCATGCAGAACAGCCGCATGGCCAGACCGTGGGTGACGATCAGGACGTTCGGCGGATGGTCAGGGGCCTCGAAGCTGCGGAACAGGCTCTCCAGGAAACCGCCGACCCGGTCGTACACGTCGGCTCCGGACTCGCCCTGGGCGAAACGGTAGAAGAAGTGCCCGTACGCGTCCCGGTAGGACTTCTGCAGCCGCACGTCCTCGCGGTCCTGCCAGTTGCCCCAGTCCTGCTCACGCAGCCTCGGCTCCTCGCGCACGCGTATCAGGCCGGGGTCCAGCCCGAAGGCGCCCAGCGTCTGGTGCGTGCGCCGGTACGGGGAGACGTACACGCTGACACGCTCGTGTCCGAACAGTCTCCGCAGCCGCTCCCCCGTCTCCTCCGCCTGCCGCCGGCCCCGCTCGGTCAGTGCCAGGGCGTGGTCGGGTTCGCGCTCATAAACGGAGTCATCAACATTGCCCGTTGATTCGCCGTGCCGGACAAGGACGATGCGCCGTGGTCGTGCCATGCCAAGACCCTAGATCGGGTGACGGCCGGACGGGCAATCGTGCGGGCCCCATACGGCGTACGTCACACATGTCCCGCACCCCGGACCGCGCGGAAGCGCGCCGCCACCCGCCCGGAGTTCACACGGTCCAGGCCGCCTCCATGTCCACGATGTCCCCCGCCAGGGCCGCGACGTCGGCCTCCGTCTGCGCCCTCAGGGCGAGGCGTTCCACCCGCTCGGTGCGGTACTTGCCGTGCTCGGCGGCCGAGCGCCACATCGACAGCACCAGGAACTCGCTCCCGGGCGCCTCGCCGAACAGCCCCCGGATCATGCCGGGCGAACCGGCCATCGCCGGGTTCCAGACCTTCTCCTGCATCAGTACGAAGTGTTCCGCCCGCTCCTCGTGGACCCGGCACAGCGCCACCCTGAGCAGGTCGGCGTCGGTGAAGCGGGGTTCGAATCCGGTCTTCACGTCGAAACGGTGGTCGAAGAGCCTGACCCTGGCGTCCTTGAAGGTCCCCGACTGGGCCGAGGCGAGCCGGTCGTGGGAGCGCGCCATGAAGGAGTCGTAGAAGGCGCGGCTCTCCCAGAAGGAGAATATGTGCGCCACGTCCGACCGTCCCCGGCTCCAGCCCCCGCCCTGTCCCCTGAACCCCGGCTCCCCCAGAAGCCCCGCCCACTTCCGCTGCCCCCGCTCGAACCCGCGGCGGTCCACCACGGTGCAGCGAATCCACTTGACCAGCACCGCGCCATCGTAAGGCCAGGGAGCGTGGCGCCGGTCACCCTCGGGAGGACTACTTCCCGGCATCCGTCACCGCCCGCATGGCAGGATGGACAACCTGTCACGATCATCCGGCAGTTGGGCTGACCGGGCAGGGACCGCACGAGGAAGGGGAAGACTGGTGAACGGCCTCAACAAGGGCTTCCGCAAGGTGGAGATCGCGCTGAAGTGGGACCCGAGTCCATCGGGTGAGCCCGCCACGGACCTGGATATAGTCGCCGCGCCCTACCCGGCGAGCGACCCGCACGGTGATCCCGCCTATGTCGTGCACTTCGACAGTCGCTCCCCCGACGGCACCATCATTCTCAACCGGGACAGCAAGGACGGCCAGGGCTTCGGCTACGACGAGGTCATGACGCTGGAGCTGGACCGGCTCGACGAGCGCTACGCGCGCGTGCTGGTCGGTGTCGTCATACAGCAGCACCACACGCGGCGGACGTTCTCCGCCGTGGGCAACCCGGGCCTGCGCATCCGCGAGGGGTACACCGTCCTGGCCGAGGACGACTTCGGCGGTGTCCTCGGGGCCACGGCGGCGACGGTGGCGGAGTTCGTCCGCGAGGGAGCGGGCCCCTGGGAGTTCCGCCCCGGCGTCCAGGGCTTCGACGGCGACCCGGCGGACTTCTCCCGCGAGATGGGAACCGCACGCCGGCCCTGACGCGGGCGGACGCCGTGAACGCCACGGCGAACCGGACGCGACCCGACACGACGCCGAGGGCGGTGGTACCCGAACTCCGGTACCACCGCCCTCAACGTGTCCCTCCACCCCCGGGCAGCGCCCGGACGCGTCAGCTGCAGCCGCTCGTGGAGCCGCAGCCCTCGCAGATGTAGCAGGAGCCGGCGCGCTGCATCTTCGTACCGCAGGAGAAGCAGAGCGGGGCGTCCGCCTGGATACCCAGCTGCATCTCGACCAGTTCCGCGCTGGTGTGGGCCTCCTGCGGGGCCGGCTTGACCACCTCGGCCTTCGGCGCGGCGACCGCCTTCAGTTCCTGGGTCAACGGTGCCGACTGGGCCAGGCCCTCGACGTCCAGCTCGTCGTCGGACGGCTCGTACGAACCGGTCTCCAGGTGACGCTGGCGCTCATCGGCGGAGTGGATGCCGAGCGCGGAACGCGTCTCGAAGGGCAGGAAGTCCAGCGCCAGGCGGCGGAAGATGTAGTCGACGATCGACTGGGCCATCCGCACGTCCGGGTCGTCCGTCATGCCGGCCGGCTCGAAGCGCATGTTGGTGAACTTCGAGACGTACGTCTCCAGCGGCACGCCGTACTGGAGGCCCACCGAGACGGCGATGGAGAAGGCGTCCATCATGCCCGCGAGGGTGGAGCCCTGCTTGGACATCTTCAGGAAGACCTCGCCGAGACCGTCGTCCGGGTAGGAGTTGGCGGTCATGTAGCCCTCGGCGCCACCGACGGTGAAGGAGGTGGTGATGCCGGGACGGCCCTTCGGGAGGCGCTTGCGGACCGGGCGGTACTCGACCACCTTCTCGACCGCGGCGCGGATCGTCTCCTCGGCCTTCTCGGTGACCTCGGCCTTCTCCTTGTCCTTGGTCTTCGCGGAGAGCGGCTGGCCGACCTTGCAGTTGTCGCGGTAGATCGCGAGCGCCTTGACGCCGAGCTTCCAGGCCCCGAAGTAGATCTCCTCGACCTCCTCGACGGTCGCCGTCTCCGGCATGTTGACCGTCTTGGAGATGGCGCCGGAGATCCAGGGCTGGATGGCGGCCATCATGCGGACGTGGCCCATCGGGGAGATGGCGCGCTCGCCCATGGCGCAGTCGAAGACCTCGTAGTGCTCCGGCTTGAGGCCGGGGGCGTCGATCACGTTGCCGTGGTCGGCGATGTGGGCGACGACCGCCTCGATCTGCTCCTCCTGGTAGCCCAGGCGGCGCAGGGCCTGCGGAACGGTGCCGTTGACGATCTGCATCGAGCCGCCGCCGACGAGCTTCTTGAACTTCACCAGCGCCAGGTCGGGTTCGACACCGGTGGTGTCGCAGGACATCGCCAGACCGATGGTGCCGGTCGGGGCGAGCACGGACGCCTGGGCGTTGCGGAAGCCGTTCTTCTCGCCGACGCGGACCACGTCCTGCCAGGCCTCGGTGGCGGCGGCCCACACCGGGGTGTCCAGGTCGTCCATGCGCACGGCCGTGCCGTTGGCGTCGGCGTGCTGCTTCATGACGCGCTTGTGGGCGTCGGCGTTGCGGGCGTAACCGTCGTACGGGCCGACGATCGCGGCGAGTTCGGCGGAGCGCCGGTACGCCGTGCCGGTCATCAGGGAGGTGATGGCACCGGCGAGGGAGCGGCCGCCGTCGGAGTCGTAGGCGTGGCCGGTCGCCATCAGCAGGGCGCCGAGGTTGGCGTAGCCGATGCCGAGCTGGCGGAAGGCGCGGGTGTTCTCGCCGATCTTCTGGGTGGGGAAGTCCGCGAAGCAGATCGAGATGTCCATCGCGGTGATGACCAGCTCGACGACCTTCTGGAAGCGCTCGGCCTCGAAGGACTGGTGGCCCTGGCCGTCGTCCTTGAGGAACTTCATGAGGTTCAGCGAGGCGAGGTTGCAGGACGTGTTGTCCAGGTGCATGTACTCGCTGCACGGGTTCGAGGCGGTGATCCGGCCGGACTCGGGGCAGGTGTGCCAGTTGTTGATGACACCGTCGTACTGGATGCCCGGGTCGGCGCAGGCCCACGCGGCCTCGGCGATCTTGCGGAAGAGCGCCTTGGCGTCGACCTCCTCGATGACCTCGCCGGTCATCCGGGCGCGCAGCCCGAACTTGCCGCCCTCCTCGACCGCCTGCATGAACTCGTCGTTGACGCGGACCGAGTTGTTGGCGTTCTGGTACTGGACGGAGGCGATGTCGTCGCCGCCCAGGTCCATGTCGTAGCCCGCGTCGCGGAGGACGCGGATCTTCTCCTCCTCCTTGACCTTGGTCTCGATGAAGCCCTCGATGTCCGGGTGGTCCACGTCGAGGACGACCATCTTGGCGGCGCGGCGGGTGGCGCCACCGGACTTGATCGTTCCGGCGGAGGCGTCGGCTCCGCGCATGAAGGAGACCGGGCCGGAGGCGTTGCCGCCGGAGGAGAGGAGCTCCTTGGAGGAGCGGATCCGGGAGAGGTTCAGGCCGGCGCCGGAGCCGCCCTTGAAGATCATGCCCTCTTCCTTGTACCAGTCGAGGATCGACTCCATGGAGTCGTCGACGGACAGGATGAAGCAGGCGGAGACCTGCTGGGGCTGCGGCGTGCCCACGTTGAACCAGACGGGGCTGTTGAAGCTGAAGATCTGGTGCAGGAGGGCGTACGCCAGCTCGTGCTCGAAGATCTCGGCGTCGGCGGGCGAGGCGAAGTACCTGTGGTCCTCACCGGCCTTGCGGTACGTCTTCACGATGCGGTCGATCAGCTGCCTGAGGCCGGTCTCGCGCTGCGGGGTGCCCACGGCCCCGCGGAAGTACTTGCTGGTGACGATGTTGACCGCGTTCACCGACCAGAAGTCGGGGAACTCCACGCCGCGCTGCTCGAAGTTGACCGAGCCGTCGCGCCAGTTGGTCATCACGACGTCACGGCGCTCCCAGGCCACCTCGTCGTAAGGGTGGACTCCAGGAGTGGTGTGGATGCGCTCGACACGCAGTCCCCTGCCGGCCTTGTTGCTCTTGGCTCGGGGACTCCTTGCCGGACCGCTCGCCGTCTCTGTCATGCCGCCTCCCTGTACGGGCGAAAACGCCCTGAAGTGCCGTGATTGTTCCCGTGGCACGGTGTGCTGTCTGGTACTGCGGGCACCCACTCGCCTGCCCGCAACAGGTCTTCTCATCGCCGCCGCCCGGCCGGTCCCCGCATCTGGCGTCCGGGGCCGGCCCGCCGGTCAGTCGGCGGCGGGAGCGGGTTCGGGGACCTGGACGGTCCCTCCGGACCCGCCGCCTTCTTCCCGGACCCCCGGGACGGCACCGTCGCCGTCCCCGTCGCCCGTGGTGAGCCGTTCCGCCCGCCGGAGTTCCGCGATCGCGGCCTCGAAGTCCTCCAGCGAGTCGAACGCCCGGTAGACGGACGCGAACCGCAGATAGGCGACGAGGTCGAGTTCCTGCAGCGGGCCGAGTATGGCCAGCCCCACGTCGTGGGTGGTCAGCTCGGCGCTTCCGGTCGCCCGTACCGCCTCCTCGACCCGCTGGCCGAGCTGGGCGAGGGCGTCCTCGGTGACGGGCCGGCCCTGGCAGGCCTTGCGCACACCGTTGATGACCTTGGTACGGCTGAACGGCTCGGTGACTCCGGACCGCTTGACCACCATGAGCGAACACGTCTCCACGGTCGTGAAACGACGGGAGCAGTCCGGGCACTGGCGGCGCCTGCGGATCGACGTGCCGTCGTCGGTCGTACGACTGTCGACGACACGGCTGTCGGGGTGCCTGCAGAAGGGGCAGTGCATGAAATTCCCAACCCTCCTCGCAGCAGACTCAATGGCCTCGCCGGCCCTCACGGGCCTCACGAAGCAGCACCAGCATAGGCGATCGCGGAGGGCCCGGAGACCGGGGGGACCACAACTTCTGGGCTACTACGGCAATCCAACCACTACATGTGGGGATTGGCTCATACATTCACGCTCTGGACGCGTGTCGCCGCGCACGCCGTCACCGGCGCCGCGCGGCAGGGAGACTCCGCTTCCCAGGAGGGCGGGGAGGGGTGCGACTCGCGGGCGGAGCGGGGGCCGCTTCCCGCCCGCCGGGGCACCCGATGGCAGACTGTGGCCGAGAACCCGGAAGGTCGTCGCCCCGGCGGTGAAGAGTACAGCGATCGGCCCGCTCGTCCGGCCGAGAGCGTGGCGACCAATACACCTCGACGAGAGATTGCGTACTGTAATTCGCGATTTTTCACTCGAACGTGTGTTTGGCGCAACCTTTCGAAAGCTACTACCGTTGTGCTGCAGGGAGACCATCGAGAGGGGCCGACGTGACCACGACCGCAGACAGTGCCGCCATCACTGCCCAGGACCGCTCCCAGAGCCGGCTCGAGCCGGTACACGCGATGAACGAATCCGTGAATCCGGAGGGGCCCAAGCGCTCCCTGCCGGGGCGACCTCCCGGCATCCGGGCGGACAGCTCCGGACTGACCGACCGCCAGCGGCGGGTGATCGAGGTCATCAGGGATTCGGTGCAGCGACGGGGCTACCCGCCGTCGATGCGTGAGATCGGCCAGGCGGTCGGCCTGTCCAGCACCTCCTCGGTGGCGCACCAGCTCATGGCGCTCGAACGCAAGGGCTTCCTGCGCCGTGACCCGCACCGCCCGCGGGCGTACGAGGTCCGCGGCTCCGACCAGGCCGCCTCCGTGCAGCCCACCGACACCGCCGGCAAGCCGGCCGCGTCCTACGTTCCCCTGGTGGGCCGTATCGCCGCCGGTGGCCCGATCCTCGCCGAGGAGTCCGTCGAGGACGTCTTCCCGCTGCCCCGGCAGCTGGTCGGCGACGGTGAGCTGTTCGTGCTGAAGGTCGTGGGCGACTCCATGATCGAAGCCGCGATCTGTGACGGGGACTGGGTCACGGTCCGCCGCCAGCCGGTCGCGGAGAACGGCGACATCGTGGCGGCGATGCTCGACGGCGAGGCCACCGTCAAGCGCTTCAAGCGCGAGGACGGCCATGTGTGGCTCCTCCCGCACAACGCGGCCTACGAGCCGATCCCCGGCGACGACGCGACCATTCTCGGCAAGGTGGTCGCCGTGCTGCGCCGCGTCTGAGTTCGGCGCGGGGGCCGGCTTCGGCCACGGCCCCCGCCCCTGACCGGACCCCGGGACCCCTGCGCCGGTTCCGGGGTCCTGTGCTGCCCGGACCCGTCGAGCTGCCCTCGCCCGGACGGGGCCAAGCCGGTCCGCCGGCCTTCCGGCCGTGGCCGACGGGGGGTGGGCCCGATCGGCGGATGTGCCTGCCGCCGTATCAAGCAGCCGGACCGGGCGTTCCACCGTCATGGCCCACCGCCGCGCCTCCCCGGAGATCCCGGGTAACCCGGGCCGCTCCCGCTCGGGGCCACTCCCGCTCGGGCCGCTGGGCCGACGGATTCCCGGTCGCGCGTGACACCGGACAACGTGGTCGGCAGTCGGCCGGTATCCGCTCGTCCGTGGCCGGCGTCGGCTCCGGGCACCGTGCTCCGGTCGGCGTTCCCCCGTGCCCCGGGCGCCATGTTTCGGCAGCCGAGTCCCGGGCTCGCGCTTCGGCCGCCGCGTCCGAGGCGCCGTACTACGGCCGCCGCGGCCCGTGGACCGTGCCTCGGCCGCCGTTCTCCGTACTCCGTACTCCTTGGACCGCACTTCGGCCACCGTGCCCCAGGCCCCGGCCACCGGCTGCCGTACTCCGGGCGACGGGCGACGGGCGACGGGCGCCATACTTCGGCGCCAAGGGCTCCGTGCCGCGAGGCATCCGGTCACGGTGTCTCCGCCTCGGCCTCCGCCCGGACGGCCACGGCGTCGATGGCGGCCAGCGATCTCCTGACCTGGTCCCGGTCCGTGGTGTACCAGAAGTCGGGCAGCGAAGCCTTCAGATAGCTCCCGTAGCGGGCGGTGGCCAGCCGCTGGTCCAGTACGGCCACCACGCCCCGGTCCCCCGACGCCCGTACGAGACGGCCGGCGCCCTGTGCCATGAGCAGTGCGGCGTGCGTGGCGGCGACCGCCATGAAGCCGTTGCCGCCCGCTTCCTCCACCGCCTTCTGGCGGGCGCTCATCAGGGGGTCGTCCGGACGCGGGAAGGGGATCTTGTCCATGACCACCAACTGGCAGCTCGGACCCGGTACGTCGACGCCCTGCCAGAGCGACAGCGTGCCGAAGAGGCAGGTCTTCGGGTCGGCCGCGAAGTTCTTGATCAGCTCGCCGAGCGTCTCCTCGCCCTGGAGGAGGATCGGGAACTCCGGAATGCGGGAGCGCAGCTCCTCGGCGGCGAGCTGCGCGGCCCGCATCGAGGAGAACAGGCCCAGCGTGCGGCCGCCCGCCGCCTTGATCAGTTCCGTCAGCTCGTCGAGCATGTCCCCGCGGTCACCGTCACGCGCCGGGCGCGCCAGATGCTTCGCGACGTACAGGATGCCCTGCTTCGGGTAGTCGAACGGGGAACCGACGTCCACGCCCTTCCACTGCGGGAGATCGTCGTCCTCGGCCCCCTCGGGACCGAGTCCCAGCGACGCTCCCACACCGTTGAAGTCGCCGCCCAGCTTCAGGGTCGCCGACGTCAGGACGACACTGCGGTCGATGAAGAGCTTCTCGCGCAGGAGGCCCGAGACGGACATGGGCGCGACACGCAGGGACGCCCCGAAACGGTCATGGCGCTCGTACCAGACGACGTCCCATTCCGATCCGTTGGTGATCCGCTCCGCGACGTCGTGCACGCTCTCCACGGAGGCCAGCGCCTGTTTGCGGACCGCGTCCTCGTCCTGGACGGACTTGTCGCGGGTGCCGCCGATTCCCGAGATGACGGTCCGGCACGCGTCGCGCAGTGCCATGAGCGCGTAGCCGAGGTCCTCCGGGATCTCCTCCAGCCGGCCCGGGAGGGCCAGCTCCATCAGCCGCTCGAACCCTTCGGCGGCGGTCTGGAGCTGGTCCGCGGCCTTCTCGTTGACGAGTTTCGCGGCGCGCCGGACCGCGCGGTTGACCTGTCCGGGGGTGAGCTCCCCGGTGGCGACTCCGGTGACCCGCGAGACCAGCTCGTGGGCCTCGTCGACGATCAGCACCTCGTGCTGCGGGAGCACCGGGGCGCCCTCGATGGCGTCGATGGCGAGCAGGGCGTGGTTGGTGACGACCACCTCGGCCAGCTTGGCGCGCTCGCGGGCGGTCTCGGCGAAGCACTCGGCGCCGTAGGCGCACTTCGTGGCGCCCAGGCACTCCCGCGACGAGACCGACACCTGGGACCAGGCGCGGTCGGACACGCCCGGCGTCAGGTTGTCCCGGTCGCCGGTCTCCGTCTCGTCCGACCAGTCACGCAGGCGCAGCAGGTCCTGACCCAGCTTGCTGGTGGGGGCGGCCGCCTCGAACTGGTCGAAGAGCCCTTCCTCCTCGTCCTGCGGGACCCCCTCGTGCAGGCGGTGCAGGCACAGGTAGTTCGATCGGCCCTTGAGCATCGCGAACTCCGGGCGGCGGCGCAGCAGCGGATGCAGCGACTCCACGGTGCGCGGCAGGTCCCGCTCCACCAGCTGGCGCTGCAGGGCCAGGGTGGCCGTCGCCACCACCACTCTCTCGCCGTGCGCGAGCGCGGGCACCAGATAGCCCAGCGACTTTCCGGTGCCGGTGCCGGCCTGGACCAGCAGATGGGCGCCGTCGTCGATCGCCTCGGCGACGGCTTCGGCCATGGTCACCTGGCCGGGACGCTCCGTGCCGCCGACGGCGGCGACGGCGGCGTGCAGGAGTTCGGGGAGTGAGGGCTTCGTCATAGCGCGACCACCCTACGACCCGGCACTGACATTCGTGCGATCACGGCGAGGCACGGTGATGTGATCAAGACGAGGCCTCCTCGGTGTGGAAGAGGGGTGGACCGGGGGCGCACGGGTGGGGGCGCGTCAGAGCAGATGACGCAGGGAGCGGTCCCGGATCATGAGGGCCGCCCGCTTGGCGGGCAGGTCCGCCTCGGCGGATAAGCGGAAGCCCGCCTTCAGGAAGGCGGTGACGGAGGGGGTGTTGCGCAGGTCGGGTTCCGCGACGACACGGGGGGAGGCGGGCCGGTTGTCGAGGGCGAGGTCGGCGACGGCCCTGAGCAGGGTGCTGCCGAGCCCCCGTCCCCGGTCGCCGGCGGCACCGATGAGGACGTGCAGACCGGTGTCGTGCGGACGGGCGGGATAGTGGCGGGCCAGCGGGTCGAGGTCCGCGCGGTAGATCTCCCAGTAGCTCATCGGCGTACCGTCCAGGATGCCCAGGCACGGCACGCTGTGGCCGTCGCCGGTGAGCTGGGCCCGTACGTGGTCGGCCGTCCGGGCCGGTGGTCCGGACAGTTCCCAGAACGCGGCCACGGCCGGGTCGTTCATCCACCGCGACAGCAGCGGCAGATCCCGCTCCACCCGGACGGGGGCGAGACGGAAGAGACCCGCGGGGGTGCCGGCCGGGCCCCAGGCGGTGATGTCGCCGGCCGTCATGGGTGCAGCGGGTTGGGGATGGTGACGTAGACGGACTGGGTGTCGACCGGGCCGGTGAGTTCGTCGAGGCCGTGCGCCCGGGTCAGCAGATTGGCCTTGCAGCGCAGGGTGGGTGAGTCCAGCAGGAGGGCGGGCAGGGTGCCGCGTGTCCGGGCCGGTCCGGCGGAGACCTCGGTGAGGAACCCGCGGAAGGCGGCGAGCAGCAGCCGTTCGTCGGCGAGGCGCTCGGAGCCGATGGCGCCGATGAGTCCCAGGACGTTGTTGATGCCGAGGTAGTAGGCGAAGCGTTCGTCGGTGACGCCGTCGGGGACGAAGGTGTCGCTGTGCTCGCCGATGCCGGGCAGCCGGGCGTCCAGTTCCCCGCGGCGCGACGCCCGGAAGTAGTACCCCTGGTTGTCCCGGTAGCGGCCGCCCGCGGGCCAGCCGTCGGCGTCCAGCAGGACCAGGGTGTTCTGCTGGTGCGCCTCCAGCGCGATGCCGGCTGCCCCGTCCAGCCAGAGCACGGGCCGCACCACGTGCTCGAGGTAGCGCAGGAACCACTCGGCGGCGACGGCTCCGGGCGGCCGTCCCGTCCGGGCGGCGAGGCGGGTGACCAGCTCGGCCAGCCGGGATCTCATGGGACCGTCGGCACGGGGCCGCGGCGAGAGAAGTCCGGCGACGCAGGCGACGTCGTCGTGCGGCCCGAACGGGTTGTGCCGGATCACCAGGTCGAGTCCGGGTACGGGGTCGCCGTCCGGTCCGTTCACGGCGATCCAGGCCGGGTCGCGGACGATGTCGAAGCCGGGGTGCGCGGCCCGCCACCGCTGGGACAGCCCGGTGCGCAGCAGCCGGTGGACCTCGACGCCCCGGTGGAGTTCCTTGCGGAGGTTCTCCCGGCGGGAGTTGGTGATGCGCAGGGCCAGCGACAGCTTGAGCATGGCGGGGGCACCGGTGCGGTGGACGGTCCGTACGGAGGACGTGGGGTGCCAGGGGTCGCCGTGGCTGCCGAGGTCGCAAAGGAGCCCGGCGTCCAGCAGCGCGGCGGCCTGGGGACGCCGGCGGATCTGGCGCAGTTGCCAGGGGTGCAGGGGCAGCGCCGCATAGCCGTCGGGCAGCGGTAGTCCGGGGCCGGCGAGCCGTGCGGTGAGGTCCGGCGCGGGGACGCGGCGGCCGCGCTCGGTCCAGGCCGAGTCGGTGGCGAGCAGGGAGGGGGCGACGGCCATCCAGCGCAGGGGGAAGGATCCGCGCGCCTCGGGTGAGTACTGTCGCGCCTCGGCGTCACGGAGGCCGTCGCGGCTCTTCGGGTCGGGGTGCAGGGGATGGCCCAGGACGAGCGCCTGTTCCGCGGCGAGGAAGAGGTCCGGGTGGTCTGCCGTACGGGTCCGCCGGTGGGTGAGGAAGGCGGCGACGCGCCGGACGGAGTCGGCGACACGCGCGACCAGGTCGGTGCCGGTGCCGGTACCCGCCGCCTCCCGGCCGGTGCCGGTGCCGGCCGGTCGAAGTGCCGGGCCGGCCGTCTCCCTGCCGAGGAGGGCGGCGAGCAGTACGGCGTCGACGGGCGGAGCGGGATCAGGGGCGTCGGCCAGGTAGGGCAGGCCGAAGCGGTGCCGGCCGGTCGGGGACCAGTACCGGACCGGGACGAGCAGGGCCGTTCCGCTGGCGGGCAGGGGGAGGCACAGGATGTCGCTGCGCGGAGCGCGGACGCCGGTTTCACGTACCCAGCAGCGCAGAAGGTTCTCCGTGCCCGCCGCCTCGGCCGCCCTGTGGGGGTCGGGGTGCTCCAGGGGGCATGCGCCGGTGTCCCTGAGCCACTCGGTGCCGGGCGGTTTCCGTGCCTGGTGCGGTACCGGGGAGTTCGTGCGGTCGGCCGGTGCGGGGGTCGTGTGCAAGGCGGATCCTCGTGGGGTGGGGCGGGGCCGGCCCGTCCGGAACGGCTTTCGGGGACACGGCGCTTCTCGTACGGATCGCGGTGGTCACGGGCCGTCGGGTGGAGGGACTCGGCGAGCCGGTCACGGGCCGTCGGG
>NZ_NEUB01000032.1 GCF_002910825.1 Streptomyces sp. SM1 | reverse complement strand
GGCGCACCGGCGGTGCGGAGGACCGGGGCTGTCGGGCCGGCCGCACCGCCGGGTGTCCTGCCGGGTGTGATGGCCACCGTGGTGACCGCGGCCGCGCGCGTCCGCGCGCCATGGTCGCCACCGACGGCTCCGCCGCGTCGGATCGCTCGCCCACAGGCCGTGCATCGTCCGTCGCCCCCCTCGCACTCTCCGTGTCCGTCCCCCGCGCCGTCGGTCAGCGGCGCAGCCCCTGTCGGGACGATACACCAGTCTCGTCACTCAGGGACATAGATTCTCTACGCTCCGTAACGATCAACTGTTATATGAGTACCCACCGCGCCCGGGGAAACGCGGACGGTACCCGAAGCGGACTACAGGGCTTCCGCTCCCGTCACCAGGACCACGTTGCCGGGCTCCTCCTGGTTCACGTAACGCCGCAACTGATCCCGCAGCAACCGCTCGGCGCGCGGCAGGAACGCGGACGTGGGTCCGCCGACATGCGGGGTGACGAGCACGCCCGGCGCCCGCCACAAGGGATGTTCCGTGGGCAGCGGTTCCGGATCCGTGACGTCGAGGGCCGCGGTGATACGCCCGCTCTCCAGCTCGTCGAGCAGCGCCTTGGTGTCGACGACGCCCCCGCGGGCCACGTTCACGAGCAGGGCACCGTCCTTCATCCGGGCCAGGAAACCTGCGTCCACGAGGTGCCGGGTGGTCTCGTTCAGCGGGGTGGAGAGGACGACGACGTCGGCCTGCGGGAGCAGCGAGGGCAGTTCGGTGAGCGGGTGCACCGGCCCGCGCTCCGTGGTGCGCGCGGAGCGCGCGACGCGTGCCACCCGCGCGAGCTCGAACGGAACGAGCCGGTCCTCGATGGCCGCGCCGATCGAGCCGTAGCCCACGATGAGCACGCTCTTGTCGGCGAGCGCGGGACGGAACCCGCCGCGCCACTCCCCCTCGTCCTGCGCCCGCACGAATCCGGGGATGCCGCGCAGGGAGGCCAGGATCAGGGCGAGCGTGAGCTCGGCGGTGCTGGCCTCGTGCACTCCGCGCGCGTTGCACAGCCGCACGCCCGGCGGCAGGTGCCTCAGCCCGGGTTCGACGTGGTCGGTACCGGCCGACAGGGTCTGTACGACCCGTACGGAACGCATCAGCGGCATCGGCCGTACGCCGACCCCGGCGGGCTTCATGTACGGCACGACGTAGAAGGCGCAGTCGGCCGGGTCCGCGGGGAACTCCTCACCGCCGTCCCAGAAGAGGTAGCGCGGCCCGTCGGGGAGACCGTCGATCTCGTCCGGCGGAATGGGAAGCCATACGTCAGCAGCAGTCATGGTCGGGAGGCTAGTTCAGGGGCTGTCGGCGGCAGAGGTTAGGTTGGGGGGCCGGAGAGGGAGGGTCACGAGCAGGTGGAGCGCAGGACGATCGGCGCGGCGGCGCTCGCGGTGGGGGCCGTAGGACTCGGGTGCATGCCGATGAGCTGGGCCTACAGCACGTCCCGGCAACGCGGCGAGGAGTCGCTCAGGGCGGTGCACCGGGCGCTGGACGCGGGCTCGACCCTGCTGGACACCGCCGACATGTACGGCCCGTTCACCAACGAGCTGCTGCTCGGGCGGGTGTTGAAGGAGCGGCGCCGCGACGCCTTCGTGTCGACGAAGGTCGGTCTGCTGGTGGGCGACCAGCACATCGTGGCCAACGGCCGCCCCGGATACGTGAGACGGGCCTGCGACGCGTCGCTGCGCCGGCTCCAGACCGATGTCGTCGACCTCTACCAGCTGCACCGCGCCGACCCGGAGGTCCCGGTCGAGGAGACCTGGGGCGCGATGGCGGAACTCGTACGGGCCGGAAAGGTGAGGGCGTTGGGGCTGTGCGCGGTCGGGGCGCGCTCGTCCCGGCGGCCGGGGGCGCGGCTGCACGACGCGACGGTCCGGCAACTGGAGCGGGTGCAGCAGGTCTTCCCGGTCAGCGCGGTGGAGGCGGAGCTGTCCGTGTGGTCGCCGGAGGCGCTGGAGACGCTGCTGCCGTGGTGCGAGTCGCGGGGGGTCGGTTTCCTTGCCGCGATGCCGCTGGGCAACGGTTTCCTGACGGGAACGCTGACGCCCGGCGTGGGGTTCGAGGCGGACGATCTGCGCGCCCGGCACCCCCGCTTCACGGCCGAGATGATGGCCGCGAACCAGCCGATCGTGGCCGGCCTGCGCCGCGTCGCCCGCCGGCACGGCGAGCACGTCACCCCGGCCCAGGTGGCCCTGGCCTGGGTGCTGAACGCGGGCCACCAGGTGATCCCGGTCCCCGGCACCAAGCGGGAGCGGCGGGTCACGGAGAACGCGGCGTCGGCGGGCCTGCACCTGACGGAACAGGACCTGGCGGAGATAGCGGGCCTGCCGGCGGCCCAGGGGTCGTGGGACTGACCGGCGGGCCGGGCGGGGCGGGAGCGGGGCAGCGGTACCGGGGCGCGGGGGCAGGAGGGCGTACCGGGATACGGGGCCGGACCCTGGCCGGGTGGGGCCCGGGACCGGCGTCGGAGTCAGGACGGGCGTCGGCGGCGGAGGGCCCGCAAGGGAGCGGCGGCCGGGGTCACCGCTCGTGGTCCCGTGCTTCGAGGTCGGGCGTTCGGGAACCTGGGAGGCGCGAGCGGTGTATGACAAGGAGAACCCGCCGCGTCGAAGGGACGACATCGTGCGACATCGAGCCGTGACGGCCGTACTGGCCGCCGCCGCGCTCCTGCTGACGGCCGGCTGCTCCTCGGACGACGGGGGAACAGCCGGCGGAGACGGCGGCGCCACCCCGACCGATACGACGGCGCGCCCGTCGGCCCCGGAGCGGACCGGGGAGGAGACACCGCCCGCGAAGGGGTCGGTGAAGGTGGTCCGCACGGTCGCGACGGGCCTGAAGAGCCCCTGGGGCCTGGCCCCCCTGCCGGGCGGCGATTTCCTGGTGTCCTCCCGTGACGAGGCGACGATCACCCGGGTCGACGGGAAGACCGGAAGGACGACCGAGCTGGGCGAGGTGCCGGGAGTGTCACCGTCCGGCGAAGGAGGCCTGCTGGGCATCGCCCTCTCCCCCGAGTACGCCTCGGACCACATGATCTACGCCTACTTCACCTCGGCCTCGGACAACCGGATCGTCCGCCTGATCCACAACGAGGAGAAGCCGGCCGGAGAGCGGCTGGGCGCACCCGACACGGTGTTCCGCGGCATCCCCAAGGGCGTGACCCACAACGGCGGCCGGATCGCCTTCGGCCCGGACAGGATGCTGTACGTGGGCACGGGCGAGACCGGTGACACCGGCCTGTCCCAGGACAAGGAGTCGCTCGGCGGCAAGATCCTCCGGCTGACCCCGGAGGGCGAGCCGGCCCCGGGCAACCCGTTCCCCGGCTCCCCCGTGTACACCTACGGCCACCGCAATGTGCAGGGTCTCGCCTGGGACGGCAAACAGCGGCTCTTCGCTTCGGAGTTCGGCCAGAACACCTGGGACGAACTGAACGCGATCGAGCCCGGCGACAACTACGGCTGGCCGGAGGCAGAGGGCGAGTCCGGCGACGGCGGTTTCCATGACCCGATCGACCAGTGGAGCACGGAGGAGGCCTCCCCGAGCGGCATCGCGTACGCCGAGGGATCGCTCTGGATGGCGGGACTGCGCGGCGAGCGTCTGTGGCGCATACCCCTGAAGGGCACAGAGGCCTCGGCGGACCCGCAGTCCTTCCTGGAGGGCGAGTACGGCCGGCTGCGCACGGTGGTCGCCGCGGGCGACGACAAGCTGTGGCTGGTCACCAGCAACACGGACGGCCGGGGCGACGTGCGGGACGGCGACGACCGCATCCTGGAGGTCCAGGTGAGGTAGCGGGCGTTCAGTCCCCCGGCGGTTCCTCGTCCGGCGTCGCCGCGGGACGTACCGTGACCTTCCCGGACGCGAGGTCTATCGGCCCGCGTCCGGGGTCGGCGTCGCCGACGTCCTCCCGGGTCAGCTCCAGACGGTTCTGCTCGTCGCGGGTGTGCTTGCGGCCCGGTGCGAACAGTTCCTCGAAAGCGCTGAACATCGCTCCCCTTCCCGGGGCCGTCTGTGTCGTGCATCTGGTCGTGCCCCTAGTGTCCCGCCGTCGGCCGTTCTTCCGCCTCCGCCGGGAACAGGCCGAGCCGGTGGGCCACCGCCGCCGCCTCGCCACGGCCGGAGACGCCCAGCTTGGCGAGGATGTTGGAGACATGGACGCTGGCCGTCTTCGGCGAGATGAACAGTTCCTCGGCGATACGCCGGTTGGTGTGGCCGGCCGCCACCAGACGCAGGACGTCGCGCTCCCGGCCGGTGAGACCGAGCGCCTCCACCGGATCGGCGGGGCCGGGGGCCGTCCCCCTGACGGCAGAGGGCGGTGCGAGCCGCGCACGCTGCGCCAGCAGGGCGGAGCAGCGGGCCAGCGGTGCGGCGCCCAGGTGCCCGGCGACGGCGTCGACCAGCCGCAGCAGTTCGGTGGCTCGGGCACGCTCGTCATGGCCGGCCCCGGAGGCGAGCAGCGCCTCGGCGAGCCGGAACCGGACGCGTGCGAGGTCGTAGGGCCGCCCCAGTGGTTCCACCGCCTCGACGACGGCGGACCACTCGTCCGGCGCGAGCGTGCCCTCGGCCCGCCGCAGCTCGGCGCGCAGCCACAGCTCGTAGGCCCGCCATACGGGAACTCCGGCCGCCAGCGTCCTGGCGGCCTTGCGGATCCGCTCCAGGATCTCCGGCCGGCCGGCATCTGTCGCCGGGGCGCCGTGGGCGTCCGCCTCCGCGGTAACG
The DNA here is from genome assembly GCF_002910825.1 of Streptomyces sp. SM1. Lineage (GTDB taxonomy): Bacteria > Actinomycetota > Actinomycetes > Streptomycetales > Streptomycetaceae > Streptomyces > Streptomyces okerensis. Next base: position 2,645 of record NZ_NEUB01000032.1, on the reverse strand, counting down.
GCGGCGAGCAGCAGCGGCCAGCCGTATCGCTGGGTCCCGGGTGGCAGTCCGGCGTCGAGGGCGGCGAGCAGTTCGGCGCGGGCGTCGGACAGGCGGCCCTCGGCGGCGGCGATGCCGACGGCGACCCACTTCATGGGGAGGGCGTACTGCGGCATCGAGTCGTGGGTGCCGAAGAAGGTGCGGGCGTCGGCGAGACGGCGGGCCGCCTCGCCGAGGTCCCCGCGGTCGTACGCGAGGTACGCCAGGCGCACCGAGCCGCCGGCGCGCGGTTTCGCGCTCTGTTCGAGACGCTGCGCGTCGGCCGCGGCCCGCGCGGCCTCGTCCCACCGGCCGAGGGAGTGGAGGGACTCGGCGAGGTTGCCCCACACCCAGCCCTCGAAGTCCAGCAGCCCGAGCCGCCGGGTGAGGTGGACGCCCTCGCCGAGGAGCGCCGCGGCCTCCTCGGAGCGGCCGACGCCTTCGAGTACGGAGGGGAGGTTCACATGGGCGCGCGCCACCACCGTGTCCACGCCCAGTTCGATCGCCCGGTCCCTGACCTCGTACATCTCGGCGAGTCCGGTCTCGATGTCACCGGCGTCGACCATGAGGCCGCCGAGGGTGAGCCGGGCGTTGAGCTCGATGTCGGAGGCGCCGACCATGCGCGCGTACTCGACGGCGCGTTCGGCGGCAGCCATCGCCTCGGGACCGGGTTCGTGCAGCATCGACCAGCCGGCCGCGGAGGCGAGGACGTCGGCGTGCACCTCGGAGGGCGGCAGTCCGCGCACCAGTTCCTGAGCGGTGCCGAGTTCGGCCCAGCCGTCGCCGCGGGCGAGGGCCTGGGTGAGCAGGGAACGCTGTACCCAGAACCAGGCGGCGCGCAGCGGGTCGGGTTCCTCGTCGAGGAGGCGCAGCGCCCGCTTGGTGATCTTCAGCGAGCGTTCGCGTTCTCCGCAGAGCCGGCCGGCGACGGCGGCCTCGGCCATCAGGTCGAGGTAGCCCAGCGGCGTCGTCCCCGGGTCGCGGCCGCTGGAGGTCCCCCCACGGCCTTCGGACTGTGGGGGAGGGTAGATCTCCGCGTGGTCGACGGGCCGCAGGGTGGCCCGCACAGTGTCGGGGACGGCGTCCCACAGCTCCATGGCCCTTTCCAGCAGCCGCAGTTGCTCGGCGTAGGCGTGGCGTCGGCGGGCCGCGACGGAGGCGTCGAGTACGGCGGGCAGAGCCTTGGCGGCGTCATGGGCGTGATACCAGTAGCTGGCCAGGCGGGTCACCCGCTCGTCGGCGGGGACGAGGGTGGGATCGGCTTCCAGTGCCTCGGCGTAGCGGCGGTTGAGGCGGGAGCGTTCCCCGGGCAGCAGGTCGTCGCTGACGGCCTCCCGGACCAGGGAGTGACGGAAACGGTAGCCGTCGCGGTCGGGTGCGGGAGTGAGGATGTTCGCGTTGACACCGGCGCGCAGGGCCTCGATGAGGTCGTCCTCGGTGAGCCGGGCGACGGCGGCCAGCAGCCGGTCCTCGACGGTGGAGCCGCCCTCGGCGACGATCCGGGCGACCTTCTGGGCGCTCTCCGGCAGGCCTTCGACGCGGACGAGGAGCAGGTCGCGGAGGGAATCGGTGAGACCGGTGCAGCAGCCCTCGTCGGCGGCGACGGCGAGTTCCTCGACGAAGAAGGCGTTGCCGTCGGAGCGGTCGAAGATGTCGTCGACGCGGTCCGGGTCGGGTTCGCGGGCGATGATGCCGGCGATCTGCCGGTGGACCTCGTCGCGGTTGAAGCGGCCGAGTTCGACGCGCTGGACCGTGCGGACCCGGTCGAGTTCGGCGAGGAGCGGGCGCAGGGGATGGCGGCGGTGGATGTCGTCGGAGCGGTAGGTGGCGAGGACGACGAGGCGGCCGGTGCGCAGGGTGCGGAACAGGTAGGCGAGCAGGTGGCGGGTGGAGGCGTCGGCCCAGTGCAGGTCCTCGAGGGCGAGGACGACGGTGTGCTCGGTGGTGACGCGCTCCAGCAGGCGTGCGGTGAGTTCGAAGAGGCGGGCCATGCCCTGTTCGTCGCGGCGGGCCTCGCGGGTGGCGGAGGTGCCGATCTCGGGCAGCAGACGGGCGAGTTCCTCCTCCTGTCCGGAGGCGGCCGCGGCGAGTTGCCCGGGCAGCTCGCGGCGCAGCTGGCGCAGTGCGGTGGAGAAGGGGGCGAACGGCAGTCCGTCGGCGCCGATTTCGACGCAGCCGCCGAGCGCGACGATCGCGCCCCGGCGGCGGGCCGCCGCGGCGAACTCCTCGACGAGGCGGGTCTTCCCCACGCCGGCCTCCCCACCGACCAGCAGTGTCTGTGGCTCGCCGGCCGCGGCGCCGGCGAGTGCGTCGGTCAGGGTGTCGAACTCAGTGGTGCGGCCGACGAACACCGGGCTGACGGACTTGGTCTCCACGCCCCCGAGCATCGCACGCACCTCCGACAACAGGGCACCGGTTTTCCTCCGGGGAAGGCAGCCCGCGCCTCCCCCACTCGCCACCTCGCACGAAACCGCCGAACCCCGATATCCCTTCCGAGCGGCACAGCGGCACGGCCGCTTCCCGCCTCGGAGCGGTCACCGCCCGGTGCCGGGTGCCCGGCCCCGGCGGGTTTCGGCGCGCCCGGACCTGCATCGGAGCCGGCCACCGCGGCCCCTGCCCGGCACCCG
>NZ_NEUB01000356.1 GCF_002910825.1 Streptomyces sp. SM1 | reverse complement strand
GGCGCCCACCGCCGACGCCTCGGCCGGCGGCGGTTCCGCCGAGGGCACGGACGTGGTCCTGCCGGCGCTCGGCGAGTCCGTCACCGAGGGCACCGTCACCCGCTGGCTGAAGTCGGTCGGCGACACCGTCGAGGCCGACGAGCCGCTGCTGGAGGTGTCGACCGACAAGGTCGACACCGAGATCCCGGCGCCCGCCTCCGGCACGCTGCTGGAGATCGTGGTCGGCGAGGACGAGACGGCCGAGGTCGGCGCCAAGCTCGCCGTCATCGG
>NZ_NEUB01000355.1 GCF_002910825.1 Streptomyces sp. SM1 | reverse complement strand
TGCTGCTGCCGGCCGGGGGCGGGGGCGGGCCCCTTGCCGCCGCGGTCGCGGGCCCAGCGGGCCAGCTGGGCGACCCGCTTGACGACGAACTGCGTGTCGAGGATGCCGAGCATCCCGGCGAGCTGGACGGCGACCTCGTGCTGGGCGCCGCTGTTCTTGATGCGCGCGACGATCGGGGCGGCCTCGTCGAGGGCGCCCGCCCGGCCGGCCGGGGTCTCCAGGTCGTAGCGGCGGACGACCTGACGGAGCGCGAACTCGAAGAGCGGGGTGCGGGGTTCGGCCAGTTCGGCCACGGCCTCGTCGCCCTTGGCGAGGCGCAGGTCGCAGGGGTCCATGCCGTCGGGGGCGATGGCGATGTAGGTCTCGGCGGCGAACTTCTGGTCGTCCTCGAAGGCGCGCAGGGCCGCCTTCTGGCCGGCCGCGTCACCGTCGAAGGTGAAGATCACCCGGGCGCTGCCGTTGTCCATGAGGAGCCGGCGCAGGATCTTGATGTGGTCGCCGCCGAAGGCGGTGCCGCAGGTGGCGATGGCGGTGGTGACGCCCGCGAGGTGGCAGGCCATGACGTCGGTGTAGCCCTCGACGACGACCGCGCGGGACGCCTTCGCGATGTCCTTCTTCGCCAGGTCGATGCCGTAGAGGACCTGCGACTTCCGGTAGATCGCGGTGTCGGGGGTGTTGAGGTACTTCGGCCCGTTGTCCGCCTCGTAGAGCTTGCGGGCGCCGAAGCCGACGACCTCCCCGCCGATGTCGCGGATGGGCCACATCAGGCGGCCGCGGAAGCGGTCGATGGGGCCCCGGCGGCCCTCCTGGGAGAGGCCGGAGAGGACGAGTTCCTTGTCGCTGAAGCCCTTGCCGCGCAGGAAGCGGGTGAGGTGGTCCCAGCCCTGGGGGCTGTAGCCGACGCCGAAGTGCAGGGCCGCGGCCTGGTCGAAGCCGCGGTCGGCGAGGAAGATCCGGCCGGTGTCCGCCTCGGGGGAGGTCGCGAGCTGTTCCGCGTACCACTCCGCGGCGATCTTGTGGGCCTCGACCAGGCGGATGCGCTCGCCGCGCTGGTGGGTGGGGTTGTACCCGCCCTCCTCGTAGCGCAGGGTGATGCCGGCCTGTCCGGCGAGCCGCTCGACCGCCTCCGAGAAGGACAGGTGGTCGATCTTCATCACGAACGTGATGGTGTCGCCGCCCTCCTGGCAGCCGAAGCAGTGGAAGAACCCCTTGCTCGGGCTGACCTGGAAGGACGGCGACTTCTCGTCGTGGAAGGGGCAGAGACCCTTGAGGTTCCCGCCGCCCGCGCTGCGCAACTGGAGGTACTCGGACACCACGGCGTCGATCGGGACCGCGTCCCGAACCGCCTTCACGTCCTCATCATT
>NZ_NEUB01000354.1 GCF_002910825.1 Streptomyces sp. SM1 | reverse complement strand
GCGCCGCGCGTGGTGGGGGACTGGGGTTCAGCCCCGGGCGCCCAGCAGGTGGTCCATCGCCAGCTGGTCGAGGCGCTCGAAGCCCATGCCCCGGGCGGCGGCCGCGTCCGGGTCGAAGTCCTCGAAGGCGGTCCGGTCGCCGAGCAGGGCCTGGAGGCCGTCGGCGGCCGTCGGCTGCGCCAGTTCGTCCAGACGGGCCGCGCGCAGCGCCTCCTGCACCTCCGGGTCCGCGCGGAAGGCCGCCGCGCGCTCCTTGAGGATCAGGTAGTTGCGCATGCAGCCGGCCGCCGAGGCCCACACGCCGTCGAAGTCCTCGGTCCGCGGCGGCTTGAAGTCGAAGTGCCGCGGGCCCTCGTAACCGGCCGTCTCCAGCAGGTCCACCAGCCAGAACGCGGCACGCAGGTCGCCCGCGCCGAAACGGAGGTCCTGGTCGTACTTGATGCCGGACTGTCCGTTGAGGTCGATGTGGAACAGCTTGCCCGCCCACAGCGCCTGCGCGATGCCGTGCGGGAAGTTGAGGCCGGCCATCTGCTCGTGACCCACCTCGGGGTTCACCCCGTACAGCTCCGGCCGCTCGAGGCGCTCGATGAACGCCAGGGCGTGACCGATGGTGGGCAGCAGGATGTCGCCGCGCGGCTCGTTCGGCTTGGGCTCGATGGCGAAGCGGATGTCGTAGCCCTGGGCCGTGACGTACTCACCGAGCAGGTCGAAGGCCTCCTTCATGCGGTCGAGGGCGACCCGGACGTCCTTGGCGGCGCCGGACTCGGCGCCCTCACGGCCGCCCCAGGCGACATAGGTCTGCGCACCGAGCTCGACCGCGAGGTCGATGTTGCGGATGGTCTTGCGCAGCGCGTAGCGGCGCACCTCGCGGTCGTTGGCGGTGAAGCCGCCGTCCTTGAACACCGGGTGGGTGAACAGGTTGGTGGTCGCCATCGGCACCTTCATGCCGGTGTCGTCCAGCGCCTGCCGGAACCGCTTGACGTGCTCCTCGCGCTCGCTGTCGCTCGAGCCGAAGGGGATGAGGTCGTCGTCGTGGAAGGTCACGCCGTGGGCGCCCAGCTCGGCCAGGCGCCGGACCGACTCGGCCGGGTCGAGGGCGCCCCGCGTGGCATCGCCGAAGGGGTCCCGTCCCTGCCAGCCGACGGTCCACAGTCCGAAGGTGAACCTGTCCTCGGGGGTGGGCTGGTAGTTCATGCCGCGGCTCCTTGCTGCTGAGACTATTTCGTCATGGCGGTTTACAAATTAGTATGCAGGAACAGTTCTGGGAAGAGACACACCCCGCCGGAGCGCGGAAGAGGGAGAGACCGATGTCAGCAGCCGAGGGTCCGCTCGTCGTCGGCGTGGACACATCCACCCAGTCCACCAAGGCCCTGGTCGTCGACGTGGCGACCGGCAGGGTCGTCGCGAGCGGCCAGGCCCCGCACACGGTGACCTCGGGCGCGGGCCGGGAAAGTGATCCGCGCCAGTGGTGGGACGCCCTGTCCGAGGCCCTGCGCCAGTGCGGCGAGGCGGCGCACGAGGCCGCCGCGGTGTCGATCGGCGGACAGCAGCACGGTCTGGTGACCCTGGACGCGCAGGGGGCCCCGGTCCGTCCGGCGCTGTTGTGGAACGACGTGCGTTCCGCGCCGCAGGCGGCCCGGCTGGTCGAGGAGCTGGGCGGCGCGCAGTTCTGGGCCGAGCGGACGGGAAGCGTGCCGGCCGCCTCCTTCACGGTCACCAAGTGGGCGTGGCTGGCGGAGCACGAGCCGGACGCGGTCCGCGCCACCAGGGCGGTCCGGCTCCCCCACGACTACCTCACCGAGCGGCTCACCGGTGACGGCACGACCGACCGCGGCGATGCCTCCGGCACCGGGTGGTGGGCGTCCGGGACGGAGGCGTACGACGAGGAGATCCTCGCGCGGGTGGGCCTCGACCCGGCGCTGCTGCCGCGCGTGGTGCGGCCCGGCGAGGTCGCCGGGACCGTGCGCGACAGCAACGACCTGCCGTTCTCCAGGGGAACCCTGGTGGCCTGCGGCACCGGCGACAACGCCGCCGCCGCGCTGGGCCTCGGCGTGCGCCCCGGCACGCCGGTGATGAGCCTCGGCACTTCGGGCACCGTGTACGCCGTGTCCCGGCACCGGCAGGCCGACCCGACCGGCACGGTGGCGGGCTTCGCCGACGCGCGCGGCGACTGGCTGCCGCTGGCCTGCACCCTCAACTGCACACTCGCCGTGGACCGGGTCGCGGCCCTGCTGGGCCTGGACCGCGAGGCAGTCGAGGCCGGCCACGGCGTGACCCTGCTGCCCTTCCTGGACGGCGAGCGCACCCCGAACCTCCCCCACTCCTCCGGCCTGCTGCACGGGCTGCGGCACGACACCACCGGGGGCCAGCTGCTCCAGGCGGCCTACGACGGCGCCGTGTACTCCCTCCTGGCGGCGCTGGACCTCGTCCTCGACGAGGACGCCGACCCGTCGACACCCCTGTTGCTGATCGGCGGCGGCGCCCGGGGCACGGCCTGGCAGCGGACGGTACGGCGGCTGTCGGGACGGCCCGTGCAGGTGCCCGAGGCCAGGGAACTGGTCGCGCTCGGTGCGGCGGCGCAGGCGGCGGGGCTGCTCACCGGTGAGGATCCGGC
>NZ_NEUB01000353.1 GCF_002910825.1 Streptomyces sp. SM1 | reverse complement strand
GGTCCGGGAGCCCCGGGCGGCCGGGGCCCGCACCGGGCGCTCCGGACGGTGACGGCTCCGGGCGCTCCGGACGGTGACGGCTCCGGGCGCCGCGGGGCAGACCTCCTCAGTCCCGGCCGCGGTCCACCATCGCCTCGATACCGGCCACCAGCAGGTCCAGGGCGAAGGCGAAGTCGCGTTCCAGCATCTCCTCGACCGTGTCACCGCCGCGGGCCGCCATGATCCTGGTCGACTCCTCGATCACCTCACCGGCGTCCGGTGACTGCTTCACCTCGCTCAGGGCGTGCCGGTGGTACGTGTCGGGGGTCATGCCGGTCGCGGCGACCCGGGCGTGGAAGTGGCCCTCGATCGTGCCGTAGCCGTACACGAACTGGAAGACGGCCGAGATGGCCCCGGTCATCCCGTGGGCCGGCAGTCCTGTCCTGCTGATGACCTGCTGGATCACCCGGGAGAACGTCAGCGCGTTGGGCCCGGTGTTGAGAAACCGGCCGGCCAGCGGTGACAGCCAGGGGTGGCGCACCAGCAGGGCGCGGTACTCGCGGGCCAGGGTGCGCAACTGGTCACGCCAGTCCTCGTCACCGGCCGGGTCGGGCAGCGTCAGTTCGCCGAAGGTGCGGTCCAGGGCGAGTTCGAGGAGGTCGTCCTTGGTGTCGACGTACCAGTAGACGGACATCGCCGTCACCCTGAGCTCGGCGGCGAGCCGGCGCATGGAGAAGCCGGCCGGCCCCTCCGCGTCCAGCAGCCGTACGGTGACCTCGGTGATCTTCTCCCGGTCCAGTCCCGACGGCTGCCCGCCGCCGCGCCCGCCGCGACGTGTTCTGTCCCCCAGCCAGACACTGGTCCGCGGTACCTCTTCGGACCGCTGGTCTGCCCTCACCATGGCGCACCTTCCTCGACGTGCCGACGCCGGTTCCCGCCGGGCGCCCCGGGTCCGGGTCGCGCGGCCGGTCCGGCTCTCAGGCCTTCTCCCGCGAGTCTGCCCGGTCCGCCCGGCGCAGCAACGCCGCCGCGATCAGTCCGCCGAGCAGCACCGCCACCGACCCCACCAGCAGGCTCGTCTCCAGACCGGCGGAGAACGCGTCGGTGACCCGCTCCCGTTCACCGTCCGAGCCGGCCGCGGCCATCGCCGCCGGGAGCGAGGTCGCCGCCACCGGGATCAGGGCGGCGAACCGCGCGCCCAGCACCGCGCCCAGCACGGCCACCCCGAGCCCGGTGCCGAACTCGGCGAGGGTGCCGTTGATCCCGGCGCCGACACCCGCCTTCTCCCGGGGTACCGAACTCATCACCGCGTGCGCCATCACCGGACTGCCGATCGCCGTACCCGCCCCGATCATCACCAGGCCGAGCAGCGTACCGGCGTAGCCGTGCCCGGTGAGCGTGGCGATCGACACCAGCCCGCCCGCCATCAGCGTCATTCCGACGGCTATGGAGAGCGGGGTGCCCATCCTCGCCGCCCACCTGGTCCCCACACCGGTGAAGTTGAGGGCGACGACGGTCATGGCCATCGGCGCGGTGCGCAGTCCCGCCTCCAGGGGGCCGTAGCCGAGGACGAACTGCAGATACTGGGTGAGCAGGAAGAGCGCGCCGCCCATGCCGAAGGTGATCAGCACCAGACCGCCGACCGCGCCCGTGAACCGGCGGTTGCGGAAGAAGTGCAGGTCGAGCATCGGGTGCGGGGTCCGGCTCTCCCAGTACGCGAAGAGCCCGAGGACCAGGGCCGCCCCCGTCGCCGTGGCCAGGACCCGGCCGGAGGTCCAGCCGTGCCCGGGGCCCGAGATGATCGCGTAGACCAGGGCCGTCATGCCGATGGTGGAGAGGACCGCGCCGACCAGATCGGGCCGGTCGCCCTGCCGGTTCTTCGACTCGGGGACGTAGGCGGCGACGGCGGCCAGCGCGAGGGCCACGACCGGCAGGTTGACCAGGAAGATCGCACCCCACCAGAAGTGGTTCAGCATGACGCCGCCGACCAGCGGGCCGGCCGCGAAACCCAGCGAGTTGACGGCGCTCCAGATGCCGATCGCCTTGGGCTGCTCCTCGGGTGTGAAGATCTGCATCACGACGGCGAGGGTGGTGGTCAGCAGCAGCGCCCCGCCCACCCCCATCCCGGCCCGCGCGGCGATCAACTGGCCGGACGACTGGGCCAGTCCGGCCACCAGCGACCCGGCGCCGAACAGCACCAGGCCCACCAGCAGCATCTTCCTGCGCCCGTAGCGGTCGGCGGCGTTGCCGGCGCTGAGCAGCAGACCCGACTGCACCAGGGAGTACGCGTTGATCATCCACTGGATGTCGGCGGTCGACGCGTCCAGTTCCCGGGTGAGCGAGGGGATCGCCACGTTCAGGACGGTGTTGTCGAGCAGCACGGTGAGCTGGGCGAGACAGATGACACCGAGAATCAGCCAGCGCCGGGAGTGGCCCTGGGGCTGGAGGGCCGCCGGGTTCCGCTCCAGAGGCCGGCCGGGGGCGTGCTCCTGGGAGGACGTCGTCATGCTGTACACCGTAGAACAGCCCTTACGGCGTACAGCACGACGGGTCACCGTCAGCCGTCAGTCGTCGGTCTTCTTCCGCGTGAGGTCGTAGAAGGTCGCCGAACCGGCCGTCACCTCCTCGAAGTTCTCCTCCACCCAGGAGGCGATCCCCGCCGAGGTACCGGAGTCACGTCCGCCACCGCCCATGCCGCCGCCGGCGACGAAGTAGTGGATCCTCCCCTCCGCCACGTACTCCTTGAACCGCTCGAGCGTCGGGGACGGGTCGGTGCCGTTGAAGCCGCCGATCGCCATCACGGGCGCCCCGGTGGCCAGCTGGTAGCCGGCCGCGTTCTGGGCGCCGACTGCCGCGGCGGCCCAGGTGTACTCACCGGCGTCGGTCTCCAGCAGTTCCTTCGCCCCGGAATCGACGTCCGGGCCGCCGAGGAGGCCGCCCATGCCACCGCGGCCGGGCATGCCGCCGGCCTCGGTGCCGCCACCTCCGGCGGCGTTCTGCTGGTTCCGGCCGGAGGGCCGGCTGGTCTGCCCGTCCTGGCTGTCCTGGCCCGTCGGGCCGCCGTCGGGGAAGCCGCCG
>NZ_NEUB01000352.1 GCF_002910825.1 Streptomyces sp. SM1 | reverse complement strand
GCCCTGCTGAAGCGCCGTCGGCGGCGGGTGCCGGAGCCCGAGCCGGAGCCTTCGGCCCAGCCGTCGCCGTAGTCCTCGCCCACGGCTCCGCCGGTCTCCGGCGGGACATCCGCACCTCACCCACGGCCACGGCCGGTCCCGGCGGCGGCTGCGGCTGCGGCTGCTGCACGCACCCAGCTGCGGGCAGTCGTGCCTCCCCCGGAGGGGGTACCCCCAGAGCGGCACGGGTGGGCGCAGCGGCACCCGGCCGGCGCCGGTGAGTGGTGTCGGTACGGGCCGGGGGGCGTCACGCAGCCCGGCGTCAACGGGGTGCCGTCGCGCCCACCCTCCCCCACTCTCGGCTTCGCTCGAGCG
>NZ_NEUB01000351.1 GCF_002910825.1 Streptomyces sp. SM1 | reverse complement strand
TGCGGACGTCCACGGCCAGCGAGTCGGAGTCGGCCCGCCGCGAGGCGCAGGAGCTCGCCAGGACCGCCGAGCAGCGGATGGCGGAGGCCGAGACGTCGCTGCGCGAGGCGCGCGCCGAGGCGGAGAAGGTCCTCGCCGAGGCGAAGGAGGCCGCCACCAAGGCGATCACCTCCGCCGAGTCCGCCAACGAGACCCGTACGCGCACCGCCAAGGAGCAGGTGGCCCGGCTGGTCAGCGAGGCCACCAAGGAGGCCGAGACCACCAGGGCGGACGCCGAGCAGCTGGTCGCCGACGCCCGCGCGGAGGCCGAGAAGATCGTCGCCGAGGCCGCCGAGAAGGCCCGCACACTCACCGCCGAGGAGTCCGCCACCCAGCTGTCGAAGGCGGCCAGGACCGCCGAGGACGTGCTGAACAAGGCGTCCGAGGAGGCCAAGCGGACCACGAAGGCGGCGGCCGAGGAGGCCGAGCGGATCCGCACGGAGGCCGAGACCGAGGCGGACCGGCTGCGCGCGGAGGCGCACGACATCGCCCAGGAGCTCAAGGGCGCGGCCAAGGACGACACCAAGGAGTACCGCGCCAAGACGGTCGAGCTGCAGGAGGAGGCCCGCCGGCTGCGCGGCGAGGCCGAGCAGCTGCGCGCGGACGCGGTCGCCGAGGGCGAGAAGATCCGCGCGGAGGCCCGCAAGGAGGCCGTGGCGCAGATCGAGGAGGCGGCGAAGTCCGCCGAGGAGCTGCTCGCCAAGGCCAAGGCGGACGCCGACGAACTGCGGTCCACCGCGCAGACGGACAGCGAGAAGGTCCGCACCGAGGCCATCGAGCGCGCCACGACGCTGCGCCGGCAGGCCGAGGAGACCCTGGAGCGCACCCGCGAGGAGGCCGAGCGGCTCCGCGCGGAGGCCGCCGAGCAGGCGGACGCGCTCAGGGAGGACGCCGAGCGGGGCGCGCGCGAACTGCGCGAGGAGACCGAGCGGGCCGTGGAGGCCCGCCGTGCGGAGGCCGCCGACGATCTGACCCGGCTGCACACCGAGGCCGAGGAGCGGCTCGCCGCCGCCGGGCAGGCGATGGGCGAGGCGCGCGAGGAGGCCGGCCGCATCCGCCGGGAGGCGTCCGAGGAGGGTGAGCGGCTGCGTTCCGAGGCCGCCGAGCGGATCCGTACGCTCCGGCAGCAGGCGGAGGCGGAGGCCGAGCGGCT
>NZ_NEUB01000350.1 GCF_002910825.1 Streptomyces sp. SM1 | reverse complement strand
TCAGTCCGGGCACCAGCACCCCGATGCCCGCGGCGGCGACTCCCAGCCACCACAGTGGCGCGGCCCCGGCCCGTACGACGACGGCCACCCGGGCCAGCCCCTGTCCTCCACGTGTCATGTCCGGCCTCCCGTCTCTCACCTCAGTGGACACGGAAGGTTAGCGGCCCGAGGTGAGACGAGTCTGAGAAGACGCGGCGGCCGGCGCCCCGTCAGTCCACGAACAGCCCGCGCGCCGCCGCCTTGGTGTCGAACTCCTCCAGCCGCGCCTGCGCGTCGGGCAGGTCGTCGCACATCGCCTCCAGCAGCACCCGGCCCAGCAGCATCGGCGCGCACGCCGTGTCGAAGGCCAGCCCGGTGCCGACGGCGGCGGGCAGCAGCAGGTCGGACACCTTGGCGACCGGGGCGAACGGGGAGTCGGCGACGGTGACGACGGTCAGCCCCGCCGCCCTGGCGTGCGTGAGGGCGTCGACGACCTCGCGAGGGTGGCGGGGCAGCGCGAAGCAGAGCAGGGCACTCGCCCCGGCCCGGGCGGCGGCGTCGATCCGGTCGTGGAGCATCGTGCCGCCCTCGTTGAGCAGCCGTACGTCCGGATGGACCTTGGCGGCGAAGTAGGCGAAGCCGTGCGCCTGGGCCGCGGCGGCCCGCAGCCCCAGCACGGGCAGTGGGCGGCTGCCCGCCAGGACCCCTCCCGCCCGCCGCACGGGCCCGGCATCGGCCAGCGCCTCCGCCAGGTGCCGCAGGTTCTCGATCTCGGCCTCGACGGCCTGCTGGTACTCGTTGGACGAGCCGCTCTCCGGCGAGGTTTCGACGGGCGGCGCGACCTCGCGCAGGTGCCGGCGCAGGGCGGGGTAGCCGTCGAAGCCGAGGGCGACGGCGAACCGGGTCACGGACGGCTGGCTGACCCCCGCCAGCTCGGCCAGCTCCACGCTGGACAGGAACGGCACATCGACGGCCCGCCGCACCATGCTGTGCGCGATGCGGCGCTGGGTCGGCGTCAGCCGGTACCCCTCGAAGAGCGCCTGGAGGCGCGCTGCGGGGCTCTCGGTGCCGCTCATCACGTGACGTCCCCCTCGGACCTCGGGCCTCGGATCGCGGGCCCGCTCGGCCCATTCACCCCTCACCACTTCGGTATGCCGTTATACAGCCGAACGGGACACCGCGCCGAACACGCGTCGTGAGGAGCGATGATCACACACTGTGCCCGGTCGGGGACGGATCCGGACCTCGACGATTCTGTTACGACCTCGGCGTATCCCGAAAGGGCCGGATAGCGTAACGCATCGAACAATTATGCGCCTTGAGACGCAGGAGTCCCTGCGGCACCCGACGGAGGACTGGACGAGCGTGGATGCGCCAAGTCGTGGACAGCCTGACGGGACCGACCCGGCCGACCAGTGGGTACTCAATCCGAAGACCGGCGACTACGAATTGCGGCTGAACGGTTCCCCGGAGCATCCGGCGGCCCCCGGTCCTCGCCGGGCGTCCCGTCCGGGCCCCGCCGCCCCCGGGCCGGCCCGTGTCCCCGGTCAGCGGGGACACGGCACCGTTCCCGCCCCCGACCGTGTCCCCGGGCCCACGTCCGCTCCGGACGGCGCGGACGACGGGGACGACGGGGACGACGGGGACGACGGGGACGACGCGGACGACTCCGGTCACCGCAGGCGCCGGCAGCAGAAGCCGAAGCGGAGAAGCGGCAGGCGGAAGGCGCTGATGTGGACGGGCGGCGCCCTCGGTCTGGTCCTCGTCGGCGGCTCGGCGTTCGCCTACTACTGGTACGACCGTCTCAACGGCAACATCAACACCGTCGACATCGGCGACGCGGGCAGCGACAAGGTCCTGGCGGAGGGCCCGGTCAACATCCTGGTCATCGGCAACGACGTCCGCACCGGCAAGGGCAACGAGGCCTATGGCGACCGGGACAACGTCACCGGTCACGCGGATACCACCCTGCTCTTCCACGTCGCGGAGGACCGCACCAACGCGACCGTGATGAGCATTCCCCGGGACCTGATGACGCGGATCCCGGAGTGTGAGACCAAGCGGTCCGACGGTTCCACCGAGGTCATACCGGGCTCGGCCGGCCCCACGAAGTTCAACGAGTCCTTCGGTGTCAACGGCCGCGACCCCGGCTGCACCATGCGCACGGTCGAGACGATCGCCGGTGTCGAGGTCGACCACTTCATGATGTTCGACTTCAACGCGGTGAAGACGCTGTCCACAGCGGTGGGCGGCGTCGAGGTGTGCCTGGAGAAGCCGCTCAGGGATCTGGACGGCGGGACCAAGCTCGACCTGCCGGCCGGCAAGAGCACGCTGGAGGGCGAGGAGGCGCTGTCCTTCCTCCGCAACCGGCACGGCCTGGAGAACGAGAGCGACCTGGACCGGATCAAGATGCAGCAGGCGTTCGTCGCGTCGATGATCCGGCAGCTGAAGGAGGACACGCTGGACAGCCCGTCGAAGATGCTCGACGTGGCCGACGCCGCCACCAAGTCCCTCACCGTGGACCAGGGCATAGGCAGCGCCCGCAAGCTCCTCACCCTCGCCAGGGAACTCACCAAGATCGATCTGAAGAACATCACGATGATGACGCTTCCGGTGATCGACAACCCGGCCGAGCCCACGCCCGTCACCGTGGTCCTGGACCCGGTCAAGGGCCCGCAGGCGCTCGGCATGCTGCAGGACGACGTCTCCTTCACCGAGGTGAAGAAGAAGGAGAAGGAGGCCAGGGACAAGCAGGCCGCCCTTCTGGAGGGGCCGCGGGCCGAGGCGTCCGCCGTACGCGTCGACGTCTACAACGGCGGCGGCCCGCAGGGTGCCGCACAGGAGACCCTGACCTGGCTGCGGACCAGCGAGGGGGTGTCCGAGTCCGCCAACCGGGGCAACGCCCCGGCCGAGGTCGCCAGGACGCGGCTGGAGTACGCGCCGGACCAGGCCGACCAGGCCCGCAAGCTCGCCGATCTGATGGGTCTGCCCGCCTCGGCCCTGAAGCCCGGCGGCGAGGACTCGGACGCGGCGCAGCCGATGACGCTCACCCTCGGCCCCGACTTCGAGGGAGCGGGCGTGCCCGTCGCCGCGCCGAAGAAGGTGGACGTCGGACAGTCCCGGGCCGACGAGAGGATGTGCGAGAAGTAGGGGCCCGGCGAACCCGAATCCGAGAGGGGGGTTACCCCCAGTGTCACCGGCCTGCCGCCTGCCTACCGTGGTGGGCATGACCGGAATGGACGCGCGGGACGCCGAGCTGAAGAAGGAACTCAACGCCTCCCTGCAGGCACGCAGGGAACTGGGCGAGGAGTACGAGTCCGCCCTGGTCGACTCGTTCCTGGAGAAGGTCGACCAGCGGATCGACGGCGCGGTGGAGCGCCGGGTGCGCCGTCAGCTCGCCGAGCGGCAGCTGACGGTGGCCCGGGACTCCCGGTCGCCGAAGGTCACGGACTCCTGGGGGGAGCGTTTCGGCTTCGGGATCGTCTCGCTGGTGCTGGCGGTGCCGCTGTCCGCCATCGGCGGGGGCGTGGGTCATCTGCCGGGCCTGCTGGTCACCTGGCTGGGCATCGTCGGCGTCAACGTGGTCCAGGCGGTCCGCACCAACCCGGGCCTGTTCGGCCGCCGCAGGGGCGAGCGGGACGGCGACTGGAAGGACTGAGACGGGCTTGCGCGGGGACCGCCTCACCCCCGGTTGCCCGGGAGCCGGGACGACGGCGGTCCCCGCGAGGGACGCGCCGTCGAGCCGGCCGCGCGTCCGTGGCGTCCATGGAGGTCCGGGAGCCGCTCCGGAAGGTCCTACGACGCCGTGTGGCCGCCGGCCGGAACGGGGAGCCGCTCCCGTTCCCTGCCGACACCCACCAATGTGCCGGAGCCGTGTTAAGCGAGTGCTGCGCGGACGTGACGCGCTCGTACCACTTCCGCGAAGTCCACGAAGATCACGTCCGCGCCGATACCCGGCCGTTCAGGGCCGGTTCACCTCCGCGCCGCCCGACGCCCCGCCCGACGCCCCGTCACTTGCCGGTCTTGGCGAGGAAGGACAGCAGGTCCTGTCGGCTGACCACACCGGTCGGCTTGCCCTCGACGAGGACCATCGCCGCGTCCGCCCCGCCCAGGACGGCCATCAGGTCCGCGACGGGCTCGCCGGAGCCGACCTGCGGCAGCGGCGCGGACATGTGCTTCTCCAGCGGGTCGTCCAGCGAGGCGCTCTTGCTGAACAGCGCGTCCAGCAGCTCCCGCTCCACCACCGAGCCGACGACCTCGGCGGCCATCACGTCCGGGTGACCGGCGCCCGGCTTGACCACGGGCATCTGCGAGACGCCGTACTCGCGCAGCACCTCGATGGCCTGGCCGACCGTCTCGTCGGGGTGCATGTGGACGAGGGAGGGGATGTGGCCGCCCTCCTTGTCGTTCAGGACGTCGGCGACGCGGGCGCTGGGGCCCGCGTCCTCCAGGAAGCCGTAGTCGGCCATCCACTCGTCGTTGAAGATCTTGCTCAGGTAGCCGCGGCCGCTGTCCGGCAGCAGGACGACGACCACGTCGTCCTCCCCGAGCCGCGAGGCCACCTCGAGCGCCGCCACGACGGCCATGCCGCAGGAGCCGCCGACCAGCAGGCCCTCCTCCTTGGCCAGGCGGCGGGTCATCTGGAAGGAGTCCTTGTCGGAGACGGCGACGATCTCGTCGGCGACCTCACGGTCGTACGCGGTCGGCCAGAAGTCCTCGCCGACGCCCTCCACCAGGTACGGCCGCCCGGAGCCGCCGGAGTACACCGAGCCCTCGGGGTCGGCGCCGATCACCTTCACGGCGCCGTCGCCGGCCTCCTTGAGGTAGCGCCCGGTCCCGGAGATGGTGCCGCCGGTGCCGACGCCGGCCACGAAGTGGGTGATCCTCCCCTCGGTCTGCTCCCACAGCTCGGGGCCGGTGGAGTGGTAGTGGGAGAGGGGGTTGTGGGGGTTGGAGTACTGGTCCGGCTTCCAGGCTCCCGGCGTCTCGCGCACCAGCCGGTCGGAGACGTTGTAGTAGGAGTCGGGGTGCCCGGGGTCCACGGCGGTGGGGCAGACGACGACCTCGGCGCCGTAGGCCCGCAGTACGTTGATCTTGTCCGTGGACACCTTGTCCGGGCAGACGAAGATGCACTTGTAGCCCTTCTGCTGGGCCACGATGGCGAGACCGACCCCGGTGTTGCCGCTGGTCGGCTCGACGATGGTGCCGCCGGGCTTCAGTTCCCCGCTCCGCTCCGCAGCCTCGATCATGCGCAGGGCGATGCGGTCCTTCACGGAGCCGCCCGGGTTGAAGTACTCCACCTTGGCCAGGACGGTCGCCCTGATGCCCTTGGTCACGCTGTTGAGCCGCACCAGCGGGGTGTTGCCGACGAGGCTGATCATCGAGTCGTGGAATTGCACCGTTGTCTCCGGATGCTTGCAAAAGATGTGGTCGTAGTGGTCGAACCAGCGTAGGCCCTCCCCGAACGGAAGCCGCCCGGGTCGTTCACCGCCTGTGGGGATTGGACCACGGTGCGTACGGGGCAAGCACTGGGTACGGCTTCGAGGAGGTGGCGGCGGGCATGACGGGGATGTCGATGTCGAGGGCACGGGTGGCCCGGCGGATCGCGGCCGGTGCGGCCTACGGGGGCGGGGGCATCGGTCTGGCCGGCGCGGC
>NZ_NEUB01000349.1 GCF_002910825.1 Streptomyces sp. SM1 | reverse complement strand
CAGGGTGGCGGCGCCGGTGAGCAGGGCCCGGCGCCGGGTGAGCAAGTGATCCTTCTGCATGACTCATCAGTCGCCCCGCTGAGGGCCGACGCACCTCAGCGACACCGGTGCGGCGGCACGATTCCACCCGATCGGCGGAGTGTGGGGCGGTGGACCTGCCCGGACGCCGGGCGGCGGGGACCACGCGGTCCGATACCCTCGGCGACGTGACGGAACAGCGGTCCGACCGGTTCGAACGGGGCACGGACGGCCCGAAGGTGATCGTGACGGGCGTGGACGGCTCCGACTCGTCGCTGCGCGCGGCGGCGTACGCCTCCGGGCTGGCCCGCCGGCAGGGTGCGCTGCTCGCCGTCGTGTACGTGCAGCCGGTACTGGCGGCGGGTGCGGCACTCGGCGCGCCGGTGGCCGACACCACGGAGGAGATCGCCGAGGGCCTGGTGGCTCAGATCCGGGAGGCGATGGACCGGATCAGGGCGATCCACGACATCCGCTGGGAGTTCCACACCTTCCGCGGCGACCCCTACACCGGCCTCGTGAAGGCGGCGGACGACCTCAGGGCGGACGCGGTGGTGGTCGGCGCCTCCGAGCAGGCGGGTCACCGGTTCATCGGATCGGTCGCGGTACGACTGGTGAAGGCCGGACGCTGGCCGGTGACGGTGGTGCCGTAGCCCGGCACGTCACGGTGGCCCTCCGGGTGCCGGGAAACGGTGACGGGTCCTCACTCCCCCATGACGAGCCCGTCCTGCGCCGCGCCCCGGCTCAGCACCACGTCGCGGATCCGGTCGCGCACCGAGCGCACCTCGGCGCCCCGGGCGAGCGCCTGGTTGAGGTTGACGATGCGTCCGGCGTCCACGTCGAAGAGCTGCGGGACGAACTCGGCGCGGGTCACCTCCCAGCGTCCGCCGGGGCGTCCGGGCGGGGCGAAGGTGAAGCGGCCCAGGGTGGACTGGTTCCCGCGCGGGTCCTGGACCCCGTCGTGGTTGGTCATCTCACCGGCGATCTGGTCGCCCATCCCGTAGATCACCCAGGTGCCGTTGACCTTCTCGTACGCCTGCGGGACATGGGCGTGGGTGCCGAGGATCAGGTCGATGTCGGGGCGGCCGCCGGTCTTCGAGGCGGTGAGCGAGCGGGCCAGTCCGGTCTGCCGCTGGTCCGGGGCGTCCTGCCATTCGGTGCCCCAGTGCAGCGAGACCACGACGACGTCGGCTCCGGTCTTCCGGGCGGCCCGCGCGTCGGCGACGATCCGCGCCTCGTCGACGAGATTCACCGCCCAGGGTCGATCCGGGGGCAGCGGAAGGCCGTTGGTGTCGTAGGTGTAGGCGAGATGGGCGACGCGCGCCGCGCCCGCGCGCAGCACGGAGGCCGTGCGGGCCTCCCGTTCGCTGCGCGCCGAACCGGCGTGTCGTACGCCGGCCCGGTCGAGGGCGTCGAGGGTGCGGCGGACGCCTTCCGCGCCGTCGTCGAGGGTGTGGTTGGAGGCGGTGGAACAGCCGTCGTAGCCGGTGGCGGCGAGGCCCTGGGCGACCTCGGGCGGGGACCTGAACAGGGGATAACCGGCGTAGTCGCCGTCGGCGCCGTAGACGGTCTCCATGTGGCACAGCGCCACGTCCGCCGGGGCGACGACGGAGCGGATGCCGGAGAGCATCGGCCGGAAGTCGTAGCCGGTGCCGCCGGCGTCGTAGCCGGCGCGTTCGATGATCGAGGTGTGGGGCAGCACATCGCCTGAGGCGACGAGGGTGAAGCCGCGGTGCTCCGTCGCGGAAGGGGCCGGACGCCCCGGTTCCGGTGGCTGGTGGTCACGGGCCTGGCAGGCGGCGCCCGCGGCGAGGACGACGGTCAGGACGAGGGCCAGCTGCCGACTGCGTGCGATCATCACTTCACCCCGCTGTAGTCGTATTTGTGGATAAACAGATAAGAAGCTGCATCTCACCGACGGCTGCTGCGACACGCCCTTTAGGCCGTCCGGCGTGCGTGAACGACCGTCCCGACCGTTCGTCGAACCGTTCGTCGACGCGATCGACCGTCCGCCGCACGCTCCTGTGCACGCTCTGTCCCCGAAGGGCGCCGTACGCTGCCATACGGCCATGACGGCCGGAATCACACTCACGAACGGGACGACCGCCGAGCACGAGCTCGCCGCACTGCAGCGCGAGCACGGCCGGCCTCTCTTCGCGCTGCTGCTCCGGCTCTGCGACGGGGACCGGCAGCGCGCGGAGGATCTGGTCCAGGAGACGCTGGTGCGTGCCTGGCAGCACCCCGAGGCCCTGCGTGCCGAGAACTTCGACTCCGTACGGCCCTGGCTGCTGACCGTGGGACGGCGGCTCGCGATCGACGCGCGACGCGCCCGGCAGGCCCGCCCGGCCGAGGTCGGGGACGCCGTGCTGGAGAACGCGCGGGTGATCTCCGACCACGCCGAGCGGGCCGCGGCGACGCTCGATGTCCGCGAGGCTGTGAAGACTCTCACTCCGGAGCACCGTGAAGTCCTGGTGCTCGTGTACTTCCAGGGGGCGAGTGTGGCGGAAGCCGCCACGGCCCTCGGCATCCCGCCCGGTACCGTGAAGTCCCGCGCGTACTACGCGCTGCGCGCCCTGCGCCGGGTGCTTCCCGGATACGCCTCCGACATGCGGTGAAACCAACCGTCGAGTCAAACCTCCGTAAAGCGCCTTGCCGACGACCCCGGTTGAGTAATCGGCTGTCCTCATCCGTGTTCCGGACCGGGGGCCCGGGTTCGGGCGACGCGCACGTACCGGAGGAAGGCAGGAAGGGATGCTGCACAGAGGTCGAGAGAGCACGGACGGCACCGGTGACGGTGAACTGACCGTCCCCATGGCCTGGTTGTACGCCGAGTACATCGCCGACGAGTTGCTGCGCAGCGGCGATCTCATGCCGCCGACGTCCTTCGAGTTCCGGGCCGGCCGGGACGCGCTGGCGCTGACCGTCTTCCTGTCCGACACCGACGGCGGGCTGTCCGGCATCCGGGTGATCACCCAGCTGGAGACCTGGCTGTCGCTGACCGCGTACGACCAGCCGTGGCAGGAGTGGGTGCAGGACCGTCTGGCCGATCTGGCCGCGGACGCCGTCGCCTCCGGCCGGGCAGCGCCGGACCCGGATCTGGAGCTGGCCCGGGAGGCCTGGCGCTGGCTGCGGGAGACGGAGCTGCTGGCGCCGGATCTGAACGCGGTGCCGGGGGGCGGCGCGGCGGGCGGTGAGGACGAGGGACCCAAGGTGTGGACGCCTGCCTGGGAGCTCGGGCTGCCGCTCGGCCACCTCGCCATCCACCTCTTCTAGGCTGCTCGGAAATCCGACCAATCCGCGGGCCGGAGGGCTCCGAATCCTTTGGTCACGATTCGGCACGTGGCTTGAGTGATTCGGCCGACTGGTGCGTACCGGTGGGAGCAAGGAGTAACCCCACCCGCACCCAAAGGCACGAGGATTCGGCATGAGGTCCCTGGAGAGGCATCGCGACGTCGGCGCCTACGCGCTCGGCGTGCTGGACGAGGCGGAGGCGTTCCGCTTCGAGGACCACCTCATGGAGTGCCCCGGCTGCGCTGTCCAGGTGACCGAATTCGGCCCTGCGGCACGCCAGTTGATGCTGTACCGGAGCGCCACCCCCCGACCGGTCCACCCGCTGGCCAAGCCCGGTCCGAGGATGCTGGAACGGTTGCTCTCCGAGGTCGCGGCCCGCAACCGCACCGGACGTCGCCGGCTGTTGCTGGCACTGGCCGCCTCGGTGGTGATCGCGGTGACGGCGCCGGTGATCGCGATGACGGCGGGGGGCGGCGGTGATGACGGTTCCGTGAGCGTCGCGGCCACCGACGAGCGGTCCGGGGTGTGGGCGGAGGTGACGGCGGAGGACGAGGCCTGGGGCAGCCATGTGGAGCTGAAGGTCAAGGACGGCGCGGGCCCCCGCGTCTGCCGGCTGGTGGTGATCGGCCGGGACGGCTCCGAGGAGACGGTGACCAGTTGGAGCGTGCCCCGTCATGACGCCCGCCCCAACACGGTGCTGAGCGGCTCCGCCATGCACCCCGAGGAGATCGACCGCTACGAGGTGCGTACGGCGGACGGCGAGCACCTGGTGACGCTGGACGCCCTCAGCACCGAGTGACGCCCGCGGGCGGTCCCTGACTCACTTCAGCAGGCGGGAGAGCCTGCGGTCGGCCAGTGGTCTGCCGCCGGTCTGACAGGTCGGGCAGTACTGCAGCGAGGAGTCGCTGAAGGACACCTCGCGGATGGTGTCCCCGCACACCGGGCAGGCCTCGCCGGTGCGGCCGTGCACCCGCAGGCCGCTCTTCTTCTCGGCCTTCAGCCGTCCGGCCGCGACGCCCCGGGAGCGTTCCACCGCCTCGGTGAGGGAGGTGCGCAGGGCCTGGTACAGACGGGTGATCTCCTCCGGGGTGAGGGAGCCGGCCGGCTTGTAGGGGGACATCCGGGCCGCGTGCAGGATCTCGTCGCTGTAGGCGTTCCCGACGCCCGCGATCAGGCTCTGGTCCCGCAGGGCGCCCTTGAGACGGCGGCGTTCCCCGGACAGCAGGTCCGCCAGGCGCCGCTCGTCGAAGTCGCCGGCCAGCGGGTCGG
This sequence comes from Streptomyces sp. SM1, assembly GCF_002910825.1. Classification (GTDB taxonomy): domain Bacteria; phylum Actinomycetota; class Actinomycetes; order Streptomycetales; family Streptomycetaceae; genus Streptomyces; species Streptomyces okerensis. The sequence continues at coordinate 409 of NZ_NEUB01000349.1, read as the reverse complement.
GGCCCAGCCGGGCGACGCCCGGGACCTCCGCGGGGTCGCCCACGACGTACACCGCGAGCCGCTTCTGCGTCCCGGCCTCGGTGAGGTCGAAGCCCGCGCCGGTCTCCAGCGCCACCCGCAGGGCCAGCGGTCCCCTGCCCGGGCGGGGCGGGCCGCTGGGGAGGCGGTCCTTCCAGTGCAGCCAGCCCGCGCGGGCCAGATGGGTGACGAGGTACGGCCCGCCGTCCGTCCGCAGGCCGAGGAACTTGCCGTACCGGTGCACGGCGGTGACCGTACGCCCCTCCACGGCCGCCAGCGGCGGATCATAGGTCTTCAGGACGTTGATCGCCACGGGCAGCGCCCGGACGATCTCATGGCCGGTCAGGTGCTCGGCGAGAAAGTCCTTGAGCGCCTCGACCTCGGGGAGTTC
>NZ_NEUB01000348.1 GCF_002910825.1 Streptomyces sp. SM1 | reverse complement strand
CGTGGCCCGATGTGTCCGACGAGGCGCTGCACGCGCGCGTGGAGGAGTGGCTGGAGCCGGAGCTGGGCCGGGCCCGGCGGCGGGCCGACCTCGCCCGGATCGACGCCGGGCGGGCGCTCGGGCGGCTGCTCCCCTGGGCCTCCGGCGAGGCCGCGCGGTTCGACGAACTCGCGCCCGAACGGATCACCGTGCCCAGTGGCTCCGCGATCCGCCTCGACTACTCCGACCCGCAGCGGCCGGTGCTCGCGGTGAAGCTCCAGGAGATGTTCGGGCTCCAGGTGTCGCCCCGGGTGGCCGGGGTGCCGCTGCTGGTCCATCTGCTGTCCCCGGCCGGGCGGCCCGCCGCCGTGACCGCCGATCTCGCCTCCTTCTGGCGGGACGGCTACAAGGGCGTACGGGCCGAACTGCGCGGGCGCTATCCCAGGCATCCGTGGCCGGAGGACCCGGCCGCCGCCGAGCCCACCCGGCACACCAAC
>NZ_NEUB01000347.1 GCF_002910825.1 Streptomyces sp. SM1 | reverse complement strand
CTGCACGCCCTCGTCGAGGCGCTGCGCCACGGCGAGGCCCCGCCCCCACGGGCACGGCGAGCCGAAACGCCCGCGGACGCCGACGAGTTCGACCTGCTCGCCGCCGACCTCACCCGGGCGCACGACGGTGCCGCCGCCGCCGTCGTGCAGGCGTCCCGGCTCTCCAGCCAGGCGGGCAGCGAACAGAAGCTCGAGGTGTTCGTCAACCTCGCACGGCGTCTGCAGTCCCTGGTGCACCGCGAGATCTCCCTCCTCGACGAGCTGGAGAACGAGATGGAGGACCCCGATCTCCTCAAGGGCCTCTTCCACGTCGACCACCTCGCCACCCGCATCCGCCGCCACGCCGAGAACCTCGCCGTGCTCGGCGGGGCAGTCTCCCGGCGGCAGTGGAGCAATCCGGTCTCCATGACGGAGGTGCTGCGTTCGGCGATCGCCGAGGTCGAGCAGTACTCGCGGGTCAAACTCGTCCCCCCGATCGACGGCACGCTGCGCGGGCACGCCGTCGCCGACGTCATCCACCTGCTCGCCGAACTCGTCGAGAACGCCACGGTGTTCTCCGCGCCCCACACCCAGGTGCTGCTGCGGGCCAGCCTCGTGACCTCCGGGCTCGCCGTCGAGGTCGAGGACCGCGGGCTCGGGATGCCCGTCACCGAGCAGGACCGGATGAACGCGCTGCTCACCGACCCCGACCAGGTGCATGTCGCCAGCCTGCTGGCCGACGGACGCATCGGGCTGTTCGTGGTCTCCCAGCTCGCCAAGCGGCACGGCATCCACGTCCGGCTCCAGAGCAACATCTACGGCGGGGTCCAGGCCGTGCTCGTCATGCCCCAGGCCCTCCTCGGTACGGAGCCGGGCGCACTGGCCGGCGGACAGGGCGCGG
>NZ_NEUB01000346.1 GCF_002910825.1 Streptomyces sp. SM1 | reverse complement strand
GCCGGTCTTGAGGCCGCCGGGGCCGGCGGGGGCGGAGCCGGCGGGCTGGGAGGGGAGGACCGTCATCGCGCCACGGCCTCCTCGAGCCGCCCGGGGACCTCGCCCCGGCGGGTGGTGTCCGGGCGTTCGTCACGGGGGAAGGCCCACCACGCCGTCAGGCCCAGGGCCATACCGGTCAGCACGGTCGACGGCCCGCCGATGTCGCCGTACACGAAGTCGGTCAACTGCCAGAGCAGCAGGCCGCAGGCGACCAGGGCGCAGTCGAGGCCGGGACCCCCACGGCGCACCCGCAGCAGCCCGCGCACCGCGCACACCAGCAGCGCCAGCCAGCTCCCGGCGAGCGTGAGCAGCCCGATCAGGCCCTGCTCGCTCAGCACCAGCAGGTACATGCTGTGCGGGGAGAGCAGTGCCTGCTTGTGGTACGTCTCGCCCGCGCCCTCGATGTCGCTGCCCGACGACAGCGCCAGGGTCGCGTGTCTGTCCCGGTACTCGGGGAAGCCCTTCAGCCCCACGCCGGTCAGCGGTTGTTCGCGCCACATGCCGGTGGCCGCCGCCCACAGGGTGTACCGGTCGACCACCGACTGGTCCGGGGTGTCGGCGACCCGGGTGATGCTGTCGATCCGCTCCTGCAGCATCGCCGTACCGACGCCGAAACCGCCCATGAGGATCATCGCGGAGGCGATCACGGCCGCCCCCACCTTCAGTGCCCGCCGCAGCCCCGCCAGCGCCAGTTGCACGCCGCAGGTCAGGGCGGTGGCGATCCAGGCGCCCCGGCTGAAGGACAGCACCAGTGGCAGGAGGAGCAGCACCGCGCACCCGGCCGCGGCCGCCCGCTGCCACCGCGGTGCCCGGCCCAGCGCGAGACCCGCCGCGCACACCACGCCCAGGGACACCGCCGTCGCCATGCCCATCACGTCCTGCGCCCCGAAGGTGCCGACCGCCCGGATGGTCTCGCCCTGGTAGGAGGCACCGGTACCGGTGACGTACTGCCGCACCCCCACCGCCCCCTGCCACAGCGCCAGTCCGACGAACGACCAGGCCAGCACCCGGAAGTCGGCCCGCCCCCGGAGCAGCACCAGCACCGCCAGCGGGACCAGTACGAAGACCTGCAGATAGCGGCACATGCCGCCGATCCCCGCCGCCGCCGAACCCGCCCCCATGGCGGCGAGCGCCGACCCCACGACCGGCAGCCCCAGCACCACCACCGCGCGGGGTGACAGCGGCCGCCGCCGTTCCCGCACCAGGCGGAGCACGCAGTACCCCACCACCAGCGCGGACACCACGTCCGCGGGCCCCGCGCCGTCCCCCGTCGGCGGCAGCGCCAGCAGGGCGACCACCGCCACCAGCGGCAGCACCGGCCCGAGCGCGGCGGCCCGGTGCGGCAGGGTCGGCAGGACGTGGCTCACGTGTGGTCAGCTCCCCGTCGGACGGACCAGCGCGGCCGCGGTGCGCAGCAGGATGCAGACGTCCTGCCACAGCGACCAGTCGTCGATGTAGGCGTTGTCGAACCGGCAGCGGTCCTCGATGGAGGTGTCGCCGCGCAGCCCGTTGATCTGCGCGAGCCCGGTGATGCCGGTACGCATCCGGTGCCGGGCCGCGTAACCGGGGTACGTCTGGCTGAACTGGGAGACGAAGAAGGGCCGTTCGGGCCGGGGACCGACGAGGCTCATGTCGCCGCGGAGCACGTTCCACAGCTGGAGCAGCTCGTCCAGCGAGGTGCGCCGCAGCATGCGGCAGAACCGGCGCATCTCGTTCTCGTTCGCCACGCTCCACCGGGTCGCCGACTCGTGCTCGTCGACCGGGCGGTGGGTGCGGAACTTCAGCAGCGTGAACGGCTGCCCGTTCCGGCCGATGCGCTCCTGCCGGAACACGACACCCGGCCCGTCACAGATCCGCAGCGTCACGGCGCACACCAGCAGCAGCGGGCTGACCAGCAGCAACAGCGTTCCCGAGACCAGGATGTCGAGCATCCGCTTGCCGGCGCCGCCGCCGGCCGGCGGCTCGAGGTCCAGCCGCCGGCAGGCGAATCCGGCCAGCCGCTCCCGCGCCGGGTGCGGCGCCGCGTCGGCGTCGACCTCCCAGACCAGGCACCCCGCGTCGGCCAGCGACCGCAGCAGCGGCGCCTGTTCGGCCCGTACCGAGGGGGCGACGGCGAGCACCGCGCGTACGCCGTTCTGGATGACCGCCCGCTCCACCTCCTCGTCCGTACGCAGCACGGGCACGCCCTCGCCGCCTTCCGCCTGC
>NZ_NEUB01000345.1 GCF_002910825.1 Streptomyces sp. SM1 | reverse complement strand
GGCCCGGCCGGGCCCGAGGTGGGCACGGAGCACGGCGGGTTCGGCGGCCACGGCGGCCCGTACGGCCTCGGCGACGGCGGGGTCGGTGAGCGGGTCGGTGCTGGTGCGTCCCTCGGCGAGCGCGAGCAGGGTGGGACCGGTCAGCTCGAAGGGCACCGGACCGGACAGGTCCAGGATCACCGTGTCCGCCTTCTCGTGGGCGGCGGCCTGCAGCGCCTGGTGCAGCGGTACGGCGACGGGGCGGGCGGCCGGGTCCCAGCGGGCGAGGGAGTCGGTGGAGGTGAAGGCGGGCAGAGCGGTGCGGCCGCCGGCCTTCAGGGTGGGTACGGCCATGTCGCTGGTCTTCTCGCGGCGCAGCCCGTTCTCGTCCTCCTCGGCCTCACCGAGGATGGCGACGACGGGCACGAGCAGCCGGGCGCCCTTCAGTGCCTCCAGGACGGGACCGACGGCGTTGCCGTCCTCGGCCCAGGCGGCGAGGGCGGCGCTCAGCCGGGGGTCGGCGGTGCCGTCGTCGTCGCGGAACGGGGAGTCGGGAATGTTCTTGTTCGCCACGGTCACCGACCCTATCGGCCGCGCGTGACAGGCTCGGACGCGGCTTCGGCTTCATGCGGCCTCGGCTTCATACGGCCTCGGCTTCGGCTCGGCTTCGATTTCGACGGAGGGAGACAGGTGGCGCACGTGGCGCGGGTGTCCGTGGCGGTACTGGACATGGGTTCCGGGGAGACCGTCTCGCGCGGGGACGGGGTGTTCGTCACGGCGAGCCTCGTGAAGGTGGACATCCTGGCGGCGCTGCTGCTCCGCGCGCAGGACGCGGGCCGGGAGCTCACCGGGGCGGAGCGGTCGTGCGCGGCGGAGATGATCGTGCGCAGCGCCAACGACGCGGCGTCGGTCCTGTGGGACGGCATCGGCCGGGCGGCGGGCCTCGACGCGGCGAACGCCCGCCTCGGGCTGACGGAGACCACGGGCGGCGAGGGCAGGCTGTGGGGGCTGACCCGCACCACGGCCCTGGACCGGCTGACGCTGCTGCGGCGGGTCTTCGGCGCGGACTCGGAACTGGGCGCGGCGTCACGGGCGTATGTACGGGAACTGATGGAGCGGGTCGTCCCGGAGCAGGCGTGGGGTGTGCCGTCCGCGGCGGACGGGGGCACGGCGTGGGCCGTGAAGAACGGCTGGCTGCCGCGCGACGCGACGGGGCTGTGGGTCGTGCACAGCATCGGGTACGTCACGGCCGGCGGACGCGACTGCCTGGTGTCGGCGCTGTCCGACGGCAACACGACGAGGGAGCGGGGCGTGGCCCTGGTGGTGGCGGCGGTGAGGCATGCGCTCACGGCCCTGGACGGGGCGGGGCGTTCTTCCCGCGGCGCCGGTCCGGAGGCCGGGGCGGTCCGTGGGCGGCCGCGTTCCCTCTAGAAGTGGTGCCGGTCCGTCTGGAAGTGGTGCCGGTCCGTGCGACGTCCGCGCCACAGCACCACCGTGGCCACGAGCAGCACACCGCCGGCGCTGCCGGCCAGGGGGGCCGCCCAGTCGGCGGTGCCGTCGTCGGGCTCGCCGGTGTCCGGGCCGGGACCGAAGTGCTTCTTCCCGTAGGCCGCCGATGCCAGCCCGTCCGGCTTCAGCCCGGCCGCCGCCCTGATCGCCGCGGCCGGGTCGATGAAGCCGAAGCCGCGCGAGTCGTCCCGGCCGTCGGCGGGGGCGTTGCGGGCGGTGTCCTCCAGGAGCCGCTTGATCTGGGCGGGGGTCAGGCCCGGATGGGCCGCCTCGGCCAGGGCCACCGCCCCGGAGACGAACGCGGCGGCGGCGCTGGTGCCCCAGCCTTCGTAGTACTTGTGGTCGGGGTCGGCGATGATCACGTCGACCCCGGGCGCGCTGACCGTCGCGTACCAGCGGCGGGTGGAGAACGGCGCGCGGGTGCCGTAGCGGTCGACGGCGGTCACGGCGATGACGCCCGGGTAGGCGGCAGGGTAGGAGACGCGGTCGCCCTTCTCGCCGCCGTTCCCGGCGGAGGCGACGACGACCACGCCCTTGCGCAGGGCGTACTGGATGGCCTCGTCCTCACCGGGTTCGGGGTGGGCGGAGGCGGAGTCGTCGCCGAGGGAGAGGTTGATGACGTCGGCGCCGTTGTCGGCGGCCCAGCGGATGCCCTCGGCGAGGGCGTTGCCGCGAGTGCTGCGGGCCTTGGCGCGGGAGGGGTCGCCGTCCTCCAGGATCACCCGGACGGGGAGGATCTCCGCCTCGGGCGCGATGCCCATGACGCCTTCGGCACGATCGGGTCCGTGGCCGTGGCCGGCGATGATCCCGGCCATGGCGGTGCCGTGGCGGGCCCAGGCGCGGTCGCCCTCGCTCGCGCCGAAGCCGACGAGGTCCTTGCCGGGGAGGACGTTGCCCTCGAGGTCGGGATGGTCGGCCTCCACGCCGGTGTCCAGCACGGCGACGGTGACGCCCGCGCCCTTCGTGGTCTGCCACACCTCCTCGGTGTGCATCGCCTCGAGGGACCACTGCCGGGCGCGGATGCCGTCGGCGTGCGCGGGAGTGGCGGGCAGGAGTACGAGTGCGGTGGTGAGGAGTGCGCCCAGGGCCGCGGCGGGACGCCGGCCGGTGCGGGGCCTCATGAGGGCTGCTCCGTGGCGGTGCCGGCCCGCGTGCGCAGTCCGCGCTCGACGCGGTCGGCGAGACCCCGCGCCTCGTGGCCGAGACCCGCCTGGGCGGGGGCGGCGGTGGCTCCGGACTCCATGGCGTCCTCGGCGGGCAGCACGGTGTCGACGGTGCGGCCGTCGGCCCAGCCGGTGACGGCGTAGACGACGACGGGGGCGTCCGTGAGGACGGAGATCACCCAGGAGGCTCGCTGCTCCGCGCCGAACCCCGCGGCGACGGTGCCTTTCGCCGGGTACGGCAGGGGCATCAGGTCGGTACGGCGGTCCAGGCGCTCGGTGTCGAAACGGCGGGCGAGGGCGGCCATGCCGGCGGCGTCGGCCTCGGTGAACAGCAGGCCGACGGTGGTGACATGGCTCTGGGTGGCATCGGTGTAGGTCGCGCGCAGCAGGCGCTCGCAGCCGACGGGGGCGAGCACCTTGCGCAGCAGGGGGTCGAAGGCGCCCTTGCAGCCCCCGTCGGGGGCCACGGCGATACGGGTCCAGGACCGGTCGGCGTCGCCGGGGCCCGCACCCTTGCCCTGCAGGGTGGGCGGGAACAACTGGTCGACGGGCACGTTGTGCCACAGGCCTCCGGCGGCGGCGAACCCCTGCCGGGCGTCGGACCCTTCGGAGTCGCCCGTGAGCCAACTGCCCGTGACGGCACCGCCGATGAGCCCGGCGCCGAGGACGAGACAGACCGCGGCGGCCACCATCTGAGACCGGCTGCGCCGCCCGAACGGCCGCGGCCGCGCGTTCTCGTCGTAGCCTTCCGGCTCCCCCAACGACACGACGGTGGCCCGCCCCGCCCCCGGGACGCCACCGGGTGCCATCGGGGCGCTCCAGGACAGCGAGGGGTCGGGAGCACCGACCGGAGCCTGCCCCGGCCCTCC
>NZ_NEUB01000344.1 GCF_002910825.1 Streptomyces sp. SM1 | reverse complement strand
CCCCCTCGCCGGCATGCCCCCGCTCGCCGACAGCGGCAGGCGCACACTCGCCCGCATCATCGACATGATCCTCGTCGGTGCCGTCGTCGTGCTGCTCACCTGGCCGTTCGGCGTCAACGAGTACAACGTCGACGGCGACGACATCAACGTCGGCAACGGCTTCGCGCAGTCCGTCATCGCCGCCGTGCTGTACATCGCCTACGACACCTTCATGACCGCCCGTTCCGGCCAGACCCTGGGCAAGAAGTGGCTGCGCCTGAGGGTGGCCGACCTCGCCGACGGCTCCAACCCCTCCGTGCAGACGTCGCTGACGCGGGCCGCCGTGCTGTGGCTGCCGTTCGCGTTCTGCTGCGCCTGTATCTGGACCGCGATCGCGGGCGGCTGGAGCTTCTTCGACCGGCCCTACAAGCAGGGTCTGCACGACAAGGCGGCCAGGACCGTGGTGGTCAGTACGGGATGACGGTCAGGAAGCCGCCCGCTCCCGCACCGGCTCGCGGGCCGGCTCGCGTACCGGGGAGAGCACGGTGGCCCGCACCGGTTCCGGGGCCGCGGGCCGTGCCACCACCGTGAGCCGACGGGGCGCGGGGCGCGGCACGGTCATGGCCACCAGCAGGCCGAGGGCGAGCGCCGACACCGCGACCGCCGCGACGCCCAGGACCGAACTCGTCCCGGACAACAGCAACATGGCGAGGGTCGAGCAGATCACGGTGCACGAACCGTAAGCGAGCGATGCGACAGTAGGACGGGGCATGGCCATCGTGTCCTCGGGAGTCGGGGGCTGTCGGCCTGGCTTTCCACCGGTTCAGGGCGTTCCGCCAAGCGACTCTAACCGCGAGCGTGCCCGAGCGGAACGGACAGTAAGCGTGACCTAACCGACAGGGCCGATGCACAGGGGGCGCACGGAGTCATGGCCCCCCGCATATGACCGGTCGCACGCGCCCGTACGGGTTCGCGCGGGTGTGTCCGAAAAGCGAACCCCCGCTCCGCATAGTGCACTTGATCTGTTCAAGTCAAGGTCTGTTTTTTCTGCCGAACCTCTAGTCAAATGTCGTCACTTGACTACACGCGTTGATCACGTGCGTGCGGGACTTTCCGAGCAAGGAACCTCCTTCGGCCGCGCGTACGTACGCGGGAGGGGATCTCAAGTGACCAATAGACCCTGGACGTTCAGAGCAGCCGCGACAGGAGTGGCGCTCGCGGCGGTTACCGCCACCTGCTCTGCGTTCACCGTGGCCCAGGCCGACACGGCTGACAAGGCCGACCGTCCCAGCGCCGTGGACCGGCACGACCCGGCGGCGAACAATCACGTCGACCACGACCTCGAGGGCCCGCTCTCCAAGACGCAGGCGGCCCAGCGCGAGGAGGCGCTCAACCAGGTCATATCCGGTAAGGCCTCGGTCAAGGACCGTAAAGGTTCGAAGGTCGTCCAGCTGAAGAGCAAGAAGGGCGAAGCCAAGTACGTCGAGCTCGGCCGCGAGAAGACCGACAAGATCTTCACGATCCTGGTCGAGTTCGGGGACCAGATCGACAGCCGCTACGGCGGCACCCCGGGTCCGCTGCACAACCAGATCGCCAAGCCGGACCGCAGGACGGACAACTCCACGGCCTGGCAGGCGGACTACGACCAGCAGCACTTCGAGGACCTGTACTTCGGGTCCGGCAAGGGCGTCGACTCGGTCAAGACGTACTTCGAGAAGCAGTCCTCCGGCCGCTACTCGGTCGACGGCGAGGTCTCGGACTGGGTCAAGGTGCCCTACAACGAGGCCCGTTACGGCTCCAACCAGTGTGTCCCCGACAACTGCGCCTGGTACGCGGTGCAGGACGGTGTGACCGCCTGGGCCGAGCAGCAGAAGGCCGACGGCAAGACCGACGCCCAGATCAAGGCCCGGCTCTCCCAGTACGACGAGTGGGACCGCTACGACTTCGACGGCGACGGCGACTTCAACGAGCCCGACGGCTACATCGACCACTTCCAGATCGTGCACGCCGGCGAGGACGAGTCCGCGGGCGGCGGCGCCCAGGGCGAGGACGCCATCTGGGCCCACCGCTGGTACGCCTTCGGCACCGACGCCGGTGCCACCGGCCCCGAGCAGAACAAGCTCGGCGGCACCCAGATCGGCAACACCGGCATCTGGGTCGGCGACTACACCATCCAGCCGGAGAACGGCGGACTCGGCGTCTTCGCCCACGAGTACGGCCACGACCTCGGTCTGCCGGACCACTACGACACCCAGGGCGGCGAGAACTCCACCGGGTTCTGGACGCTGATGTCCTCCGGTTCCTGGCTCGGCACCGGCAAGAACGAGATCGGCAACCTGCCCGGCGACATGACCGCCTGGGACAAGCTCCAGCTCGGCTGGCTGAACTACGACACGGCCAAGGCCGGGGTCAACTCCTGGCACAAGCTCGGTGTCGCCGAGTACAACACCAAGCACAAGCAGGCGCTGGTCGTCCAGCTCCCGAAGAAGGCCGTCACCACCGAGGTCGTCGTCCCGGCCGAGGGGCAGACCCAGTGGTGGAGCGGCAGCGGTGACGACCTCAGGAACACGCTGACGCGCAGCGTCGACCTCACCGGCAAGGCGTCGGCCGAGCTGACCCTCGACGGCTGGTACGAGATCGAGGCCGACTACGACTTCCTCTACGCCGAGGCGTCGACCGACGGCGGTGCCAACTGGACCGCCCTGGACGGCACGGTGGACGGGCAGCCGATCCCGCGTGACGGCAGCGACAAGCCGGCCCTGCACGGCACGGTCGACAGCTACAAGAAGCTGGCGTACTCCCTGGACGCCTACGCGGGCCAGAAGATCGACCTGCGCTTCCGCTACCAGACCGACGGCGGTGTGGCCCTCAAGGGCTTCGCGGCCGACGGGATCACAGTGACGGCGGACGGTGCCGCGCTCTTCACGGACAACGCCGAGACCGCCGACGACGCCTGGACGGCGAAGGGCTTCTCCCGTATCGGGGCGTCCTTCACCAAGGACTACGCGCAGTACTACATCGCCGAGAACCGGCAGTACGTGTCGTACGACAGGACGCTGAAGGTCGGCCCGTACAACTTCGGCTTCGCGAACAGCCGTCCGGACTGGGTGGAGCACTTCGCGTACCAGAACGGCCTGCTGATCTGGAAGTGGGACACCTCCCAGCAGGACAACAACACCAGTCAGCACCCGGGCACCGGTCTGCTCCTCCCGGTCGACTCCCACCCGACCGCGCTGAAGTGGTCCGACGGCACGCCGATGCGCAACCGCATCCAGACCTACGACGCGCCCTTCAGCAAGTTCCGCACCGACGGCATGATGCTGCACAACGCGGACGTGGCGAAGTGGATCCCGTCGTCGAAGGGTGTGTCGGTCTTCAACGACCGCACCCACACCTACTACGACGAGTCGAACCCGACCGCCGGTGTCAAGATCACTGACACCAACACGAAGATCAAGATTCTCAAGGAGGCCAGGAACGGCTCGACCATCGAGCTCGAGGTCGGTGCCGCGGGCAGGTAGATAGCGACTGCCCAGGTCAGCATGATCGGCGGTGACCCCCTGGCGGGTCGCCGCCGATCCGTGTTTAGGTGCCTCCTGTGACGCTCTTATTGACACCGGCTGACACGGGGGTATGACCGCATGGCCGCAGGAGGTTTCTGCAAGCTACCGAACGGCACGGTGGTGGTGGCACTGAACCTGCCCAGCCCCGCCGCCGACGCACCGGCCGGAGTCCGCGTCCTCGTCCACGCCCAGAACCGCGCCCGCGCCCTGACCAGGCTGCGCAATCTGGGCCTGCGGGCGATCTACCTGCGGGGCAACGCCGCGCCGCCGACCCCCGACGAGGTCACGGCGGTCCTCCACCACCCCGACGGCCTCATATGG
>NZ_NEUB01000343.1 GCF_002910825.1 Streptomyces sp. SM1 | reverse complement strand
GTGTGCCGGACGTCCGGGCCGGATGCCGCCGGGCGCGGTTCCGGCGCGCCCGGTTCCCTCACCCTCGGCCGGAGCGGTCGGTGAACGCCGACAGGTCCGGGGGCTCGTCGGGCGGACGAACGGCTCTCTCACGGGCCGCGGGCAGGCCGAATGTTGCGGCATATGCGGCGAATATTCCGGGAACTCAAGGTGTGCGGAGGTCTTCGTCGAGAGGACGGGCGGGGTTACGATCGCGACCATGACATCCCCGCAGCCCGCTGAAACCCGGACTCAAGGGCGCAGCTCCCAGACCGCGACGCTCGCCGAGATCGCCCGCGAGGCCGGCGTCTCCGCCCCGACTGTTTCGAAGGTCCTCAACGGGCGGGCGGACGTCGCTCCCGGCACCCGGAGCCGGGTCGAGGGACTGCTGCGCGCACACGGCTACCGGCGACGGCGCGCCGAGGCCACCCGCTCGCCCCTGATCGACCTGGTCTTCCACGAGCTGGAGAGCGCGTGGGCGATGGAGGTCATCCGGGGGGTGGAGAACGTGGCCCGGGACGCGGGGCTGAGCGTGGTGCTCTCCGAGAGCGCGGGGCGCCTCACGCCGGGGCGCACCTGGGCCGACCAGGTCGCCGCGCGCCGCCCGCACGGCGTGGTCCTCGTCCTCTCCGGCCTCGACGAGTCCGGGCGGGCCCTGCTGACCAGCCGCTCCATCCCGTTCGTGGTGATGGACCCGGCCGGCGACCCGGGCACCGACGTGCCGTCCATCGGCGCGACCAACTGGCAGGGCGGACTCGCCGCCACCCGGCATCTGATCGAACTGGGCCACACCAGGATCGGCGCGATCAGCGGGCCCTCGCGGATGATGTGCAGCCGCGCCCGCGTCGACGGCTACCGGGCCGCCCTGGAGACGGCCGGGCTCCCGGTGGACCCGGAGCTGATCGTGGGCGGCGACTTCCACCACGACGCCGGTTACCGGCAGGGCCTCGCCCTGCTGCGCCGCGAGGACCGGCCCACCGCGATCTTCACCGGCAACGACCTCCAGGCGCTCGGCCTGTACGAGGCCGCGCGCGAGCTGGGGCTGCGCATTCCGGAGGACCTGAGTGTGGTCGGGTTCGACGATCTGCCCCTGGCCCGCTGGGTGGGGCCGCCGCTGACGACCGTACGGCAGCCGCTGACGGAGATGGCGGAGGCGGCGGCCAAGCTGGTCCTCGACCTCGGCAAGGGGGAGGACAGCCAGGCGGCGACCCGGGTGGAGCTGGCGACGAGTCTGGTGGTGCGGAGCAGTACGGCGGCACCGGGCGGGGCGTGAGCGCTTCGAAAGTTTCGAACTGTCGATTGCCGCCGGACCCGTCGACCCTCTCGGGTCCGGCGGACCTGTCGGACCTGTCGAAAGTCTGAGAATTTCCCAAGAAAAATGTCCGGTAGTCGCTGCTCGTCATAATTCGGACTTACGTTCCTGCTTGTGACGGGACATCAGGGGAACGACGGGGCCGGGGACGGCGGGAGCGCCGGGAGTGACGGGACGGGGCCCGGGGACAGCGGGGCGGCCGGGGACGGCGGGAGCGGGGACGGCGGGAGTGGCGGGGGCGAAACCGACGGCGCGGGCATACGGACCGGCCGGCGGGCGCGGGTACTGAAGATCACGGGACTCTCGCTGGCGGGCCTGCTCGTGCTGGGCGCGGGGGCGGCCGGCTGGGCGTACTGGCACCTCAGTGACAACATCAGCAGCGTCGACATCAACGGTGCGCTGGGCGACGACCGTCCCGCCAGGGCCCGGACCACTCCGTCCCCCGGCGTCACCGAGGTGCCGCCGCCGACCGAGTCCCTGAACATCCTGGTGCTCGGCTCGGACTCGCGCAGTGGCGAGGAGAACCAGGAGCTCGGCGGCGGCGAGGACGGCGGTGCCCGCTCCGACACCGCCATGGTGGTCCACCTCGACGCCGGACGGACCACCGCGACGGTGGTCAGCATCCCGCGCGACACCCTCGTCGACCGCCCCTCCTGCCCCCTGCCCGACGGGGAGTCGACACGGCCGGTGTCGGGCGCCATGTTCAACACCGCCTACGAGGTGGGCGGGCCGGTGTGCGCGGTGAAGACCGTCGAAGCGCTCACGGACGTGCGGATGGACCACTACATCGAGATCGACTTCGCCGGATTCGCCCGCCTGGTCGACGCGCTCGGCGGGGTCACCGTCACCACGGAGGAGGACATCGACGACGAGCGGAGCCATCTCACGCTGGAGGCCGGCACCCACCACCTCGACGGCACGGACGCCCTCGCGCTGGCCCGCACCCGGTACGGCATCGGCGGCGGAAGCGACCTCGAGCGTATCGAGCTCCAGCACCGGCTGGTGAAGGCCCTGCTGGAGCAGATCGGTCGGCAGGACCTGCTGACCGACCCCGCCCACCTCTACGAGGTCGCCGACGCCGTCACCGGGAGCCTCACCGCCGACACCGGTCTGGACTCGCTCGGTGAGCTCACCCGTTTCGGACAGAGCCTGAGGGGACTGCTCTCGGTCGGCGTCACGACCCTGACCATGCCGGTGCTGCCCGCCCCCTGGGACCGCAACCGCGTGGTGGCGGACGAGCCGGAGGCGGGGGAGCTGTGGGCCTCCCTGAGGTGAGCGGCGGGCACCGGCCCGCACCGGAGGAGTGACGCGAGAATACTTCCGCGCGGGTGTCGATTTCCGTCCCTCCCGTTCGACGCAGGGGTGAGAGGCCGGGAAGGACCCGGTCCGCACGATGCGAGGAGCCACCATGCCGCGTTATCTCTCCATGATCCGGATCGACGAGAACAACGCCCCCGAGGGCGGCCCCAGCGCCGAACTGATGCAGCGGATGGGCGAGCTGATCGAGGAGATGACCAAGGCCGGGGTCCTGCTGGACACCGCCGGGCTCACCCCGACCGCCCAGGGCACCCGGGTGCACTACGAGGGCGGTCGACTGTCCGTGACCGACGGGCCGTTCACCGAGACCAAGGAGGTCGTCGGCGGTTACGCGATGCTCCAGGCCAGGGACAAGGCCGAGGCGGTCGAGTGGACCAAGCGGTTCCTCAAGGTGCACGAGGACCACTGGACGGTGACCTGCGAGGTGCGGGAGGTCGAGGAGGGCTGACGCCCCGCGCCCAGCTCCGTCTTTGGTTCCGCCGCGGTACGGGTGTCTGATGGTGGGCTGTGACACCACAGCCCACCACAGACCCCCGCGACACGGGGACGGCGACGGGTACCGGCACGGGCACGGAGACGGACTCCAGTACGGGTACGGGTACGAAGACGGGTACGGGTACGGAGACGGAGACGGCGCGGACCGTCGAGACCGTGTTCCGCATGGAGTCCCCCCGGGTGATCGCCGGCGTGACCCGCATCGTCAGGGACGTCGGCATCGCCGAGGAACTCGCGCAGGACGCCCTGGTCGCCGCGCTGGAGCAGTGGCCGAGGGACGGGGTGCCCGACAATCCGGGCGCCTGGCTCATGACCACCGCCCGCAACCGCGCCGTCGACCTGATCCGCCGCCGGGAGACCTACGCCCGGAAGCCGGCCGAGATCGGCTGCGACCCGTCCGCCGGGGTCGCCCCGCCACCGGAGCCCGCCGACCCGGACGACATCGACGACGACCTGCTCCGCCTCGTCTTCACCGCCTGCCACCCGGTGCTGTCCGCCGAGGCCCGCACCGCCCTCACCCTGCGGCTGCTCGGCGGCCTGACCACGCCCGAGATCGCCCGCGCCTTCCTCGTACCGGAGGCGACGGTGGCCCAGCGGATCGTGCGCGCCAAACGCACCCTGGCGACGAGGAACGTCGTCTTCGAGGTGCCCCACGGTCCCGGCCGCGAGGCCCGCCTCGGCTCGGTCCTCGACGTCATCTACCTGATCTTCAACGAGGGGTACGCCGCCACGGCCGGCGACGACTGGCTGCGCCCCGCCCTGTGCGAGGACGCGCTGCGGCTGGCCCGGGTGCTGTCCGGGCTGATGCCGAAGGAGTCCGAGGTGCACGGGCTGACCGCGCTGCTGGAGTTCCAGGCGTCGCGCGCTCCCGCCCGCACCGGTCCGGACGGCGCGCCGGTCCTCCTCAAGGACCAGAACCGTGCCCGCTGGAACCGCATGCTCCTCGCCCGCGGTGTCACCGCGCTCACCCTCGCCGACGCGACCGCCGCCGGAGCCCCGGGACCGTACGCACTCCAGGCGGCCATCGCCGCCTGCCACGCGCACGCGTACCGCTACGAGGAGACCGACTGGTCCCGGATCGCCACCCTGTACGCCCTGCTCGCCGCCCGCGCCCCCTCCCCGGTCGTCGAACTCAACCGCGCGGTCGCCGTCTCCATGGCCGACGGCCCCGCCGCCGCGCTGCCCCTCGTCGACGCCCTGAGCGGCGTACCGGCGCTGCGCGACT
>NZ_NEUB01000342.1 GCF_002910825.1 Streptomyces sp. SM1 | reverse complement strand
GAGCGGGGCGCGAGCCGACGGACCGGTCGCCGGGCGTCCGGGTGCCCGGCCGTCCGGCCTACTCCGGCGGGTGTTCCGGGCCCCCGAAGTCCGGACTGGAGTAGTCCGGACTGGAATAGCTGGGCCGGGTGCCGCGGGCCCTGTCCTCACCGGGGCTGGTGAAGCCGGGCCGGTCGTATCCGAGGTGCGGCATCCGGCTGGCCGGCGCGGGCGGGGCCGTGTGCTGGAGCGCGGCGGCGGCCGGGTCGGCGAGGGCGTCCCGCAGAAACGGCAGCATCCCCCGCTCCAGCAGGGCGTCCCGCCAGGCATCCCTGGCGAGGGTGACCTCCTCGTCGCGTTCGCGGTACACGCCGCCGAGCGCCGAGGGCTTGTTGCGCAGTGCGGTGAGCAGCAGCCCCATGGCGGCGACGAGGATGGCGACCGCCGTCACCGCGCCGAACACCCATCCCGTGGTGAGCATGGTCCGGGCGAACGCGGCCTCGGGGTCGACCATCCGCAGGATGACGCCGACCAGCAGGAAGATCGCGGCGGCGGTTCCGGCCAGTACGGGTGCCAGGACGGCGACCACGGCCACCGCGCCCGCCCCGGCCGTCTCCACGGCCTCTCCCATGGTGGCGGCGAGCCCCGCCGCGCCCGAACCCGGCTCGGAGGAACCGGAGTCGCGGACGGCCGGGGCGGACGGCGCCGGAGGCCGGCGCATGTCCTCACGGATCTTCACATAGTGCTGGTACTCGGTCGCCGCGGCCGTGGTGATGATCGCGGTGGCGTTGAGCGCCATCGTGCGCAGTTGTTCCGAGTTGAGCCGCTGTCCGACAGCGGCCAGTTCCGGGTGGTGTGGTGCGGAGCGCAGCGCCTCATCGAGAACCCGCTCGTATTCCTGGCGGTCCTCGCTCAGCAGGTGCTGCGGAACGCTGTTCATGTGCATCCCCCGATGCTCCGTAGGGCTTGGGGCTCGGCATGCTGACGAGCCGTCGGGCAGAAACGGAGGGGAGCCTGCTTACGGATAAGCCGATGGTAGAGCGGTGACGGTACGCGGTGACAGGGGGTTTGCCGAATTCACCGTCCGCGTGGTGCGGCCACGGGCCGCCGGAACACGGCCCGTGGAGCGCTCAGTCGTCCAGCGGCAGCTTTCGGACCAGCAGTTTTCCGGCCATGGTGACCCCGCCGTCCATGGCGATGGCGAGTCCGTCGGCATACACGTGCGGTCCGGCGACCACGGGACCGCCGTCGTCCTCGCCGTCCTCGGAGCCGACTTCGCCCAGCAGATACGGAATGGGGCTGTGGCCGTGAACGACCCGGGTGCCGCCGTACGTATCCAGCAGGGAACGCACCGCGTCGGCTCCGCCCTCGTCGCGGAAGGAGAAGCGCTTGGTGAACTTGCGGAACAGGTCCCAGACCTCGTCGGCGTCGTTGCGCGTGATCGTCTCGCGGACGGTGTCGTTGACCTCTTCGATGGAACGGCCGTAGTCGAGGTAGGCGGTGGTGTCGGAGTGGAGCAGCAGATGGCCGTCGACCTCCTCGACGGCGTCGAGGCGGGCCATCCACTGCAGGTGGTGGTCCTGGAGGCGGTCCATGTCGGTCTTCTGGCCGCCGTTGAGCAGCCAGGCCGCCTGGAAGGTGGCGGTGCCGGCCCCGGAGTTGACGGGGGTGTCGTTGAACCGCTTGGCACCGAGCAGCAGCAGTTCGTGGTTGCCCATGAGGGCCTTGCAGTAGCCGCCGGCGGCGGCGGCCTCGGCGGACAGCCGCATCACGAGGTCGATGACGCCGATGCCGTCCGGGCCGCGGTCGGTGAAGTCGCCGAGGAACCACAGCCGCGCGGTGCCGGCGCACCACTGGCCCGCCGAGTCCACGAGGCCCTGCTCCTGGAGCGCGGCCAGCAGTTCGTCGAGGTAGCCGTGGACGTCACCGACCACGTACAGCGGGCCCTGGCCGGTGGTGGGCGGCGGCGCGGGGGCGGGTGCGGGGTCGACGGTCACCTGAACAGTGTCGCCCCGGTTGATGACGGGGAGGTCCCGCTGGGTGGGCGTGTATCCCTCCGGGTACGCCTCCTCGGCGGGCGGGGCGGCGTCACCGGGGTGCGTGCTCTGGGCATACGGACCGGTCTCGTGGACGTAAGCGGGCACCCGGAAGTCGCGCAACGTCGCCGTCCGCTCCACCTCGGGTCCCTGACCGGCCCCCTGAGTCATCGACCCCTCCACCATCGCGCCGCGTCTGCACCGCGTCGGACTGCCTGGTCGCAGCGGCCCGCGGTGTCGTGGGCCCATCATAGGAATGCGAATCGCGCTGTGTGATGACCCAGGGGTGGTGAATCGGAGCAAGACTCCGGTTCACCGCGGCCTTCGCCCCATTTGGGCCGTTCTGTGGTCGCCCGGTCTCCGTGCGGTGTCCGTCTTCGTCACCCGTCCGCCGTCGGCCGGGGCTGTCCTCGTACCGCGCCCGACCGCGGAGGGTGCCGCTTCCGGGGCGCACCTCGTCGCGGCCGGTGCCGTCCTCGTCACGCGTTCCGCCGGTCGGACCGCCTCCGCCGCGTACCCGGGCGCGCCCCACCTTGTCACCCTCCGTCCCGGAACCGGCCGGGAGCCGCCCCCGGCCGTCCCTGCGGAAGCCGGGTTCCGGGAGCCTCCACGGTCCCGCGGTGCCGTCCACCCCGCCGGGCACCGGCGGTCTCACGTTCCCTTCGGCGACCTCGGCGGGCTGACCGTCGTACGGGGCGGACGGCGCTGCGAGGAGGTGCGCACGATCAGTTCGGTCGGTATGACCTGCTCCACGGGCCGTTCCGCGTCGGCCCCCTCGATGGCGTCGATGAGCAACTGGACCACCGCCGTGCCGATGCGGCGCGGCTTGAGGGAGAGCGTGGTGACCGGCGGTTCGGTGCCGGCGTAGACGGTGGACTCGCTGCAGCAGACGAGCAGCAGGTCGTCGGGTACGCGCAGGCCGTAGCGACGGGCGGCGGCGAGCAGGTCGGTGCCGTTCGGGTCGAACAGGCCGTACACGGCGTCGGGGCGGTCGGGGCGGGCGAGCAGCCGGTCGGCGGCGACGGCGCCCGCGCACGGATCGTGTGCCGGGTAGGCCTCGTACACCGGGTCCTGGCCCACGCGCTCGCACCAGCGCAGATACGCGGTGGTCGAGAGGTGGGTGTAGGTGTCGGTGGTGGTGCCGGTGAGCAGGCCGATCCGGCGGGCGCCCGCGTCGGCGAGATGGTCGAGGATGCCGAGAACGGCGGCCTCGTGGTCGTTGTCGACCCAGGCCGTGACCGGCAGGGAGCCGGCCGGGCGGCCGTCGGAGACGACCGGTAAGCCCTGGCGGACCAGTTCGCTGACCACCGGATCCTGGTCGGAGGGGTCGATGACGACCGTGCCGTCCAGGGCGACGTTGGACCACACGTCGTGGCGGGAGGTCGCGGGCAGGATGACGAGGGCGTAGCCGCGGTCGAGCGCGGCGGACGTGGCGGCTCGCGCCATCTCGGCGAAGTACGCGAACTCGGTGAAGGTGAAAGGTTCATTCCCGTACGTCGTCACGGTCAGGCCGATGAGTCCGGACTTCCCGGTGCGGAGCGTTCGGGCGGCGGCCGAGGGGCGGTACCCCAGTCTGTCGGCCACCTCGCGGACGTGGCGCCGGGTGGCGTCCGGGAGCCGGCCCTTGCCGTTGAGGGCGTCGGAGACGGTCGTGATGGAGACTCCGGCGGCGGCGGCCACGTCCCTGATGCCCGCCCGACCCGGCCGGCTGCCTCGGCGTGAGGTTTCCGCGCGGCTCACCTGGTGCTTCCCTGCTGCTGTCATGGCGAGCCGATAGTAGGGCTCATGCGGTGGGGTAGGGCGGACGCATATGCACGCATTGACAGGCACGTTTCTGCATGATCATTAAGGCTTAAATCCCTTGGAAGTAAAGGGTGTTGAACGTTCCAATGGCAGGACCTGACGCGTCGGCGCGTGCATGCCTGCCGAGGGTGGGATGTTGCGAAGAGGTCTCAACTCACCTGCACGGGGGACGCGCGCCACGGCGCGCACCACCGGCGCGTAGATATATGTACGGCGCGCCCCCGGTGCGTGCGCCGTTCCTACCCCTTCGGGTGATGTTGCCCCTGTTGCTGCCGTGACCGACGAGGCGGGCCTGCGTCTCGCGTCCGTCCGCGCGTGCCTCCGCCGCCCCTATACGCAGCGACGCCGAATCCTCATAAGGTGAGCAGTATTGGATGTCGGCGGCGGTCATGGGCCGCCGGTCTTCACGAGGAGGACTGCGGTGAGCGAGACGAGCCCCAAGCTGCGCGCCGAGCTGGAGGGGATTCCCACGTACAAGCCGGGCAAGCCGGCGGCGGCCGGCGGTCCGGTGGCGTACAAGCTGTCCTCCAACGAGAACCCGTACCCGCCGCTGCCGGGTGTGATGGAGACCGTGGCTGCCTCGGCCGCCACCTTCAACCGCTACCCGGACATGGCGTGCACGGCTCTGATGGCCGAGCTGTCCGAGCGGTTCGGCGTTCCCGCGTCCCACGTGGCCACCGGCACCGGCTCGGTCGGTGTCGCCCAGCAGCTGCTGCAGGCCACCTCGGGCCCCGGTGACGAGGTGATCTACGCCTGGCGGTCCTTCGAGGCGTATCCGATCATCACGCAGATCAGCGGTGCCACGTCGGTGCAGGTGCCGCTGACCCCGGGCGATGTGCACGATCTGGACGCGATGGCCGACGCGATCACCGACCGGACCCGGCTCATCTTCGTCTGCAACCCGAACAACCCCACCGGCACGGTGGTGCGGCGGGCCGAGCTGGAACGCTTCCTCGACCGGGTGCCCGGCGACGTCCTGGTGGTGCTCGACGAGGCCTATCGCGAGTTCATCCGGGACACCGAGGTGCCGGACGGCGTCGAGATCTACCGTGAGCGGCCCAACGTCTGCGTCCTGCGGACCTTCTCCAAGGCGTACGGCCTGGCGGGGCTGCGGGTCGGTTTCGCCGTCGCCCACGAGCCGGTGGCCGCGGCGCTGCGCAAGACGGCGGTGCCGTTCGGGGTGAGCCAGATCGCGCAGGACGCGGCGATCGCCTCGCTGCGCGCCGAGGACGAGCTGATCGGCCGGGTCGGCTCGCTGGTGTGTGAG
The DNA here is from genome assembly GCF_002910825.1 of Streptomyces sp. SM1. Lineage (GTDB taxonomy): Bacteria > Actinomycetota > Actinomycetes > Streptomycetales > Streptomycetaceae > Streptomyces > Streptomyces okerensis. Next base: position 5,346 of record NZ_NEUB01000342.1, on the reverse strand, counting down.
CGCAACCGCGTGATGGACGCGTTGCGGGCCCAGGGCTGGACGGTGCCGGAGACCCAGGCCAACTTCGTGTGGCTGCGCCTGGGAGAGCGCACGGTGCCGTTCGCGCAGGCGTGCGAGCAGGCGGGTGTGGTCGTCCGCCCGTTCGCCGGGGAGGGCGTGCGGGTCACGATCGGGGAGACCGAGGCCAACGACATCTTCCTGAAGGTGACGGAGGGCTTCCGCAAGGAGCTCTGACCCGCGCGGGAGGGCTCCGGCCCCACATACGTCAGGCGGTCGGCGGTCACCCGCCGGCCGCCTTCGTGCGCCTGGGGTCCGTCGAAGGGGTCCACGTCACAGAGGACCCCCCTTCCTGGTCGGAAAAGCGGTAGGTCATAATTACTTGTGAATGTGAACGCGTTCACAAGCGCGTCCCGTTTTCCCGAGATGTGAGGGACGGACGGGATCAAGCGGTCGCTGTGACCACCGCTGAGTAAGGAGCGACGACGTGGATCTGGCTCTGGCGCCGGAGACTCTGGCGCGATGGCAGTTCGGTATCACCACCGTCTACCACTTCCTCTTCGTTCCCCTGACGATCTCGCTGGCCGCCCTCGTTGCCGGGCTGCAGACCGCCTGGGTCCGGACGGACAAGGAGAAGTACCTCAGAGCGACGAAGTTCTGGGGCAAGCTCTTCCTGATCAACATCGCGATGGGGGTCGTCACCGGCATCGTGCAGGAGTTCCAGTTCGGCATGAACTGGTCCGACTACTCGCGGTTCGTCGGTGACGTGTTCGGTGCCCCGCTCGCGTTCGAGGCCCTGATCGCCTTCTTCTTCGAGTCCACCTTCATCGGCCTGTGGATCTTCGGCTGGGACAAGCTGCCCAAGAAGATCCACCTGGCCTGCATCTGGATGGTCTCGATCGGCACCCTGCTGTCGGCGTACTTCATCCTCGCCGCCAACTCCTGGATGCAGCACCCGGTCGGCTATCGGATCAACGAGGAGAAGGGCCGCGCCGAACTCACCGACTTCTGGCTGGTGCTCACCCAGAACACCACGCTCAACCAGGTCTTCCACAGCTTCTCGGCGGCCTTCCTGACCGGTGGCGCCTTCATGGTGGGCATCGCCGCCTTCCACCTCATGCGCAAGAAGCACATCCCCGTGATGCGGACCTCGCTCCGCCTCGGTCTGGTCACGCTGGCGGTCGGCGGTCTGTTCACCGCGATCAGCGGCGACACCCTCGGCAAGGTCATGTACGAGCAGCAGCCGATGAAGATGGCCGCCGCCGAGGCCCTGTGGGACGGCGAGGAACCGGCGCCCTTCTCCGTGTTCGCCTACGGGGACGTCGACGAGGGGCACAACAAGGTCGCCCTGGAGATCCCCGGACTGCTGTCCTTCCTCGCGCACAGCGACTTCGAGTCGTACGTGCCCGGCATCAACGACACCAACGAGGCCCTGCAGGAGAAGTTCGGCCCCGGTGACTACAAGCCCATCGTGCCGGTCGCCTACTGGGGCTTCCGCTGGATGATCGGCTTCGGCATGGTGTCCTTCTCACTCGGCCTTCTCGGGCTCTGGCTCACCCGGAAGAAGTTCCTGCTGCCGGCCGCCCACCGCACCGGGGACGACGAGGTGCCACGCCTGGTGCTGCTGAGGAACCCGCTCGGTTCCCGCCTGACCCGGCTGTACTGGCTTCTGGCGCTGTGGACCATGGCGTTCCCGCTGATCGCCAACGCGTGGGGCTGGATCTTCACCGAGATGGGCCGGCAGCCCTGGGTGGTCTACGGCGTGATGCGGACCGAGGACGCCGTCTCCCCCGGTGTGTCCACGGCCGAGGTCATCACCTCGATGTCCGTCTTCACCCTGCTCTACGCCGTCCTGGCCGTCATCGAGGTCAGGCTGCTCGCCAAGTACGTCAAGGCCGGCCCGCCCGAGCTCAGCGAGTCCGACCTCAACCCGCCCACGAAGCTCGGCGGCGACATCCGTGATGCCGACAAGCCGATGGCCTTCTCGTACTAGGCCGAGGGAGCCCCATCGTCATGGAACTGCACAACATCTGGTTCGTCCTCATCGCCGTCCTGTGGATCGGCTACTTCTTCCTGGAGGGCTTCGACTTCGGGGTGGGCATCCTCACCCGGCTGCTCGCCCGGGACCGCGCCGAGAAGCGGGTGCTGATCAACACCATCGGCCCGGTCTGGGACGGCAACGAGGTGTGGCTGCTCACGGCCGGCGGCGCGACCTTCGCCGCCTTCCCCGAGTGGTACGCCACGCTCTTCTCCGGTTTCTACCTGCCTCTGCTGCTCATCCTCGTCTGCCTGATCGTCCGGGGTGTCGCCTTCGAGTACCGGGCGAAGCGGCCGGAGGAGAACTGGCAGCGCAACTGGGAGACGGCGATCTTCTGGACCTCGCTCCTCCCGGCGTTCCTGTGGGGCGTGGCCTTCGGCAACATCGTGCACGGCGTGAAGATCGACGCCGACTTCGAGTACGTGGGCACCGTCTGGGATCTGCTCAACCCGTACGCCCTGCTGGGCGGGCTGGTCACGCTGACCCTGTTCACCTTCCACGGCACGGTGTTCACGGCCCTCAAGACGGTGGGCGAGATCCGGGAACGGGCACGGAAGCTGGCCCTGCACGTGGGTCTCGTCACCGCCGCACTGGCGTCGGCGTTCCTGCTCTGGACGCAGGCGGACAACGGTGACGGCACCAGCCTGGTCGCGCTGGCCGTGGCGGTCGCCTCGCTGGTCGCCGCCCTGCTGGCGAATCAGGCGGGACGTGAGGGATGGTCGTTCGCCCTGTCCGGCGTCACCATTGTGGCCGCCGTGGCGATGCTCTTCCTGACGCTGTTCCCGAACGTCATGCCGTCCACGCTCGACGCGGACTGGAGCCTCACCGTCACCAACGCCTCCTCCAGCCCCTACACCCTGAAGATCATGACCTGGCTCGCCGTGATCGCCACTCCGGTGGTGCTGCTCTACCAGGGCTGGACGTACTGGGTGTTCCGCAAGCGGATCGGTACCCAGCACATCGCCGATCCCGTGCACTGAGGTGTGTTTCACGTGAAACCAATCGACCCACGACTGCTCCGGTACGCCCGTGCCACCCGCGGTTTCCTGGTGGCGGTCGTCGGCCTCGGGGCCGTCGGCGCGGTGCTGGTCATCGCTCAGGCCATGCTCATCGCCGAGATCGTGGTGGGCGCGTTCGAGGACGGCCTGTCCGCCCGTGACCTCGGTACTCCCCTGCTGCTGCTCGCCGCCGTAGCCGCCGGCCGCGGGCTGGTCGGATGGCTCACCGAGCTGGCCGCCCACCGGGCGAGCGCGGCGGTGAAATCGGAGCTGCGGGGCCGCCTGCTGGAGCGGGCGACGGTGCTGGGGCCCGGGTGGCTGGGCGGACAACGCACCGGGTCGCTGGTCGCCCTGGCGACCCGGGGGGTCGACGCCCTCGACGGCTACTTCTCGCGCTACCTCCCCCAGTTGGGGCTCGCCGTGGTCGTGCCGGTGGCGGTGCTGGCACGGATCGTCACCGAGGAGTGGGTCTCGGCGGCGATCATCGTGGGGACCCTGCCGCTCATCCCGGTCTTCATGGTGCTGATCGGCTGGGCCACCCAGTCCCGGATGGACCGCCAGTGGCTGATGCTCTCCCGGCTGTCCGGCCACTTCCTGGACGTCGTCGCCGGACTGCCGACGCTGAAGGTGTTCGGACGGGCCAAGGCCCAGGCGGAGTCGATCCGGCAGATCACCGCCGAGTACCGGCGGGCGACCATGCGGACGCTGCGGATCGCCTTCATCTCCTCCTTCGCGCTGGAACTGCTCGCCACCCTCTCGGTGGCCCTGGTCGCCGTGACGATCGGCATGCGGCTCGTGTACGGCGACCTGGACCTCTACACCGGCCTGCTCATCCTGATCCTGGCGCCCGAGGCCTATCTGCCGCTGCGACAGGCCGGCGCCCAGTACCACGCGGCCGCGGAGGGCCTCGGCGCGGCGGAGGAGATCTTCTCCGTCCTGGAGACACCCGTGCCCGAACCCGGTAGGGGCGCGGTACCGGCGGGCGCCGTCTCGTTCGAGGGGGTGACGGTCCGCTACGGCGGCCGGTCCACGGACGCCGTGACGGACGTGTCCTTCACCGTCGCGCCGGGCGAGACGGTCGCGCTCGTGGGACCGAGCGGGGCGGGCAAGTCGACCCTGGTGAACGCGCTGCTGGGCTTCGTCCGGCCCACCGGGGGACGGGTCAGGATCGGGGGAGCCGATCTCGCCGGACTGGACCTCGCCGAGTGGCACAGCCGCGTCGCCTGGGTGCCGCAGCGGCCGCACCTGTTCGCCGGGACGATCGCGGAGAACGTACGGCTGGCCCGGCCCGACGCGGACGACGACGCCGTGCGGCGCGCCCTGCGGAACGCGGGCGCGCTGGAGTTCGTGGACGCGCTGGCGGAGGGTGCCGGGACTGTGCTGGGGGAGGACGGGGCGGGACTGTCGGCCGGGCAGCGGCAGCGCCTCGCGCTGGCCCGGGCTTTCCTCGCCGACCGGCCCGTCCTCCTCCTCGACGAGCCGACGGCCGCGCTGGACGGTGCCACCGAGGCCGCGATCGTGGCGGCGGTACGGCGGCTGACGGCAGGCCGCACGGTGCTGCTCGTGGTGCACCGTCCGGCGCTGCTGGCTGTCGCCGACCGGGTGGTGCGGCTCGCGGAACCGGCCTCGACCGGTGGCCGGGAGGAGTCCGTGACCCGGGCGGCCGGCCCCGCGGCGGCTGCCGGCACCCGCCCGGTGCCGGACAGCGGTTCCGCGGGGCCCCCGGACACGGAACCCGTTCCGGGCAATGTCCTCGCCCGGGTCCGTGGCCTGTCCGGTGCCCGGCGGGGGCGGATCACCCTCGCGCTGCTGCTGGGCGCCCTCGCCCTGGGCAGCGCGGTCGGGCTCATGGCCACTTCCGGATGGCTCATCTCGCGGGCGTCCCAGCAGCCGCCCGTGCTGTATCTGATGGTGGCGGTGACGGCGACCCGGGCCTTCGGCATCGGCCGGGCCGTGTTCCGCTACGCCGAGCGGCTCGTGTCGCACGACGCCGTCCTGCGCATGCTGGCCGACACCCGGGTCGCGGTGTACCGGAGGCTGGAGCGGCTGGCGCCCGCCGGACTGCGCGGTGCCCGCCGGGGCGACCTGCTCTCCCGGCTGGTCTCCGACGTGGACGCGCTCCAGGAATACTGGCTGCGCTGGCTGCTGCCGGCCGGCGCGGCCGCCGCCGTCTCGGCCCTGTCCGTCGGCTTCACGGCCTGGCTGCTCCCCGAGGCGGGTGCCGTGCTCGCGGTTGGGCTGCTGGCGGCGGGCGTCGGTGTGCCCCTGCTGACGGGAGCCGTGGCGCGCCGTGCGGAACGCAGGCTGGCACCG
>NZ_NEUB01000341.1 GCF_002910825.1 Streptomyces sp. SM1 | reverse complement strand
AGTCCTCCATGTTCTCGCAGTGATGTGCGTCGCACGATCTCCGGGCGGGACATCCGGGAGCTCCAGGCCCGGCTGCGGCAGGTCGCCTGGATCTTCCACGGGCCCACGGGGACCTACGACGGCCTGACGGAGAAGGCGGTCCGGGGATTCCAGGGCAAGCGCGGACTGCCGGAAACCGGGGTGACCGACAGCGTCACCTGGCAGCGGCTGCTCGCGATGACGCACGAGCCGGGCAGGTGGGAGCTGTACCTGATGGGCGGCCAGCCCGCCGACCGGCCCGACGCCCGCTGCCGGACCGGGCGGGTGCTGTGCATCAGCAAGTCGAGCCGCACCCTGCGCTGGATGATCGACGGGCGGACGGTGTCGACAATGCCGGTCCGCTTCGGATCGGAGTACACACCGACCCGTGAGGGTGTTTTCCACGTCTACTGGAAGTCCCGGCACCATGTGTCCACGCTCTATGACTCGCCGATGCCGTACGCCATGTTCTTCAGCGGCGGCCAGGCCGTGCACTTCTCGGCCGACTTCGCCGCGCGGGGGTACGGCGGCGCCTCGCACGGCTGCGTCAACGTACGGGACGAGGCGGCGATCGCGCGGCTGTACGAGCAGGTGCGCGACGGCGACAAGGTCGTCGTGCACTGGTGAGATGGGGCGCGGGCGGGACCGGGGGAACGTGTCCCGCCCGCGCCGAGGTGCACGAGCCGTGAGTACGGGGGGAACCCCGGCTCCGTGCGACGGCCGATGACCAGTCGGCTCACTCATTACTGCGTCACGCGGGCCGGAAGTGTCACACCTGGCGTCACAACCATGTCAGCGATCAACAAAAGCGCAGGTCAGGGCTTGTTCCCCTGGGACTCGGAGTTCCCGGAGCCCTGCCCCTGCCCGGCGCCCCGGCCCTTCTTGCCGTTGCCGCCGCTGCTCCCGCCGTTGCCCTTGCCGGGGCCGGGGCCGGAATCGCTGCTGTCGCCGTTGCCCTTGCCGGCGCTCTTGCCGTTGTCACCGCTCTTGCCGTTGTCACCGCTCTTGCCGTTGCCGCCGCTCTTGCCGTTTCCCTTGCCGTCGTCTCCGCCGGCGGGGGTGTCCGCGTCGGTGCCCTTCCCCTGCGCGGGCCCGGCGCCGGAGCCGCCCTCGCCCGAGGACAGCGCGTCCGCGCAGTACGGGCCGACCCCGGCGGGGCCGCC
>NZ_NEUB01000031.1 GCF_002910825.1 Streptomyces sp. SM1 | reverse complement strand
GGCTCGTTCCGGGTCATCAACGTCTCCTCCGCCGACTGCACGGTCGACGGCGCCGGAGGGGTGGGCGTGACTCCGCAGGGCGCGGCCTCCACCGCCGAGGTGGGCACGGCGCGGCATGTGGCCGGGGACGCGGCGGCCGGCCTGCCCGACCCCTCCCTGGAGGCGGCGCGGCTGGTGCTCGAACCGGGTGCGGCCTACGAGGTGCAGTTCGCCTGGGTGCCCTCCGAGACGTGCCCCGCCCCGGGCGACCCCACGGGCGGCGGCACCGGCGGGCCCTCGCCCGACCCGTCCCCCAGCGCCCCTCCGACGACGACCAGCGGCGCGTCCGCGGGCACGGAGGGCGGCACGGTCACCCAGCTGGTCCGGGAGGACGGCGGGATGGAGGGCAGCGTGGCGGTGACGTACACGGCGTCGACGGGAACGAGTTCGGCCACCACGACGGTGGCCAACGCCTGTGCGGGGACGGTCTACTGGACGGGGCTGCTGACGTCCGCGGGCTGACGGGGGAGGCCGTCGCCGGCCTTCCCGGCCTCGTCCCCTTCCGCGGCCAGGCCCAGTTCCGCGTCGCGGGCGAGTTCCACCTCACGGCGCAGCAGACGGAACCACATGAAGATGACGAAGCCCACGAACGCGAACCACTCGGCGGTGTAGCCCAGGTTCTGGAACGCCTTCAGGTCCAGGCCGGTGCCGCCCGGGGCGGACGCCGGTACCGCCCGCATCCCCGGGTCCCCGCGGTTGAGCGTGAGCCAGGCGTCGTACACGTCGTACGGCACCAGGTTCACCAGCGAGGCCGTGCTGATCGCGGCCGTCTGGCCCTCGGGCAGGCCGCTGCGGGCGCTGACGCCGTTGCTGCCCGGTGTCTCGGACGCCTGGAGCGCACCGGTGACCGTCACCTCGCCGGTCGGCGCCGCGGGCACCTCGGACGGGTCGGGGGTGCCGGGCAGCCAGCCCCGCACGACGGGCAGCGCGTTGCCGGTGTCGGTGCGCAGCAGCGTGAGGACGTAGTAGCCGTCCTCTCCGTCCAGCTGCCGGTCGGGCACCAGCAGCTGGGTGTCGTAGCGGCCGCGCGCGGTGGTCTGCTTGCCGGAGGTGGCCTTGGTCACGGGCAGCAGTGCGTCCAGCGGCCTGGCTTCCTCCCGCTGGTCCGTGACGGCCCGCTCCTCGGCGTCGCGGTGGCTGTCCACCCGGTCCTCGAACCGGCCCAGCTGCCAGGACCCCATGAAGATGCAGAAGGGGATGGACAGCAGCAGGAAGACGTTGATCCCCCACCAGCGGGGCGTCAGCAGAAACCGGTACACACCCCCAACGGTACGGGCCCACGCCCCGTTCCCCGCCCGCGGGGGTCGGCCGGGCCCGCCGACGCCGGCGCCGCCGACCGCTCCTCTATGACCGCTCGACCAGATGTTCGCGGCCCGTCGGCGGCTCGTACGGTTCGGGCCAGAAGTCGGTGACCGTGGATATCCGCCCGGAGGCGTCCCCGGTGAAGAAGGAGAGGGCGTCCGTCTCCTCCTCCCCGACCGTGCAGCGGACCCAGGTGACCACCTGGTCGGGCGGCCCGGCGACGACACGCTCGATCCGCGCGTGCCAGTCGCCCGGGTACTCGCGGTTGAACCGCACGTACCGCTCCCGTCCGCTGATTCGCTCCCCCGTCTGTGGCAGGACGTAGACGACGTCCTCGGCCAGGGTGCCGGCGAACGCGGTCCAGTCACGGGCCTCGGCGGCCCGCCAGTAACGCTCGACGTTCTCGCGCAGTTCGGTCATGCCGTGCAGTCTGCACCCCGCCACTGACAGTCCCGTCCGGCCGCCGGGGCCGCCCGTCCCGACCTGCGCGGGGAGACGGTGGGTGCGGGGACGGTGACGGATCCGGTGGAGGTTGTCCACAGGGCCGGCGACCGTGTCGCTGGAATGCCCGCCGGGCGGGCAGTATGGGCTCATGACTGTGAGCAACGGGTCCGACGCGCCGGGCCGGGCGGACCACCAGACCGAGCAAGTGGAACAGGGCGCGGGCATGCCCGACTGGGAGAAGCGTTTCCGGGCGCCCCGGGTGTCGCTGCCCGACTGGGCCGAGGACGCCCCGGAGCGCTCCCTGTTCGTGTCGAACGCGACGGGGACGTACGAGCTGTACGCGTGGGACCGTTCGACGGACGAGCAGCGTCAGGTGACCCACCGGCCCAACGGCACGACGGACGGCGTGCTCTCCCCGGACGGCGAGTGGATCTGGTGGTTCGACGACAAGGACGGCGACGAGTTCGGTGTCTGGCGCCGGCAGCGCTTCTCGGGCGGCGAGGACGAGCTCGCGGCACCGGGCCTGGACCCGTCCTACCCCGCCGGTCTCGCGCTCGGCAGGGACGGGCGTACGGCGGTGGTGGGCCGTTCCACGGACGAGGACGGTACGACGATCCACCTCGCCCGCACCGGCGAGCCGCCCGTGGAGCTGTACCGGCACCGTGAGTCGGCGGGCGTCGGCGACCTCTCCCACGACGGTTCGCTGATCGCCGTGGAGCACACCGAGCACGGGGACGCGATGCACTCCGCGCTGCGGGTGATGCGCCCCGACGGTACGACGGTCGCCGAGCTCGACGACACCTCGGGCGGCACGAAGGAGTCGGGCCTGGAGGTGCTGGGCTTCGCGCCGGTGGAGGGCGACACCCGGCTGCTCGTCGGGCACCAGCGGCGCGGACGCTGGGAGCCCCTGGTGTGGGACGTGGCGACGGGGGAGGAGACGGACCTCGCGCTCGACCTGCCCGGCGACGTCAGCGCCGAGTGGTACCCGGACGGCACGGGGCTGCTCGTGGCGCACGGTTTCGAGGCCCGCGGCGAGCTGTTCCGCTACGGCCTGACCGAGCGCCGGCTGGTGGAGATCCCCACCCCGCGCGGCGCGGTCTCGGGCGCGACGGTCCGCCCCGACGGCAGCGTGGAGTACCTGTGGTCGTCGGCGGAGCAGCCGCCGGCGGTGCGCTCCACCACGGGCGGCGTGGTCCTCGACCCGCCCGGGATGAAGTCGCCCGGGTCGGTGCCCGTGGAGGACGTGTGGGTGGAAGGGCCCGGCGGCCGTATCCACGCCCTGGTCCAGAAGCCGGCCGGTGCGACCGGTCCGCTCCCCACGGTCTTCGACATCCACGGCGGCCCCACCTGGCACGACAGCGACTCGTTCGCGGCGAGCCCGGCGGCCTGGGTCGACCACGGCTACGCGGTGGTCCGCGTCAACTACCGGGGCTCGACGGGGTACGGGCGTGCCTGGACCGACGCCCTGAAGCACCGGGTGGGCCTGATCGAGCTGGAGGACATCGCGGCGGTGCGGGAGTGGGCGATCGCCTCCGGCCTGGCGGACCCGGCCCGGCTGATCCTCACCGGCGGCTCCTGGGGCGGCTACCTCACCCTGCTCGGCCTGGGCACGCAGCCCGGCGCGTGGGCGATGGGCATCGCGGTGGTCCCGGTCGCCGACTACGTCACGGCGTACCACGACGAGATGGAGGCGCTGAAGGCGATGGACCGTACGCTGCTCGGCGGCACCCCGGAGGAGGTCCCGGAGCGTTTCGAGGCGTCGTCCCCCCTCACCTACGTCGACCGGGTGACGGCCCCGGTCTACATCTCGGCGGGCGTCAACGACCCGCGCTGCCCGATCCAGCAGATCGAGAACTACGTCAAGCGCCTGGAGTCCCGCGACGCGGTCCACGAGGTCTACCGCTACGACGCCGGTCACGGCTCCCTGGTCGTCGACGAACGCATCAAGCAGATCCACCTGGAGCTCGACTTCGCCAGGAGACACCTCCCGGCCTAGCGGCGGGCACCGGCTCCGCCGGGCGCGGTGCCCGCAGCCTCCCGGCTGCGGGCAGTCGTGCCTCCCCCGGAGGGGGTGCCCCCCAGGATCGGCACGGGTGGAGGATGGGGGTCCCGCTCATGGGGGTTCCCCGGCTCATAGCGGTCCCCCGGCTCATGGGGGTTCCCCGGCTCATAGCGGTCCCCCGCTCGAACGCGGTCGAGAGTGAGGGAGGAGCCGAGAGGAGGGCGGGCACCCCGCGAGCGCGGGCACGTGAGGCCCACCCCGTCCCCGCCCCGCACCGGACGCCCGCTACGTGGCACTGCGCGCCCGGCGGCCCATCAGTCCCGCCAGTCCCCGTCGGGTCGCCGCCAGGACCACCCGGTCGCCCGCCCGCAGCACGTACGTGTCCGGCAGGTTCCACACCAGCCCCGACCCCTGCGCGTCCGCCACCGCCGCGTCCCCCCGCGCCGCCGTGTCCAGCGCCAGCACCCGCCACGCCCCCGCCCGGAACGCCTCCGCCACCGTCCGGCCCTCCAACTGCGGGTGCCCGTCCACGACCACCGCCGCGAACAGCAGTACCCGCCGTTCCACCGGGATCGCGCCCAGGATCTGCCGCCCCATCATCGCCCCGGCGAAGGCCGGCGCCGCCAGGTGCGTCACACTGCGGCTGCGCGTCAGCGCGCCCGGATGGGCCGTCCGCAGCGTCCGGTACACCGCCTTCGCGAAGTCGTCGTCGTACAGCCGCAGCACCGCCCGCAGATCCGGCCGCACGGACCGCGCGTACAGCACGGCCTCCAGGTTCGTCGTGTCCTCGCTGGTCAGCGCGAGCAGCGCGTCCGCGCGGTGGATCTTCGCGGACTCCAGGACGCCCTCCTGCGTGACGTCCCCGACCACCACCGGCACACGTAACCGCCGGGCGGCGGCCATTCCGCGTGCCTCCGGGTCGGCCTCCACGCACACCACCGGGATGTGCAGCTCCCGCAGTCGGGTCAGCACCCGGGTGCCGATCTTGCCCAGTCCCAGCAGCACCACATGCCCGCTCAGCCCGCGCGGCGGCTTCCGCAGGGCCGACGCGGTGCGGAACGTCCCCAGCGCTTCCAGCACCGCCGCCAGCAGCACCGGCAGCAGCAGCAACCCCACGAGCATGGACAGCAGTTGCAGGATCTGCCGTCCCGTGGACATGTGGTGGGCGGGCTCGTTGATCGCGAACAGGTCCAGCAGCGTGACGTAGGTGGCGTGCAGCGGATTGTCCTGCGACACCACCGTCAGCGCGACAGCGAGCGCGATCACCGCCGCCACCAGCCCCGCGAGCGACCAGCGCAGCCGGCGCGAGAACAGGGAGGCGAACGGCGGCCCGCCCCGCCGGGCCGGCAAGGGCGGCCCGGAGTAGGACAACTGCTCCAGTACCACCGTGCCCCGCCCGGTGGCGGCCGCGACCGCCGCCGCGTCGGGCAGCAGCCGTGGCCCCTGGTCGCCACTGTCCTCCGACCCCTCGTCGCCGGCCGGGTCGTTGCTCGTGGCGGACAGCAACGCCAGGGTGCAGAGACCCGGGTGGGCCACCTCGCCCGGCCCCGGCGGACGCCGCTCCACGGCCCGCAGCAGCAGCCCCTCCGCGTCGACGACCTTGCTGGTGCCGACGAGGGCGGTCGCGACCAGCGAGGGCGCGGCCGTGTCGGCGTCGGACAGCACGGTCGTGGAGGCGTCGGTCCCCGCGCCTCCGCGCCCAGCGACCGCACCGCCCTCCAACTCGGCTGCCTGGTCGAGCAGTTCCTCGATGTGCTGCCCCAGCCGCCGGTTGTAGAGCCGCAGGACGAGCCGCAGCCGGGGGTTGAGGCGGCGGGCGGTCAGCGCGGCCCGGATGTTGGTCTCGTCGTCGTCGTACACCAGCGCCAGCGCGGCGGCCCGCGCCACACCGGCCTCGGCGAGCACGGTCTCGGTCGGCTCGGCGGCCTCCATCACCCGTTCACCGGGCGCCACGGTGTCGTCGGACCCGCCGTTGCCCCGGTTGACCGCGGTCACGACCCGGTCGAGCAGGGCCGCGGAGGCCGCACGCGCCCGCCCGGCCATCGGCTGCCGCACTCTGCGCCCGGCCGGCGGCACGATCAGGGTCACCTGTTCGCGGTACACACCGCGCAGTTCACCCGCGAGCCGGTGCGCGAGCCCGTCGTCCCCGCACACCACCATGTGCGCGGAAGGGTCGCTCGGCGGGGCCGGGTCGGGAAGGAGACTCACCACAGGGGAAGAGACTGCCTCATCGTGGCGGGCGGTTCCAGGCGGTACCTGAACACGGGCGCCCCGTTCTCCGTACCAGAGGGCCGGGGACCCGAGCGGTCCCGCCCTTTCGCGCGCGCATCCGGAGGTGCACCCGGCCCGTGGCCACCACCACTTCACCCCCGCGCGGCAGCGACGGGCCGGAACCCGACCGGCCTCGCGGGACACCTGCCGACCGGCCTGCCGGGACGCCTTCCGACTCGCCTGCCGGGATGCCTTCCGACTCGCCTGCCGGGATGCCTTCCGACTCGCCCGCCACCCCGCCTCCCACCCCGCCT
>NZ_NEUB01000340.1 GCF_002910825.1 Streptomyces sp. SM1 | reverse complement strand
TACGAGCCGGGGAGGCGACGCGGTGCCGGCCGGCGCACGGAAACCTCTTCCAGCAGGTCGGGGCGCCGTGCGGGCTGTCACGGCCGCGGGCGCGGGGCGCCGGAGCGGCTTGTAGCATGGGTGCGCCGGGAGTCGGAAGGGACCGTCATGCACGCTGGGGACGACAGCGCATCCCTCGACCGGGCGACGAAGGATTTCCTCGCGGCGCGCCCGCAGCTGTTCGGGATCGCCTACCGGATGCTCGGCAGCTCCGCGGAGGCCGAGGACGTCCTCCAGGAGACATGGGTGCGGTGGCAGAACACCGACCGCACCGGCATCCACGAGCCCACGGCGTTCCTGACGACGGTCACGGCGCGGCTGGCCATCAACGTCGCCCAGTCGGCGCGGGTCCGGCGCGAGGCGTACGTGGGTCCGTGGCTCCCCGAACCGGTCGACACCACGCAGGACCCGCAGATGGGCGCCGAGCGGGCCGAGGCGCTCGGGATGGCGGTGCTCCTCCTCCTCGAGAAGCTGAATCCGGTGGAGCGGGCGGCGTATGTGCTGCGGGAAGCCTTCGACTACCCCTACAAGCAGGTCGCGGACATCCTGGAGACGAGCGAGGCCAACACCCGGCAGCTGGTGAGCCGCGCGCGCAAGCACCTCGCGGCCGAGCGCAGGGAGCAGGTCAGTCCCGCCGACCACCGCCGCCTGCTGGAATCGTTCCTCGCCGCCGCGCGGACGGGCGATCTGGCGGTGCTGGAGAACGTACTGGCCGCCGACGTCGTCAGTTACGCCGACGGCGGCGGTGTGCGGGGCGCTTCACGGATCCCCGTCGTCGGACGCACGCACGTGTCCAAGTACCTCGTCGCCTTCGCACCGCGGTTCTGGCCGCCGGCCGCGACCCGGTGGGTCGAGGCCAACGGGCGTCCCGCCGTTCTCGTCTCGGTGGACGGCGACCCGGTGGCCCTGCTGTCCGTCGACGCGTCCGCGGAAGGCATCGACCGGATCATGTGGGTGATGAACCCGGACAAGCTGGCGCCCTACGTGGCGTCCCTGAGTGCCTGACCGCGAGCGGGCACCGCTGCGGGAAGCGCCGCTCCGCGCACTCCCCTCCGGACGTCACGACGATGGGGGTGCCGCTGTCCCGGTGGGTGAGCGCAGGACCACCGAACCGGACACCGGGCCCACCCCGGGACAGCCGCTTCCGGCCGCACCCGGCCCACGCGGGACCGGAGCCCGCGGCCGGACCGTCAAGACATCCGCGTCACCGGCGACCTGGAACGGTCCCCGCCGACGGGCCGCCCACGGTGGCCGGCCGCCCTCCGGTACGGCGCCCGACCACCGGGCGACGACCGCGGCCACCACGGTCGTGACACCGCCGCGCCGGCCCGGGCAGCGGACGGGGCGGCCGGACCGGCCGGGTCGCCGACGTGTTCACCCGAGCGCATCCTGGGACCGGGGGCGCGCGGCGCCGGCTGTCACAACCTCCTCGGTCATCCGGTCGTAGTCGGTGAACACCCCGACGATCGGAGCAATCGTGGCTGTCACCGAACAACGTCTTTCCACCCTGGTCCTGGTGATCGGCACGGGCGGAGCCGGACTGCGGGCGGCGATCGAGCTGGCCGAGGCCGGTGTCGACGTCCTCGCCGTCGGCAAACGCCCCAGGGAGGACGCCCACACGTCCCTCGCGGCCGGCGGCATCAACGCGGCCCTGGCCACCATGGACCCCGGCGACAGCTGGCAGCAGCACGCGGCGGACACCCTCAAGGAGAGCTACCTGCTCGGTGACCCCCGCACCGCCGAGATCGTCACCCGGGGAGCCGCCCTCGGCATCGACGACCTGGAGCGGTACGGCATGGCCTTCGCCCGGGAGGAGGACGGCCGCATCTCCCAGCGCTTCTTCGGGGCGCACACGTTCCGGCGCACCGCCTTCGCCGGGGACTACACCGGTCTGGAGATCCAGCGCACGCTCATCAGGCGGACGGACCAGCTGGACATCCCGGTGCTCGACGGTGTGTACATCACCCGGATCCTGACCCACGAGGGTGCCGTGTTCGGCGCGTACGGGTTCGGTCTCACCGACGGGACCCGCTACCTGATCCACGCCGACGCCGTCATCCTGGCGGCCGGCGGACACACCCGCGTCTGGCGGCGCACCTCTTCGCGGCGGGACGAGAACACCGGTGACTCGTTCCGGCTCGCCGTGGAGGCCGGGGCCCGGCTGCGCGACCCGGAGCTGGTGCAGTTCCACCCCTCCGGGATCATCGAGCCGGAGAACGCGGCCGGCACCCTGGTCAGCGAGGCCGCGCGCGGTGAGGGCGGCATCCTGCGCAACGCGCTCGGTGAGCGGTACATGAGCCGCTACGACCCCGAGCGCATGGAGCTGTCCACCCGCGACCGGGTCGCCCTGGCCTCCTACACGGAGATCAAGGAGGGCCGCGGCACCGGGAAGGGCGGCGTGTGGCTCGACGTCTCGCACCTGCCCCGGCAGACGGTCATGCGGCGGCTGCCCCGGGTGTACCAGACACTGCTGGACCTGCAGATGCTCGACATCACCCGGGACCCGATCGAGGTCGCGCCCACGGCGCACTACTCGATGGGCGGGGTATGGGTCCGCCCGGAGGACCACAGCACCGACGTCCGCGGCCTGTACGCCATCGGCGAGGCGTCCAGCGGCCTGCACGGCGCCAACCGTCTCGGCGGCAACAGCCTCATCGAGCTGCTGGTCTACGGCCGTATCACCGGGCAGGCCGCCGCCCACTCGGAGTCGCTGACCGCCCACCCGCGGTCGGCGAAGGCGGTGGCCGAGGCGCGTGCGGAGGTCGACGGCCTCCTCGCCGCCGACGGACCGGAGAACGTCCGCGCGCTGCAGCGCGCCGTCCGCGACACCATGACCGCGCACGCGGGCGTCGTACGGGACGAGGAGGGACTGCGGACCGGACTGGCCGAACTCGCCGCGATCGAGAAGCGCATGGAGGACATCGGCGTCCACCCGGACATCGCCGGGTTCCAGGACCTCGCACACGCCTTCGACCTGAAGTCCGCGGCCCTCTCCGCCCGGGCCACGCTCGAAGCGGCGCTCGAACGCCGGGAGACCCGTGGCTGCCACAACCGCAGCGACCACCCGGACACGGACCCGGCACTCCAGGTCAATCTCGTCTGGTCGCCGACGACGGGAATCACCCGCGAGAGCGTTCCCCCCGTCCCCGGTGACATCGCCTCCCTGATGGAGGAGGTGTCCACCGACGGCAAGCTGGCCGAGTGACCGGCGGTGCGACACCCGCGCCGGACGGAGGAATGCCGGGCATCCCGGGCAGCCGTCACACACCCGGCGCCCATCCGGTCATCCCGGGTGAAGACGCCCATGGGACACCGGAAATCCAGAAAACCAGAAAAGCACCGAGAGGATCCCCTCATGAAGATCGTGGTGATCGGCGGTACCGGGCTCATCGGCTCGAAGCTGGTCGAGAAGCTCAAGGCCGACGGGCACGAGGCGGTCCCCGCCGCGCCCAACACGGGCGTCAACACCCTCACCGGCGAAGGCCTGGCCGAGGTCCTGCGAGACGCCCCGGTCGTGGTCGACGTCTCCAACTCGCCCTCGTTCGCGGACGACGCCGCCATGGAGTTCTTCCGCGTCTCGACCGACAACCTCCTCAAGGCGGAGGCGGTGGCCGGTGCGACCCACCATGTCGCACTGTCCGTGGTGGGCACCGAACGGCTCCAGGAGAGCGGCTACTTCCGTGCCAAGCAGGTGCAGGAGGACCTGATCAGGGAGTCGGGCATGCCGTACTCCATCGTCCACGCCACCCAGTTCTTCGAATTCATGAAGGGCATCGCGGATCTGGCGACCGAGGGCGACACCGTGCGTCTCTCCTCGGCCGGTATCCAGCCCGTCCACTCCGACGACGTGGCCGCTGCCGTGGGCCGTACGGCCGTCGGTCCGCCCGTCGACGGGGTGGTGGAGGTCGCCGGCCCCGAGGTGTTCCGGCTGGACGAAATCATCCGCGACACGCTCGCCGCCCAGAACGACCCCCGCACCGTGGTGACGGACCCCGGGGCGCCGTACTCCGGTGCGCCGCTGGAGGAGAACACCCTGCTCCCCGGCCCCGGCGCGCACCTCGCCGAGACCCGCTACACCGACTGGCTCGCGCGGCAGAGCTGACCCCCGCGGGTGAGGCCCCGGCACCTGATCAGGGGCCGGGGCACTTCTCCGTGCTCGGGCGCCTCCGCGAGCACACCGCCTTCCGCCCTTCACCGACTGCGGCGCCGGGGGCACGGCGGAGCGCTTCCGCGACATGCGACTGACCTTCGCTGTCACAGATGGGGCGGCTGTCCGGTCCATAGGAAGGAAACACGGACGACTCGGCGCCTCGGCGAGAGAGGGACGAACGATGACTGGCTTGGGTCTGCAAGGCCTGCCCCGGCCCGTAACGGTGGTGGCGGGAGGCGGCGGCGGTGTGCTCGCGGCCGCGCACCTCCGGGGCGGGTACGCGCTGGTACGGCGCGAGTTCACTCCCGATGCCCACGGAGCCGGTGCCGTCGCCGGCCGCGGTCCGCGCCTGCCGATCGCCCGGACCGCACCGCCGTCGCGGAGGGAGCAGCCGGGGATCGCGTTCACCGCGGTGGCCACCGGCCTTCTCACCGGCGCACCCGCCCG
>NZ_NEUB01000339.1 GCF_002910825.1 Streptomyces sp. SM1 | reverse complement strand
GACCTCGGGCAGCCAGGGAAGCACCGGGCCCCGCGGCTCACCGCGGCGCCGGAGTACCCGTCAGGCGGGCCCGTCCCGGCCGGGTGTCGACAGGGCCGGGCCCCGTCGACACCCGCCACCGTGCCCTACAGGCGCCCCAGGACCTGGGTCAGCAGCGAACCCATCCGCGCAGCGGAGTCGCGGCCCGCCTGGAGGACTTCCTCGTGGTTGAGGGGCTCGCCCGTCATGCCGGCGGCGAGGTTGGTGACCAGGGAGATCCCCAGCACCTCCGCCCCCGCCTCCCGCGCGGCGATCGCCTCGAGGACCGTCGACATGCCGACCAGGTCCGCCCCGATCACCCGGGCCATCCGGATCTCCGCCGGAGTCTCGTAGTGCGGCCCGGGGAACTGCGCGTAGACCCCTTCCTCCAGGCTCGCGTCGATCTCCTTGCACATCGCCCGCAGCCGCGGCGAGTACAGGTCGGTGAGGTCGACGAAGTTCGCGCCGACGATCGGTGACGTGGCCGTGAGGTTGATGTGGTCGCTGATCAGGACCGGCTGGCCGGGGCGCATGCCCTGGCGCAGGCCGCCGCAGCCGTTGGTCAGGACGATCGTCTTGGCGCCCGCGGCCACCGCCGTGCGGACGCCGTGGGCGACAGCGGCTACGCCCCGGCCCTCGTAGTAGTGCGTACGGCCCAGGAAGACCAGCGCGCGCTTCGTGCCGACGCGGTACGAGCGGATCTTGCCTCCGTGGCCCTCGACCACCGGCGGCGGGAAGCCGGGCAGTTCGGTGACCGGGTACTCGGCCTCGGGCGTGCCGAGGGCGTCCACGGCCGGGGCCCAGCCGGAGCCCATCACGAGCGCGACGTCGTGGGTCTCGGCGCCTGTGAGTTCACGCAGGTGCGCGGCGGCGGCGTCGGCGGCGGCGTAGGGGTCGCCCTGGATGTCGTCCGGAAGAAGAGAAGCGTTCACGCCGTTGAGGGTAGCCGGTATTCGCCTACGCGCGTAGATGCCGAAGGCGCCGGGTTGGCGATCGTTGTCTTGTCGTTTCCGGCGAACGGCCCTCAGCAGGGACGTTTGCGCAGCTCCATCACGTAGTCGTGGGGCGCGCCCGCGGATTCGGCGGCGTCGGCGATCTCACCCAGGTAGCGGGCCGAGGGCAGGCCGCCCTCGTAACTGTTCAGGACGTAGGTCCAGGCCGGCTCCTCGCCGTCCAGGGTGTGGGCGCGGACCCGGGCGCGGCGGTAGAGGTCCAGGCCGCCCGCCCCTTCCCAGCGGTCCAGCGACTCCTCGTCCATCGGGGTGATGTCGTAGAGCGCGACGAAGACCTGGGAGATCGGGTCCTCGACGAGGGTGGCCAGGGAACCCTCCCAGCCCATGTGCTCGCCCCCGAAGGTCAGCCGCCACCCGTTCAGCCAGCCGGTGGCGCGCAGCGGCGAGTGCGGGGCGCGGCGGGACATCAGCCGCGCGTCGAGGTTGCCGGCGTACGCGGCGTAGAGCGACATATGGGGAAGGGTACGGCAGACGGAACGCGAGCCCCTCCGGTAACAGCGGGGCCACGGCTGCGGCCCCCGGGCGGTCGCACGGTGAAGTGTGCGGGACAATGGAGTACGTGACTCGGATCGTGATCATCGGTGGCGGCCCCGGCGGGTACGAAGCGGCGCTGGTCGCCGCACAGCTCGGCGCGGAGGTGACCGTCGTCGACTGCGACGGCCTGGGCGGGGCGTCGGTGCTGACCGACTGCGTGCCGTCCAAGACTCTGATCGCCACGGCCGAGGTGATGACCACCTTCGACTCCTCGTACGAGGAGCTGGGCATCATCGTCGCCGACGACACCCCGCACATCGAGCAGGCCGCCCGGGTGGTGGGCGTGGACCTGGGCAAGGTCAACCGGCGCGTGAAGCGGCTGGCCCTGGCCCAGTCGCACGACATCACCGCGTCCGTGACCCGGGCGGGAGCGCGTGTGCTGCGCGGGCGCGGCCGGCTGGAGGGCATGCAGGCGCTCGACGGGTCGCGCAAGGTCGTGGTCCGCGCCGCCGACGGGAGCGAGGAGACGCTCACCGCGGACGCCGTGCTCATCGCCACCGGTGGGCATCCGCGCGAGGTGCCCGACGCCCGGCCCGACGGCGAGCGGATCCTCAACTGGACGCAGGTGTACGACCTGGAGGAGCTTCCCGAGGAGCTCATCGTGGTCGGCTCCGGTGTCACGGGTGCCGAGTTCGCCGGTGCCTACCAGGCCCTCGGGTCGAAGGTGACGCTCGTGTCGTCGCGCGACCGGGTGCTGCCGGGCGAGGACCCGGACGCGGCCGCCGTACTGGAGGACGTCTTCCGCCGCCGGGGCATGAACGTCATGTCGCGCTCCCGTGCCGCGTCCGCCAAGCGGGTCGGGGACCGGGTGGAGGTGACCCTCGCCGACGGCCGGGTCATCACCGGGTCGCACTGCCTGATGGCCGTGGGCGCCATTCCGAACTCCGAGGGTATGGGCCTGGAGGAGGCCGGGGTCAGGCTGCGGGACTCGGGCCACATCTGGACCGACAAGGTCTCGCGGACCACCGCCCCCGGCGTGTACGCCGCCGGTGACGTGACGGGTGTCTTCGCGCTGGCCTCGGTGGCGGCGATGCAGGGCCGCATCGCCATGTACCACTTCCTGGGCGACGCGGTCGCCCCGCTGAACCTCAAGACGGTCTCGTCGAACGTCTTCACCGACCCGGAGATCGCCACCGTCGGCTACTCCCAGGCCGATGTCGACGGCGGCAAGATCGACGCCCGCGTGGTCAAGCTGCCGCTGCTGCGCAACCCGCGCGCCAAGATGCAGGGCATCCGCGACGGCTTCGTCAAGATCTTCTGCCGTCCGGGTACCGGCATCGTGGTGGGCGGTGTCGTCGTGGCGCCGCGCGCCTCGGAACTCATCCACCCCATCTCGATCGCGGTCGACAACAATCTGACCGTCGAACAGATCGCGAAGGCCTTCACCGTGTACCCCTCGCTGTCGGGGTCGATCGCCGAGGTGGCACGGCAGTTGCACACGCGGAAGGCGGGCGCGGAGGCCTGACGGCCGGAAGCCGCACCCCGCCGGTCACGGGGAGTCGCCGCTGACGCACGGGTCTCCTATACCACTTGGTGTGGGACCGTGCGAACAACTTCTGCTATTCAGCGCAAACTGCTGAAAGCAGACGGTCGTCGGCGTTACTGTCAGTTTCGTGTTCGCTGCAGAACGTCGCCAATTGATCCTCGAAATGGTGCGAGCGAACGGGGCCGTGTCGCTCCGTGAGCTCGCCCGCGTCGTCCAGACCTCAGAAGTGACCGTACGGCGGGACGTGCGCGCGCTGGAGGCAGAAGGACTCCTCGACCGCCGGCACGGCGGTGCGGTACTTCCGGGCGGTTTCACGCGAGAGTCCGGTTTCCCGCAGAAATCCCATCTCGCGACCGCCGAGAAGACCGCCATCGCCGACCTCGCCGCGAACCTCGTGGAAGAGGGCGAGGCCATCGTGGTCGGCGCGGGTACCACCACGCAGGAGCTGGCCCGCCGGCTCGCCCGGGTGCCCGGCCTCACGGTCGTCACCAACTCGCTGCTGGTCGCCCAGGCGTTGGCCCATGCCAACCGGGTGGAGGTCGTGATGACCGGCGGCACGCTCCGCGGTTCGAACTACGCCCTCGTCGGCAGCGGGGCCGAACAGTCCCTGCAGGGCCTGCGGGTCTCCAGGGCCTTCCTCTCCGGAAGCGGTCTGACCGCCGAGCGCGGGCTGTCCACGTCCAACATGCTGTCGGCGTCCGTCGACCGGGCGCTGGTGCAGGCCGCGGCGGAGGTGGTGGTCCTCGCGGACCACACGAAGCTCGGTATGGACACGATGTTCCAGACCGTGCCGACGGACCTGATCACACGGCTGGTGACGGACGAGCCGCCCGCGCACGACGACCGTGCGGCGACCGAGCTCCAGGCACTCGCGGACCAGGGCGTGCAGATCGCTGTGGCGGGGGCGCCGGGGGGTTCCGCCGGCGCGGGGGG
>NZ_NEUB01000338.1 GCF_002910825.1 Streptomyces sp. SM1 | reverse complement strand
TGCGCGCACCCTGCGCGCCGACGGGCCCGGCTGGTCCCTGGTGGCCAGGACGGACGACATCGCGTTCGTGCTGCTCGACGACGAACCCGGCGAGGTCCTCCCGGTGGGTCGTGGAGCGGAGCTGCCGGGCCTCCTCGAAGCGCTCGACCAGATGGCCGTACGGCCGCTCTGAGCAGGCGCGGCCTTGGGCCGAGCCACGGGTGTCGGACGTTAGCGTGTGCTCCGACCCCACGTACGAGCACCGTTCTGCATGGCGCCGGCCCATAGATGACGGCCAGGTCGGACGCTCACCATGGGGCAGTTCCGCGATCAACCCCTTGTCCCCTTCCGCCGCCCGTCTTCTCGGAGGCCGTCATGCGCCCCTCCCGTGGCGTTCCGCTGCTCGCCGCCGTCCTCACCGCGGCCGCCCTCACCGCTCCGTCCCCGGCCGGCGCGGCCGGAGACGGTCACTGTGCCCGCCAGGAGCAGGTACACGTGCCCGGCGCTGCGCATCAGCGCGGTGTCTGTCTGGCCGATCTGACCACCACGGGTCTGGCCGGCACCACGTACACCGACATGGCCGACCAGGCAGGGCTGACCGCCGGCGCCACCCGGTCGCCCTCCGGCGTGCCCGGAATGCAGATCGACGGATACTTCCCGGACTCCTCCCGCTTCAACAACACCCACGGCTGGGCGCACGACGCGCAGTTCGTGATCCGGCTGCCCGACCGCTGGAACGGCGGGCTGGTGGTCACCGGCGCACCGGGCAACCGCAAGCAGTACGCGACCGACAGGGCGATCTCCGACCATGTGCTGGCGCGCGGCTACGCCTACGCGGCGACCGACAAGGGGAACAGCGGTGTCGACTTCTACCGTGACGGCAGGCGGCCCGGTGACGCGGTCGCCGAGTGGAACGCGCGGACCACGCAGCTGACCCGGGCGGCGCGACGCGCCGTGGCACAGCGCTATGGGCACGCCCCGCGCCGCACGTACATGACGGGTGTGTCCAACGGCGGCTACCTCACGCGCTGGCAGCTGGAGAACCACCCGGAGCTGTACGACGGCGGCGTGGACTGGGAGGGCACGCTGTGGGCCGGTGAAGGGCGTCAGCCACTGGCCTCCCTGCCGGTGGCGGTGGCCAGGACGTTCGGCAGGGCGACCGACGACGACATGTACGCGGCGGGCTTCGCACGAGGGTCCGAGTTCCTGTGGCCGTACCACGCCCGGGCGTACTGGGGCGTCACGCAGAAGATCTACCGCGCGGAGTTCGACCCCGGGTACGACCCGGGCTGCCCCGGATCCTCCGCGGGGTCGACACCGGAACAGATCCTCGCTCCCTGCCCCTCCGACGCAGCCTACGACTACACCACGCGCCCGGCGTCCGTGCACCGCGCCGTGAACCGGGTGGCGCTCACCGGGCGGATCGGCCGGCCCATGATCACCCTGCACGGTGATCTGGACGCGCTGCTGCCCAAGGCCGTCGACTCCGATGTGTACGACGACATGATCGAGTCGAGCGGGCGGGGGCGGCTGCACCGCTACTACACGGTGCAGGACGGCACGCACGTCGACGGCCTGTACGACACCCACCCGGACCGGCTGCGGCCGATCCTGCCCTGTTACCGCTCGGCGTTCGACGCTCTGGCCGCCTGGGTGGAGCGCGGGGTCACGCCGCCCGCGGACCGGACGATCGGGAGGCCCGCGAGCGGCGACGTGGTCAACTCCTGCGCGCTGGACGCCGGTGAGACGGTGACGCGGTAGCGCCTCAGCGGCCCAGCTCCTTGCGCGAGACGCGGCGCAGCCTGCGCCGCTGGGCGGGGTCGAGGGTGAGGTAGACGGCGGCCGGGACTCCCAGGACTATCAGAAGCGCGGCCCACCAGGGCAGCCAGATGAGCAGGATGAGTCCGGCCGCCACACCCCCCGCGGCAATCTTGGCGTTCTTCGACATGAGTGTCGCCTCCTTCGCGGCCACTGCCGCTCTCTGTCGTGAGAACGGGCCCGCCCGTCCGGTGGTTCCGGACCGCGACCCCGAGACGTCCCTGGGATACGCCCCCTAAGGTCTCCCGGACCTGTCCCGCCGAGCCTCCTGAAGGCAGCCCCACGGAAGGCCCACGGCGTGCCTCCATGGTGACTCGACTCACAGCGCACGCATACCCGGCCGACTCCGCTCTGTTGTACCCTCGACCGCTCCTGCTTCACTAGTCAAGTTTGAGGACTTCTGTCATCGCCCTGCAGACGACTCCCCCGGCATCCGCCTCCGCGTCCGCCGAACTGATCCACTGCTCCGCCGTGTTCCTCCCCGGTGACCCCGCCCGCACGGGCCGGGTCGCCTTCTGGCGCCCGGACGGTTCCGTTCCGCCGTCCGTGGCCCCGGCGTCGGCCGAGCACCTGACCGTCATCGTGCCCGGCGACGCCGGGGCCGAGGCGGTGCGGGTGCCGGCCGCCGTGCTGCCCCTGGACGCCGCGGTTCCGGTCCTCGCGGGTGC
>NZ_NEUB01000337.1 GCF_002910825.1 Streptomyces sp. SM1 | reverse complement strand
GCACCTCGTACTGCTGAGCCGGCGCGGGCCCGAGGCGCCGGGAGCCGACGCCCTCGTCGCCGCGCTGGCGGAGCTCGGGGCCCGGAGCACCGTACTGGCCTGCGACGTCGCCGACCGGACCGCACTGGAAGGGGTCCTGGCGCGACTGCGCGCCGAGGACGACACCGTACGGGCCGTGGTGCACACCGCGGGAATGACCTCCGACACCCCGCTCGCCGACTGCACCCCGGAGGAGCTGGCCGCGGACACGGCGGCCAAGACGCGGGGCGCGGCGCACCTGGACGCCCTGTTCGAGGGCGTCGGACTCGACGTGTTCGTGCTGTTCTCCTCGATCTCGGCCACCTGGGGCAGCGGCGGCCAGGGCGCATACGCGGCGGCCAACGCCTACCTGGACGGCCTGGCCGCGGCTCGCCGCGGCCGCGGCCTGACGGCGGTCTCTGTGGCCTGGGGCCCCTGGTCCGGCGCGGGCATGGCCG
>NZ_NEUB01000336.1 GCF_002910825.1 Streptomyces sp. SM1 | reverse complement strand
GGCGCCGGGAGCCGCCGCCGAGCTCGCCGGCGTGGAGTACGCCTCCATGGCGCTGATCACCCTCGCCTACCGCCGCGCGGAGACCGATCTGCCCGAGGGCAGCGGGTTCCTCGTGCCGCCCGTCGACGGGCACACCATCAAGGCGTCCACGTTCGCCTCCCGCAAGTGGGGCTGGATCGCCGAGGAGAACCCGGACCTGGTCGTCCTGCGCACCTCGGTGGGCCGTCACGGCGAGACGGAGATCCTCCGCCGTGACGACGCGGACCTCGTGGAGGTCTCCCGGCACGACCTCAAGGCGGCCGTCGGCCTGGCCGCCGCGCCGGTCGCCACCCGCGTCACCCGCTGGAACGGCGGCCTGCCCCAGTACCCCGTCGGCCACCACGCGCGCGTGACCCGCGTCCGCGCGCACCTCGCGGGCCTCGCGGGGCTCGCCGTGTGCGGCGCGGCGTACGACGGCGTCGGCATCCCCGCGTGCATCGCGAGCGCGTACGCCGCCGCCGACCAGATCCACGGTGACCTGCACGGTGTGCAGGACCTCACCGCCAACCCGGTGCAGAGCCTCCACGGAGGAGCAGGAGAATAAGGGACATGAGTGACGACGCCACCACCCCCGCCCCCGACCGGATCCCCAACAAGGGCAAGCTGGCCAAGGACCTCAACGAGGTCATCCGCTACACCCTCTGGTCGGTCTTCAAGCTGAAGGACGTCCTGCCCGAGGACCGTGCCGGGTACGCCGAGGAGGTACAGGAGCTGTTCGACCAGCTCACCGCCAAGGACGTCACGATCCGCGGCACCTACGACGTGTCGGGCCTGCGCGCGGACGCCGACGTCATGATCTGGTGGCACGCCGAGACCGCCGACCAGCTCCAGGAGGCGTACAACCTGTTCCGCCGTACCCGGCTGGGCCGCGCGCTGGAGCCGGTCTGGTCGAACATGGCGCTGCACCGCCCCGCCGAGTTCAACCGGTCGCACATCCCGGCGTTCCTCGCCGACGAGACGCCCCGCAACTATGTGAGCGTCTACCCCTTCGTGCGCTCCTACGACTGGTACCTGCTGCCCGACGAGGACCGCCGCCGGATGCTCGCCGACCACGGGAAGATGGCCCGCGGCTACCCGGACGTGCGGGCCAACACGGTCGCCTCGTTCTCGCTCGGCGACTACGAGTGGATGCTCGCCTTCGAGGCCGACGAACTGGACCGCATCGTCGACCTCATGCGCCACCTGCGCGGCTCGGAAGCCCGGATGCACGTCCGCGAGGAGGTCCCGTTCTTCACGGGCCGCCGCAAGGACGTCGCGGACCTGGTCGCGGGCCTGGCCTGACCCCTCGGAGCGGGGCGCGGAACGGCGGGAACCTTCTGGCCTCCCGCCGAAGCCCCGGGCTCCGGC
>NZ_NEUB01000335.1 GCF_002910825.1 Streptomyces sp. SM1 | reverse complement strand
CCTGCCTGTGGGGGCGGTTCGAAGGGCCCGCCGCCGACCGCCCGGCCGATGCGCTCCGGCCTCGCGGCGGAAGGGCGCGCATCGGCGTACGGCGCGATCACCCGGGCCGGCCGCGTTCGAACGATAGGCAGTCCGCGAGCCGGCGGGATACGGGGGAAACCCTCGGTCCGGCGGGGAACCCACCCTCGGCGGACGGCGATCGGCCGGGAACGGGACGCCGTGCCCCGCATCGGTACGGAGGTGAACGCCCCAGGCGGTTCATCCGTACTGCTCCGAGGACCCCGCGTGCCCGCCCGTCGAAGGAGGCCTTCCGGATGCCCCGGACGACCGCACACCGCACCGCGCTCGCGGCGGCCCTCGTGACTCCCTTGCTGCTGCCGCTGTGGACGGCGGGACCGGCGCGGGCGCACGGGGCGCCGACGGACCCGGTGAGCCGGGTGGTGG
>NZ_NEUB01000334.1 GCF_002910825.1 Streptomyces sp. SM1 | reverse complement strand
GGCTCCGGCGAGACGACCTGGGCCAGCGCCGCCAGCGGGCCGGGGTAGTCGGATTCGGCGAGCCGCTCGACGAGGAATCCGTCGATCAGGCCGCCGCCCTCGCGCCGGCCCTCGCGCACCCGGTGCCGGCCGGCGCCGAACCGCACCCGCACCCGCACACCCGGCTGCGCGTCCGCGTCCAGTTCCTCGGGCACGGCGTAGTCGAAGTACCGGTCGAGATGGAGCACGCCCTTGTCGACGAGGACGCGGGCGACGGGCAGGTCCTTGGCGAGCGCTGCGCCCCGCCAGGTGCGCGGTTTGGCCCGGGGGACCTTCGCCTTGCGCACGCTGTCCCGGATGAGCGCGAGCTGCTCGGGCGGCGCGTCCCGCGCGCCGCCGTCCCGCTGTCCGTTCTCGCTGCTCACGCCTGCATTCTTACCAAACGACACGGACAACGGCGCCGGGCCCGAGACCGGGCAGGGCACGGACGGACGCCCGGAGGCGCTTCTGCCCTGGTCCACTCGGCCATACCGGTCCAGGACCGGCAGCAGGATTCGAACCTGCGAGGGATTCACCCGGAAGGATCCGTGCTCTTCGCACCGGGCCACGGCACCGCTGTACCCGCAGCGCAGGACTCACGGGCGCGGGCGCGCACGGGGATTACGGCCCCCGGGACGCACGGAGGCCCGGCCGCCCCTCGGGAGGGATCGCCGGGCCTCGACGCGAGGCGGGACCTACAGACCCGTCGCCTTGCGCAGGGCGTCCACGCGGTCGGTGCGCTCCCAGGTGAAGTCGGGCAGCTCACGTCCGAAGTGACCGTAGGCGGCGGTCTGGGCGTAGATCGGGCGCAGCAGGTCCAGATCGCGGATGATCGCGGCCGGGCGGAGGTCGAAGACCTCGTCGATGGCCTTCTCGATCTTCTCGGTGTCGATCGTGGCGGTACCGAAGGTCTCGACGAACAGGCCGACCGGCTCGGCCTTGCCGATCGCGTACGCCACCTGCACCTCGCAGCGGGAGGCCAGTCCGGCCGCCACCACGTTCTTGGCGACCCAGCGCATCGCGTACGCCGCGGAACGGTCCACCTTGGAGGGGTCCTTGCCGGAGAAGGCGCCACCGCCGTGGCGGGCCATGCCGCCGTAGGTGTCGATGATGATCTTGCGGCCGGTCAGGCCCGCGTCACCCATCGGGCCGCCGATCTCGAACCGGCCGGTGGGGTTCACCAGCAGCCGGTACTTCTCGGTGTCGAGCTTGATGCCCTCGTCCAGGAGCGCCTTGAGCTCCGGCTCCACGACGAACTCGCGGATGTCGGGGGCGAGCAGCGACTCCAGGTCGATGTCGGAGGCGTGCTGGGAGGAGACGACCACGGTGTCCAGGCGGACCGCCTTGTCACCGTCGTACTCGATGGTGACCTGGGTCTTGCCGTCCGGGCGGAGGTAGGGGATGGTCCCGTTCTTGCGCACGTCGGACAGGCGCTTGGACAGACGGTGGGCGAGGAAGACCGGCAGCGGCATCAGCGTCGGCGTCTCGTCCGTCGCGTAGCCGAACATCAGGCCCTGGTCGCCGGCGCCCTGCCGGTCCAGTTCGTCGTCGTCGCCCTCGACGCGGGCCTCGTAGGCGGCGTCGACACCCTGCGCGATGTCCGGGGACTGCGCGCCGATGGACACCGAGACGCCGCAGGAGGCGCCGTCGAAGCCCTTCTTCGAGGAGTCGTAGCCGATCTCCAGGATCTTGTTGCGCACCAGCGTCGCGATGTCCGCGTACGTCTTGGTGGTGACCTCACCGGCCACGTGCACCAGGCCGGTGGTGATCAGGGTCTCGACGGCGACCCGGGAGGCCGGGTCCTCGCGCAGCAGTGCGTCGAGGATGGTGTCGCTGATCTGGTCAGCGATCTTGTCGGGGTGGCCCTCGGTCACGGACTCCGAGGTGAACAGACGACGGGACACAATGCTCCCTGTGGTTGCAGCGGCTGCTGGCTGATCATTGGCGGACGGCGGGGGCTGCACCCGGGCGCCGTCCGTCGGACAGTTTATCGGTCGCGCTCCGACACGGGTCCCCTGTCTCGCCTACCGGGAGTGCAGTGACCTGCGGCACGGGCATTCTCTCCGGGCCGGGCGAGCTTCGCCAGAGGTGCCACGCCCCCGGTGGACGGTTTGCCAGGGCCCGAGGGCGGATGGCTCACTCATCCGAGGCGTTCGGCCACCAGGTCCCAGACGGTTTCGGCCAGGGTCTCCTTCGGGCCGTACGCGACGGGGGTCTCACTACCGTCGGCCCCCAGCACCACGGCCTCGCTCTCGTCCCGGCCGAAGGTCTTGTGCTCCCCCACCTCGTTCACCACCAGCAGGTCGCAGCCCTTGCGCTTCAGCTTGGCGCGGCCGTTGGCGAGCACGTCGTCGGTCTCGGCGGCGAAGCCCACGATCACCTGTCCGGACCGCACCCGGTCGCCGGAGATCTCGGCGAGGATGTCCGGATTACGCACCAGGGTGACGGGCTCGGGCTCCTGTCCGTCCTTCTTCTTGATCTTCCCGGCGGCGTAGGCCGCCGGCCGGAAGTCGGCGACGGCCGCGGCCATGACCACCGCGTCCGCGTCGGCGGCGGCGCGCAGGACGGCCTCACGCAGCTCCACCGCGGTCCCGACGGACACGAGGTCGACTCCGGCCGGGTCGGGCAGCGCGGAGTTGGCCGCGATCAGTGTGACGCGGGCGCCCCGGGCGGCGGCGGTACGGGCGAGGGCGTACCCCTGTTTGCCGGAGGAACGGTTGCCGAGGAAGCGGACGGGGTCGAGGGGCTCGCGGGTGCCTCCGGCGCTGATGACGACGTGCCGGCCCCTGAGGTCGGGCACGGTCACACCGCGGGCGAGCACCCGGCGGCAGACCTCGAAGATCTCGCCGGGATCGGGCAGCCGGCCCTTGCCCGTGTCGACGCCGGTGAGACGTCCCACCGCCGGTTCGATGACGACGGCGCCCCGGGCGCGAAGCGTCGCCACGTTGTCCCGGGTGGCCGGGTGCTCCCACATCTCGGTGTGCATGGCGGGGGCGAAGACGACCGGGCAGCGGGCCGTGAGGAGGGTGTTGGTGAGCAGGTCGTCGGCCAGGCCGTGGGCGGCCTTGGCCAGCATGTCGGCGGTGGCCGGGGCGACGACCACCAGGTCGGCGTGCTGGCCGGTGCGGACGTGCGGCACCTCGTGCACGTCGTCCCAGACCTCGGTGGAGACCGGGTGCCCGGAGAGGGCGGACCAGGTGGCGGCGCCGACGAAGTGCAGTGCGGAGGCGGTGGGGACGACCCGCACCTCGTGCCCCGACTCGGTCAGCCGCCTGAGCAGCTCACAGGCCTTGTACGCGGCGATGCCGCCACTGACCCCCAGAACGACCTTCGGCTTGTCCACCGTCTCTCCCCGACCTCGGAAATGTGCGACCAGCACCCATGAGACACCACAGGCCCGGCAGACGTGCTGCCGGGCCTGTGGAAAAGTCAGCTGCGAACCGCTGATATGACGTACTGACCGGTGACCGGTGTTACTGGCCGGGGCCTTCGACGGCCTCGGAGGTCAGCAGTCCCGCGTTGATCTCGCGCAGGGCGATCGAGAGCGGCTTCTCGTGGACGTGGGTGTCGACAAGGGGACCGACGTACTCGAGCAGGCCCTCGCCGAGCTGCGAGTAGTACGCGTTGATCTGGCGGGCCCGCTTGGCCGCGTAGATCACGAGGCTGTACTTCGAGTCCGTGGCCTCGAGGAGCTCGTCGATCGGCGGGTTGATGATGCCCTCGGGCGCGGAGATGGAAGAGGACACGCTCTACCTTCCGATGGATGGGAAAGATTCAGCCGACCTGACCGGTGAGCGACTGCTCACGATCACACGACCTTCATCAAGGCTAGCAGCTCGCGGGCGACGTCCTGGACGGAGGTGTTGACCAGGGTCGTGTCGAACTCCGGTTCGGCGGCCAGTTCGGTCTTCGCGGCGCCGAGCCGGCGCTCGATGACCTCGGCCGACTCGGTGCCGCGGCCCGTGAGCCTGCGCACGAGCTCCTCCCAGGAGGGGGGAGCCAGGAACACCAGCTGGGCCTCGGCCATGGACCCGCGGACCTGCCGCGCGCCCTGGAGGTCGATCTCCAGCAGCACGGGCACACCCGACTCCAGGTGCTCCAGCACCGCCGCGCGGGGCGTGCCGTAGCGGTTGCCGGCGAACTCGGCCCACTCCAGCAGCTCGCCGTTGGCGATCAGCTTGTCCATCTCGTCGTCGCCGACGAAGAAGTAGTGGACTCCGTGCTGCTCACCGGGGCGGGGCTTCCGCGTCGTCGCCGAGACGGAGAGCCAGACCTCCGGGTGTTCCTTGCGCATATGGGCGACGACCGTGCTCTTGCCGACCCCGGAGGGGCCGGAGAGCACGGTCAGCCGCGGACGTACGTCCGGGGGTACGGGGGACGTCCCCCGGGGTGTTGCAGCCATGCGGCGATTATTCCAGCAATCCCGGGATGCCCGGGACGCCGGTCCCGGGCCGCCCGGCACTCAGGAGCCGGTGCTGCCGAACTCGCGCTCCAGGGAGGCGATCTGGTTGGAACCGAGACCGCGTACCCGGCGGCTCTCGGAGATGCCCAGTCGCTCCATGATCTGCTTGGCGCGGACCTTGCCGACGCCGGGCAGGGACTCGAGCAGGGCGGAGACCTTCATCTTGCCGATGACGTCGTTCTCCTGGCCCTGCTTGATGACCTCGTGAAGCGAGGCGCCGGAGTGCTTGAGTCGATTCTTGACCTCGGCCCGCTCCCGGCGAGCCGCGGCGGCCTTTTCGAGCGCGGCTGCGCGCTGTTCAGGGGTAAGGGGCGGAAGAGCCACGCCTACGTCACCTCGGATGTCGAACTGTCGGATACGGACCGGTGAGGAACCTGGACGCCCCACACCTGCGGAGTCACGGGCGACAGCGTCGTCCGTTCACTCTCCGTCGGAGACTAGCGGCCAAGTTCGCCTGAGTCAGCGAGAACTGCGGAAAAGTCCTGGTCAGCCTCCGCCAGGTCGGACATTTGAGACAAATGGTTGCTGATTCGTGGGTGTATTCACAGTGCGACGACCACGGATTCCCTCGCCGGCCGGTCTCAGGCCGCCGTCACGGCGGTCCGGATCTCGTCCGCGAACCGCTCCGCGGCATCACGCAGAGCGACCACGTCGGGACCGTGGCGCAACACTCCCCGGCTGACGTTGGGCACGACATTGCGCACCGCCCTCCCGAACACCGCCGGGAGATCGGCCGCCGTGGCCCCCTGCGCGCCGATGCCGGGGGCGAGGATCGGGCCACCCATGTCGAGGTCGTACGAGGACAGATCGCCGAGCGTCGCGCCGACCACCGCGCCGAACGACCCGAGCGGCTCCTCGCCCGCGTTCTCCAGGGCCAGGTGCCCGAGCACGGTCGCTCCGACGGTGCGCCCGTCCGCGCGGACCGCGTGCTGCACCTCCCCGCCCTCCGGATTGGACGTCAGCGCCAGCACGAACAGCCCGGTACCGGTCTCCCGGGCCATCACGACGGCCGGGCTCAGCGAGCCGTAACCGAGGTACGGGGAGACGGTGAGCGCGTCCGAGAACAGGGGCGCGTCCTTGTGCAGGAAGGACTCGGCGTAGGCGGCCATGGTGGAGCCGATGTCGCCGCGCTTGGCGTCCATGACGACCAGCGCGCCCGCCGCCCGCGCCTCCTGGACCGTCTTCTCCAGGACGGCGATGCCGCGCGAACCGAAGCGCTCGAAGAAGGCGCTCTGCGGCTTGAGCACGGCGACCCGGCCGGCGACCGCCTCCACGACGGTGCGGCTGAACGACTCCAGACCCGTCACATCGTCGTTCAGGCCCCACTCGGCGAGCAGGGAGGCGTGCGGGTCGATGCCCACGCACAGCGGGCCCCGTTCGTCCATCGCGCGGCGCAGCCGCGCGCCGAAGGGATCCAGACCTGTCATACCGATGTCCTCACGTCGGCGCCCACCGCGTCGGCGAGCGTGGCGTAGGGGCTGGTGCGCAGCCGCGCGGCGAGCCCCCTGTGCAGGGCACGGCCCCAGAAGGGGCCCTGGTAGACGAGCGCGCTGTAGCCCTGGACCAGCGTGGCACCGGCCAGGACGCGCTGCCAGGCGTCCTCGGCGTTCTCGATGCCGCCGACCCCGACCAGGGTGATGCGGTCGCCCACGCGCGCGTAGAGGCGGCGCAGCACCTCCAGGGACCGGGCCTTCAGGGGCGCGCCGGACAGGCCGCCGGTCTCCCCGACGGCCGCGGGGTCGGACGTCAGGCCGAGTCCCGCGCGGGCGATGGTGGTGTTGGTGGCGATGATGCCGTCCAGGCCGAGCTCCACGGCGAGGTCGGCGACCGCGTCGACGTCCTCGTCGGCGAGGTCGGGAGCGATCTTCACCAGCAGCGGCACCCGGCGGGCCGGGACGCCGCGGTCGGCAGCCTCCCGTACGGCGGTGAGCAGCGGGCGCAGGCGGTCCACGGCCTGGAGGTCGCGCAGTCCGGGCGTGTTCGGGGAGGAGACGTTCACGACCAGGTAGTCGGCGTACGGTGCCAGCCGCTCGGCCGACTTCACGTAGTCGGCGACGGCCTCGTCCTCGGGTACGGCCTTCGTCTTGCCGATGTTGACGCCGACCACGGTCCGGAAGACGGGCGTGCGGGAGGCCAGGCGGGCCGCCACCGCGAGCGAGCCGTCGTTGTTGAAGCCCATGCGGTTGATCAGGGCCCGGTCCGCGACCAGGCGGAACAGCCGCTTCTTCGGGTTGCCGGGCTGCGGCTCCCCGGTGACGGTGCCGATCTCGACGTGGTCGAAGCCGAGCATCGCCATGCCGTCGATGCCGACCGCGTTCTTGTCGAAGCCGGCGGCGAGGCCGAAGGGGCTGTGCAGGCGCAGTCCGAGGGCCTCGGTGCGCAGCTCCTTGTGGCGCGGGGCGAGCACGGCGGCGACGAAGGTGCGCAGCACGGGGACCCGCGCGACACGGCGGATCCAGGCGAAGGCCAGGTGGTGGGCCTGCTCGGGGTCCATCCGCCGGAAGAGCACAGAGAAGAGAATCTGGTACATGGTGTCCTCATGAAGAGGGGGACACCGTCTCCGGTGTCCCCCTGGGGGCTGCTAGTCGTCGCGGGCCGCGGTCAGATGTTGCGCGTGTTCCTGGAGCGAGCGGACGCCCACGTCCCCGCGGTTGAGCGCGTCGATGCCCTGGACCGCGGCGGCGAGCGCCTGGACCGTCGTCAGACAGGGCACGGACCGTGCCACGGCGGCCGTACGGATGTCGTAGCCGTCGAGGCGGCCGCCGGTGCCGTACGGGGTGTTGACGATGAGGTCGACCTCGCCGTCGTGGATGAGCTGGACGATGGTCCGCTCGCCGTTCGGGCCGGTGCCCTCGGACTGCTTGCGCACCACGGTGGCGTTGATGCCGTTGCGCTTGAGGACCTCGGCGGTGCCGGAGGTGGCGAGCAGTTCGAAGCCGTGCGCCACGAGCTCCCGCGCCGGGAAGATCATCGAACGCTTGTCCCGGTTGGCGACCGAGATGAAGGCCCGTCCCTTGGTCGGCAGCGGTCCGTAGGCGCCCGCCTGCGACTTGGCGTACGCCGTGCCGAAGACGGAGTCGATGCCCATGACCTCGCCGGTGGAGCGCATCTCCGGGCCGAGGACCGTGTCGACGCCGCGGCCGTGGATGTCGCGGAAGCGCGACCACGGCATCACGGCCTCCTTGACGGAGATCGGCGCGTCCAGCGGCAGTTCGCCGCCGTCGCCCTTCGCCGGGAGCAGGCCCTCGGCGCGCAGTCCGGCGACGGTGGCGCCCAGCGAGATCCGCGCGGCGGCCTTCGCCAGCGGCACCGCGGTCGCCTTGGAGGTGAAGGGGACGGTGCGCGAGGCGCGGGGGTTGGCCTCGAGGACGTAGAGGATGTCGCCGGAGAGCGCGAACTGGATGTTGATCAGGCCGCGTACGCCGACACCGCGCGCGATGGCCTCCGTGGAGGCGCGCAGCCGCTTGATGTCGAACCCGCCGAGCGTGATCGGCGGCAGGGCGCACGCCGAGTCGCCGGAGTGGATGCCGGCCTCCTCGATGTGCTCCATGACGCCGCCGAGGTAGAGCTCCTCGCCGTCGTAGAGGGCGTCGACGTCGATCTCTATGGCGTCGTCGAGGAAGCGGTCGACGAGCACCGGCCGGGAGGGGCTGATCTCGGTCGACTCGGCGATGTAGGAGTCGAGCCGGGTCTCGTCGTAGACGATCTCCATGCCGCGGCCGCCGAGCACGTAGGACGGGCGGACGAGGACCGGGTAGCCGATCTCGTCGGCGATGGCCTTGGCCTCGGAGAAGGTGGTGGCGGTGCCGTGCTTGGGGGCGGGCAGGCCGGCCTCCTTGAGGACCTGGCCGAAGGCGCCGCGGTCCTCGGCGGCGTGGATGGCCTCCGGGGAGGTGCCGACGATCGGCACGCCGTTGTCCTTCAGCGCCTGCGACAGGCCGAGCGGGGTCTGGCCGCCGAGCTGGACGACGACGCCGGCGACCGGTCCGGCCTGCCGCTCGGCGTGGACGATCTCCAGTACGTCCTCCAGGGTGAGCGGCTCGAAGTAGAGCCGGTCGGAGGTGTCGTAGTCGGTGGAGACGGTCTCCGGGTTGCAGTTGACCATCACGGTCTCGTAGCCGGCGTCGGACAGCGCGAAGGAGGCGTGGACGCAGGAGTAGTCGAACTCGATGCCCTGGCCGATGCGGTTCGGGCCGGAGCCCAGGATGATCACCGCGGGCTTCTCGCGGGACGCGACCTCGGTCTCCTCGTCGTAGGAGGAGTAGAAGTACGGCGTCCGCGCGGCGAACTCGGCGGCGCAGGTGTCGACGGTCTTGTAGACCGGGCGGATGCCGAGCACGTGCCGCACCTCGCGGACGACGTCCTCGCGCAGTCCGCGGATCTCGCCGATCTGCTGGTCGGAGAAGCCGTGCCGCTTGGCCTCGGCGAGCAGCTCGCGCGTCAGCTCGGGCGCTGCCGCCAGCTCGTCGGCGGTCTCCTTGATGAGGAAGAGCTGGTCGACGAACCAGAGGTCGATCTTCGTGGCGTCGAAGACCTCCCCGGCGGTGGCGCCCGCGCGGATGGCTCCCATGACCGCGTTGATCCGGCCGTCGGTCGGGCGGACCGCCTCGCGCAGCAGTCCGGCCTTGTCACCGGGCTCGCCGACGAAGGTGAACTGGCTGCCCTTCTTCTCCAGCGAGCGCAGCGCCTTCTGGAAGGCCTCGGTGAAGTTGCGGCCGATGGCCATGGCCTCGCCGACCGACTTCATGGTGGTGGTGAGGGTGGAGTCGGCGCTGGGGAACTTCTCGAAGGCGAACCTCGGGGCCTTGACGACCACGTAGTCGAGGGTCGGCTCGAAGGAGGCCGGGGTCTCCCGCGTGATGTCGTTGGGGATCTCGTCGAGGGTGTAGCCGACGGCCAGCTTGGCGGCGATCTTGGCGATCGGGAAGCCGGTCGCCTTGGAGGCGAGCGCCGAGGAGCGCGACACACGCGGGTTCATCTCGATGACGATGACCCGGCCGTCCGCGGGGTTCACCGCGAACTGGATGTTGCAGCCGCCGGTGTCGACGCCGACCTCGCGGATGACGGCGATGCCGATGTCGCGCAGGATCTGGTACTCGCGGTCGGTGAGCGTCATGGCCGGGGCGACGGTGATCGAGTCGCCGGTGTGCACGCCCATGGGGTCGAAGTTCTCGATGGAGCAGACGACCACCACGTTGTCGTGCTTGTCGCGCATCAGCTCCAGCTCGTACTCCTTCCAGCCGAGGATGGACTCCTCCAGGAGCACCTCGGTGGTCGGCGAGAGGGTGAGGCCCTGGCCGGCGATGCGGCGCAGTTCGTCCTCGTCGTGGGCGAAGCCCGAGCCGGCACCGCCCATCGTGAAGGACGGGCGGACGACGACCGGGTAGCCGCCGAGGGTGTCGACCCCGGCGAGGACGTCGTCCATGGAGTGGCAGATCACCGAGCGGGCGGACTCGCCGTGGCCGATCTTGGCGCGGACGGCCTCGACGACGTCCTTGAACAGCTCGCGGTCCTCGCCCTTGTTGATGGCCTCGACGTTGGCGCCGATCAGCTCGACGCCGTACCGCTCCAGCGTGCCGGCCTCGTGCAGGGAGATCGCCGTGTTCAGGGCGGTCTGGCCGCCCAGGGTGGGCAGCAGCGTGTCCGGCCGCTCCTTGGCGATGATCTTCTCGACGAACTCGGGGGTGATCGGCTCGACGTAGGTGGCGTCGGCGATCTCCGGGTCGGTCATGATGGTCGCCGGGTTGGAGTTCACGAGGATCACCCGCAGACCCTCGGCGCGCAGGACCCGGCACGCCTGGGTGCCGGAGTAGTCGAACTCGGCGGCCTGGCCGATGACGATCGGGCCGGAGCCGATGACCAGGACGGACTGGATATCGGTGCGCTTAGGCACGCTGGCCCTCCATCGGAACGGTGCTCATCAAAGACGTGAAGCGGTCGAACAGGTAGGCGGCGTCGTGCGGACCCGCTGCCGCTTCCGGGTGGTACTGGACGCTGAAGGCCGGCCGGTCGAGCAGCTGGAGGCCCTCCACCACGTTGTCGTTGAGGCAGACGTGGGAGACCTCGGCGCGGCCGTAGGGGGTGTCGGAGACCTTGTCCAGCGGGGCGTCGACGGCGAAGCCGTGGTTGTGCGCGGTGACCTCGACCTTGCCGGTCGTACGGTCCTGCACCGGCTGGTTGATGCCCCGGTGGCCGTACTTCAGCTTGTAGGTGCCGAAGCCGAGGGCGCGGCCCAGGATCTGGTTGCCGAAGCAGATGCCGAAGAGCGGGGTGCCGCGTTCCAGGACCGCCCGCATGACGGAGACCGCGTGGTCGGCGGTGGACGGGTCGCCGGGGCCGTTGGAGAAGAAGACGCCGTCCGGGTCGACGGCGTAGACGTCCTCCACGGTCGCCGTGGCGGGCAGGACGTGCACCTCGATGCCGCGCTCGGCCATCCGGTGCGGGGTCATGCCCTTGATGCCGAGGTCGACGGCGGCGACGGTGAACCTCTTCTCACCGACCGCCGGGACGACGTACGGCTCGGTGGTGGCGACCTCGGCGGAGAGGTCGGCGCCGCTCATCTCGGGGGCCTTCCGCACCTCCGCGAGCATCGAGGCCTCGTCGGCGACCGCGTCGCCGGAGAAGATGCCGACGCGCATGGCGCCGCGCTCGCGCAGATGGCGGGTGAGCGCGCGGGTGTCGATGCCGCAGATGCCGACGACGCCCTGGGCGGCCAGCTCCTCGTCCAGCGTGCGCGTCGAGCGCCAGTTGGAGGGCACGCGCGCGGGGTCGCGGACGACGTAACCGGAGACCCAGATCCTCCGGGACTCCATGTCCTCGTCGTTGACCCCGGTGTTCCCCACGTGCGGGGCGGTCATCACGACGACCTGGCGGTGGTAGGACGGATCGGTGAGGGTCTCCTGGTAGCCGGTCATGCCGGTGGAGAACACCGCTTCGCCGAAGGTCTCCCCCACTGCCCCGTAGGCACGGCCGCGGAAGATCCGGCCGTCCTCCAGGACGAGTACGGCGGGAACCCTGCCGGTTCCCCTGGTGGAGGTTGTCATCGTGCGCCTTCCGTCTTGTTGATCATGTGGTGGAGGGTCTCGACCCACTCGTTGTGCTCGGCCGCGTGGTCGGAGCGGAACCCGGAGTCGATCAGCCGCTCGCCGTGCGCCCAGGTGACGATCAGCAGACCGCCCTCGGTGAGGACCTTGCCGGCGATGCCCTTGTCCAGCCGGACCCCGCGCAGCGCGTCCGCCGGGACGAAGAAGTCCTCCGCTCCGGGGCGTTCGACGGCCAGTCCCGCGTCGGTGAGCGTCAGCTCGGCCCGGCTGCGGGTGCCCAGTCCGCGCGCCACGATGCGGTCGAGCCACTGGCCGGCGGTGGTGGAGCCGTGGTACCGGCCGCTCAGCTCCAGTTTCGCCGGGCCCGGGTCGTCCGGCGCGCTGTGCAGCTCAGGAAGGTCGCCCTGGAGGGTGCCTCGCCACCGCCAGCCCTCGCGCATCAGCCAGTGGACGAGCGCGACGAAGAGGGCGAGTCCGACGACCCAGCCGATCCGGGCGGCCCAGTCGGTCACTTCCGCCGATTCCTTCTCGGCGGCCAGCAGGATTACAGGTGTCACGTGAGCTTCCCGTCGACGAGCGTGGCCTTGCCCCGGAGCCAGGTGTGCGTGACACGGCCCGGCAGCTCACGGCCCTCGTACGGGGTGTTGCGGCTGCGCGAGGCGAAGCCCGCGGGGTCCACGAGGCCACGGTATGCCGTGTCGACGAGGGTGAGGTTGGCGGGCTCACCTGCCGAGACGGGACGGCCGTGGCCCGTCGCCCGGCCGATGCGCGCGGGCTCGAAGGACATGCGGTCGGCGACGCCGGCCCAGTCCAGCAGGCCCGTGTCGACCATCGTCTCCTGCACCACCGACAGTGCGGTCTCCAGGCCGACCATGCCCATGGCGGCGGCGGCCCACTCGCAGTCCTTGTCCTCGTGCGGGTGCGGGGCGTGGTCGGTGGCGACGATGTCGATCGTGCCGTCGGCGAGCGCCTCGCGCAGGGCCATGACGTCCCGCTCGGTGCGCAGCGGCGGGTTGACCTTGTAGACCGGGTTGTACGTCCGCACCAGTTCGTCGGTGAGGAGGAGGTGGTGCGGGGTGACCTCGGCGGTCACGTCGATGCCGCGGGACTTGGCCCAGCGGACGATCTCGACGGACCCGGCGGTCGACAGGTGGCAGATGTGGACGCGGGAGCCGACGTGCTCGGCGAGCAGCACGTCCCGCGCGATGACCGACTCCTCGGCGACGGCGGGCCAGCCGCCGAGGCCGAGCTGGGCGGAGACGACCCCTTCGTTCATCTCGGCGCCCTCGGTCAGCCGCGGCTCCTGGGCGTGCTGGGCGACGACGCCCCCGAACGCCTTCACGTACTCGAGCGCGCGGCGCATGATCACGGCGTCGTGGACGCACTTGCCGTCGTCGGAGAAGACGGTGACACCGGCCGCGGACTCGTGCATCGCGCCCAGTTCGGCGAGCTTTCGCCCCTCCAGCCCGACGGTGACGGCGCCGATGGGCTGGACGTCGCAGTAGCCGGACTCCTGTCCGAGCCGCCAGACCTGCTCGACGACGCCGGCGGTGTCGGCGACCGGGAAGGTGTTGGCCATGGCGAACACGTTGGTGTAACCGCCGCTCGCCGCCGCGCGGGTGCCGGTCAGCACCGTCTCGGAGTCCTCGCGGCCGGGCTCGCGGAGGTGCGTGTGCAGATCGACCAGGCCAGGCAGGAGAACCCTGCCGGCGGCCTCGACGACCTCGGCGCCCTCGCCGGACAGCCCGGTGCCGACCTGGGTGATCGTCCCGCCGTCGATCAGGACGTCCCGCGGCTCGCCGCCGAGGACCTTCGCACCGCGGATCAGGATCTTGCTCATGGTTCTTACTTCTCCTCGGTGGTACGGGCGTGGGTCACGGCGGGTTCGTTGCCGCCCAGCAGCAGGTAGAGGACGGCCATCCGGATGGAGACCCCGTTGGTGACCTGTTCGATCACGGTGCAGCGGTCGGAGTCCGCGACGTCGGCGGTGATCTCCATGCCGCGGACCATCGGACCGGGGTGCATCACGATGGCGTGCCCGGGCATCCTCGCCATGCGCTCGCCGTCGAGGCCGTAGCGGCGCGAGTACTCCCGCTCGGTGGGGAAGAACGCGGCGTTCATCCGCTCGCGCTGCACCCGCAGCATCATCACCGCGTCGGACTTGGTCAGCGTGGAGTCGAGGTCGTACGACACCTCGCAGGGCCAGCTGCCGACGCCGACCGGCAGCAGGGTCGGCGGGGCGACGAGGGTGACCTCGGCGCCGAGGGTGTGCAGCAGGTCGACGTTGGAGCGGGCGACCCGGCTGTGCAGGACGTCGCCGACGATCGTGATGCGCCGGCCGGACAGGTCCTGTCCGAGCCCCGCGTCCCGGCCGACGAGCCGGCGCCGCATGGTGAAGGCGTCGAGGAGGGCCTGGGTGGGGTGCTGGTGGGTGCCGTCGCCCGCGTTGATGACGTGCGCGTCGATCCAGCCCGAGGTCGCCAGGCGGTACGGGGCCCCGGAGGCGCCGTGCCGGATGACG
This sequence comes from Streptomyces sp. SM1, assembly GCF_002910825.1. Lineage (GTDB taxonomy): Bacteria > Actinomycetota > Actinomycetes > Streptomycetales > Streptomycetaceae > Streptomyces > Streptomyces okerensis. Next base: position 35,197 of record NZ_NEUB01000334.1, on the reverse strand, counting down.
ACGGCGTCGACGCCCATGGCCTCCAGGGTCTGGGCGGTGTCCTTCAGCGACTCGCCCTTGGAGACGCTGGAGCCCTTCGCGGTGAAGTTGATGACGTCCGCGGACAGGCGCTTCTCGGCGGCCTCGAAGGAGATCCGGGTGCGGGTGGAGTCCTCGAAGAAGAGGTTCACGACCGTGCGTCCGCGCAGGGTCGGCAGTTTCTTGATCGGCCGGTCGGCGACCCGGGCCATCTCCTCGGCGGTGTCGAGGATCAGGACGGCGTCGTCGCGGGTGAGGTCGGCGGCCGAGATGAGATGACGCTGCATCTGTCAGGCTCCGTAAGGCAGTTCAATGAGGCGAAATCGGGCAGACGGGTACGCGCACGGGCGTGCCGAGCCGGCGCACACCGTCGGTGTGCGCCCGAAGTGCTACTGGGCGGTCCGCTTGGCGCCGAGCAGTACGGTGTCGCGACCGTCCTCCTCGGCGAGCAGGACCTTGACCGTCTCCCGCAGCGACGTGGGGAGGTTCTTGCCGACGTAGTCGGCGCGGATGGGCAGTTCGCGGTGACCGCGGTCCACGAGGACGGCGAGCTGCACCGCGCGGGGGCGCCCGATGTCGTTCAGCGCGTCGAGGGCGGCGCGGATGGTGCGGCCGGAGAAGAGCACGTCGTCGACGAGGACGACCAGCCGGCCGTCGATGCCGTCACCGGGGATCTCGGTGCGGGCCAGCGCGCGCGGAGGGTGCATGCGCAGGTCGTCGCGGTACATCGTGATGTCGAGCGAGCCGACCGGGACCTTGCGCTCGGTGATCTGCTCGAGCTTGGCGGCGAGCCGCCGGGCGAGGAAGACGCCTCGGGTCGGAATGCCGAGGAGCACCACGTCGTCGGCGCCCTTGGCGCGTTCGACGATCTCGTGGGCGATGCGGGTCAGCACCCGCGCGATGTCGGGGCCTTCGAGGACGGGCCGGGCCTCGGACCCCGTCTGCTGTGCATTCTGCTTGTCCATATGAAACGGACCTCCTTCTCCGCCTCACGGGACGGACGTTAAAGGACGTCGGGTCGCGTCGCTCAGGCTATCAGGCCCGGATCCACGCGGAGCGACACCCCCCATCACTCCGATGGAGTAGCCGATCTTCGCTACCACGGAAGAGTCGGTGTGGACCATTCGGCTTGACGCACGAGAGTAACGCTGCGTAACCTCACAGTGAGTTACCAGCCGCGCGGCATGGAAACCAGCCAGAGCCGCGTCGACACAGTGCCGGGGAGCCATATGTCCAGCGAATACGCCAAACAGCTCGGGGCCAAGCTCCGGGCGATCCGCACCCAGCAGGGCCTTTCCCTCCACGGTGTCGAGGAGAAGTCCCAGGGCCGCTGGAAGGCGGTCGTGGTCGGTTCGTACGAGCGCGGCGACCGCGCCGTGACCGTGCAGCGTCTCGCGGAGCTGGCGGACTTCTACGGCGTGCCGGTGCAGGAACTGCTGCCGGGCACGACCCCGGGAGGCGCCGCCGAGCCGCCGCCGAAACTGGTCCTGGACCTGGAGCGGCTGGCCACGGTGCCGGCCGAGAAGGCGGGCCCGCTGCAGCGCTACGCGGCGACGATCCAGTCCCAGCGCGGCGACTACAACGGCAAGGTGCTCTCGATCCGCCAGGACGACCTGCGCACCCTCGCCGTCATCTACGACCAGTCGCCCTCGGTGCTCACCGAGCAGCTGATCGGCTGGGGCGTCCTGGACGCGGACGCGCGGCGTGCGGTGGCCTCGCACGACGACTGACCGCTGCGCGGATTGCGCAGAAACGTGCCGCCGGGGTGGCCGGAACCGTATGGGTTCCGGCCACCCCGGCGGTCTTCGTGGGCGGGCGGCGGTCTCCTGCCGCGGGCCGTCGGTGGCTGCGCGCGCGGTTCCCCGCGGCTCTGCGGGGCGCTTCTAATCCCGGCGCAGAGACGGCTTGAGCTCCTTGAGCCGGCCGAGCAGGCCGTTGATGAAGGAGGGCGACTCGTCGGTCGAGAACTCCTTCGCCAACTGCACCATCTCGTCGAGGACCACCGCGTCGGGGGTCTCGTCCACCCAGATCAGCTCGTACGCGCCGAGACGCAGGAGGCTGCGGTCCACGACCGGCATCCGGTCGAGGGTCCAGCCGACCGAGTACTGGGCGATCAGCTCGTCGATGCGCCCCGCGTGTTCCGCGTAGCCCTCGACCAGCTGCATCGTGTACTCGCTCACCGGTGGCTGCCGGGTGTCGGTCCGGGAGTGCCGGATCCAGTCGGCGAGGACCGTAAGGACCTCCGTGCCGCGCTGGTCGCCCTCGAAGAGGATCTGGAAGGCGCGCTTGCGGGCCGTGTTGCGGGCAGCCACGGTTAGCTGTTCACCCGGCCGAGGTAGTCGCTGGTGCGGGTGTCGACCTTGATCTTCTCACCGGTGGTGATGAAGAGGGGAACCTGGATCTGGTGACCGGTCTCCAGGATGGCCGGCTTGGTGCCGCCGGTGGAGCGGTCGCCCTGCACACCCGGCTCGGTCTCCTGGATGGTCAGCTCGACGGCCGCGGGCAGCTCGACGAAGAGCACCTCGCCCTCGTGCTGCGCCACGGTGGCCTCGAAGCCCTCGATAAGGAAGTTGGCCGCGTCCGCGACCGTCTTGCGGTCGACGTGCAGCTGGTCGAAGGTCTGCATGTCCATGAAGACGAAGTAGTCGCCGTCCATGTACGAGAACTGCATGTCACGCTTGTCGACGGTGGCCGTTTCGACCTTGACGCCGGCGTTGAAGGTCTTGTCGACGGTCTTGCCGGACAGCACGTTCTTCAGCTTGGTGCGCACGAAGGCCGGGCCCTTGCCGGGCTTGACGTGCTGGAACTCGACGACGGACCAGAGCTGGCCGCCTTCGAGCTTGAGCACCATGCCGTTCTTGAGGTCGTTCGTGGAAGCCACGGTTGCGGAATCTCCTGGACTGGACTGACGTGGACGACGGCCGGGGCGGGGGCAGGCGCACAGCACGGGGCTAGAGCGCGAGCAGCTCCTTGGTCGTGATGGTGAGTAGCTCGGGTCCGCCGTCCGCCTCGGGGCGCACGACGAGCGTGTCATCGATCCGGACCCCGCCCCGGCCGGGGAGATGGACCCCCGGCTCGACGGTGACCGGCACACAAGCGTCCAGTTTACCCATGGCCGCAGGGGTCAATTGAGGGTCCTCGTCGATTTCCAGTCCCACACCGTGGCCGGTGAGCACCGGGAGGGCCTCGGAGTACCCCGCGGAATCCAGTACATGGCGTGCCGCGCGGTCCACGTCGCGGTAGGCGGCGCCCGGCACCAGCGACTCCCGGCCGGCCCGCTGGGCCGAGAAGACCAGGTCGTACAGCTCGATCTGCCAGTCGGCGGGTGCCGTGCCGATGACGAACGTACGGCCGATCTCGCAGCGGTAGCCGCGGTAGGTGGCGCCGAGGCAGACCGAGAGGAAGTCGCCCTCCTCGACGCGGCGGTCGGTGGGGCGGTGGCCCGGACGGCCGGCGTTCGGGCCGGTGGCCACGGAGGTGGGGAAGGCGGGGCCGTCGGCGCCGTGGTCGACCAGGCGGCGTTCCAGTTCCAGGGCGAGGTGGCGTTCGGTGCGGCCCACGAGGATCGACTCCAGGAGTTCGCCCAGGGCCTGGTCGGTGATCTCCGCGCCGATGCGGAGACACGAGATCTCCTCCTCGTCCTTGACGACGCGGAGCTGTTCCACGGCGCCGGCGATGCCGGTGAGGCGCAGTCCCGGGGCGACCGAGTGGATCCGGCGGTGCCGGGTCACGGTGAGGTGGTGCTCCTCGACGGCGAGGGAGTCGACGTCCTGGGCGACGGCGAGGCCGGCGGCCGTGGCGGCGGGGTCGCCGCCGATGCTGTTCGTCACGTGCAGGCGGAGGGACTCGTCGGGGCGGCTCTGCGGGGACCGGTCGTCGGGCGGTCCCGCGCACACCAGGACGTCCTCGGTCCTGCCGAGCAGGAGGACGGCGCCCTCGGGGGCGGCGCCGGCGAGGTAGCGCACATTGGCGGGGCGGGACACCAGCGCCGCCGCGCTGCCGACCGCGTTGCAGCATTCCCGTAGCCGCGTCCGGCGGATCGCGTAGACCTCAGACATTCTTCGAGCGTAGGAGGGGTGGGGGGATGTCGCCGGTCGAGCGGGGCCGAGTGGGGGCCGGGGGCGCCGGCGGAGGTGCCGTTGGCCGGGGGGTGCCGGCGTCCGGGGGCGGTTCCCGTGCCTCCCCCGGAGGTACACCCGGGGGAGGCACGGGTGGGCGGTGCGGGTATCTCCCGCTCGAGCAGAGCCGGGAGTGAGGGAGGCACCCCGCGAGCGCGGGTGAGTGAAGTCCCCCGGGTGGCACGGACTCCGGTTCGGTACGGCCCCGGTCAGACCGGCAGCGCGGCGATCACCACTGTGGCGGGCTGGCTATCGAGCGGGCCAGGACGTCGCCCAGGATGCGGGCCGTCTCCGGTATGCCCAGCTGGGAGTTGTCGATGATGGGCAGACCCGAGCCGTACCAGCCCGCCATGCGGCCGTGGATGCGGGCGACCTCCTCGTCGGTCAGGCGCCGGTTGCCGCTGCGCTCCGCGTTGCGTTCCAGGACGATGTCCAGGCCCGGGAGGAGGACGACCGGCAGCAGGCCGGGACCCACGTGCCGCTTCCAGCCGCCGAGGCCGACGACCGGGCGGTCGGGGAAGACCGCGTCGTCGAGGATGCAGGAGATGCCGTTGGCGAGGAAGTTGCGCGCGGCGAAGCCACAGGTGCGGCGGGCCAGGCGGTACTGCGCCTCGGAGTGGTCGTTCCACCCGGACTGCGGGTCGGCGAAGCCGGAGCGGACCCACTCGCGTACGTCGTCCAGGCTGATGTGGGCGGTCGGGACCCGGCGGTGGTCCGCCCAGTACTTGGCCACACTCGTCTTGCCGGCGCCCGCGGGCCCTATGAGCAGCACCGCGATGATCGCACCGGCCGGATCGTGCGCGGCGGGGGACTGCGGCGGGCTCGGCATGGCGACGGGGCCGCCGGGCGGCAGCGGCACGTGGCCGGTGGTGTCCGGGGGCGGGGGCATCGAGGCATGCCGCGGACCCGCGGACGGTGCGGGCGGAGGCGCGGGGTAGCCCGGTGCCGGAGGAGGCACGGGGGCGGGCCCCGGGTGCGGGCCCGGGTGGTGTGCGGCCGGTGACCAGCCGACGACCGGTCGGTGCCCCGGCTGATGGGGCGGCGGCAGCGGAGAACCCCCTGCGTGCTGCATCCGGTGCCACTCCGTCTCGTACAGGCGATGGGGTGCTGACCGCGGGGTTCCCCGCGCTACCGAACGGTACCGCCCCCTGCCGTCGTTGTGTGAACGGCCGGGGGCGGTGATGAGTGCCCGGGTTACTCCCCCACCTCGCCGTACGCGGCGAGCAGGACGGCGGGGTCGGGGCCTTCCAGCACGGTGGGCTTGGCGAGACCGTCGAGGACGATGAAGCGCAGCAGATCACCGCGGGACTTCTTGTCGACCTTCATGTTCTCCAGCAGCTTCGGCCACTGGTCGTGGCGGTAGTGCAGCGGCAGGCCGACCGATTCCAGGATCGCGCGGTGACGGTCCGCGGTGGCGTCGTCGAGGCGGCCCGCGAGACGGCCCAGCTCGGCGGCGAAGTGCATCCCCACGGACACGGCCGCGCCGTGGCGCCACTTGTAGCGCTCGTTCTTCTCGATGGCGTGGCCGAGGGTGTGGCCGTAGTTGAGGATCTCGCGGAGGCCCGACTCCTTCAGGTCGGAGGAGACCACGTCCGCCTTGACCCGGATCGAGCGTTCGATCAGCTCCGCGGTGTGCGGGCCGGCCGGGGTGCGGGCGGCCTCGGGGTCGGACTCGATGAGGTCGAGGATCGCCGGGTCGGCGATGAAGCCGGCCTTGATGACCTCGGCGAGTCCGGAGACGTAGTCGTTGACCGGGAGGGAGTCCAGCGCGGCCAGGTCGCACAGGACGCCGGCGGGCGGGTGGAAGGCCCCGACGAGGTTCTTGCCCTCGGCGGTGTTGATGCCCGTCTTGCCGCCCACGGCCGCGTCGACCATGGCCAGGACGGTGGTCGGGACGGCGATCCAGCGGACCCCGCGCAGCCACGTGGCGGCCACGAACCCGGCCAGGTCGGTGGTGGCGCCGCCGCCCACGCCGACGATCACGTCGGTGCGGGTGAAACCGGACTGGCCGAGCGCCTTCCAGCAGTAGGCGGCGACCTCGGCGGTCTTGGCCTCCTCCGCGTTGGGGACCTGGATGGCGATCGCCTCGTAGCCCTGTCCGGCGAGGTCCGCGCGGAGCGCCTCCCCGGTCTCGGCGAGGGCTTCGGGGTGCACGACCGCGACCCGCTTGGCCCGGTCGCCGACCAGACCGGCCAGCTCACCGAGGAGCTGACGGCCCACCAGGACCTCGTAGGGCTCGGATCCGGCGGTGCCGCCGATCCGGATCCTCGTCACGTCGTTCACCACAGCGTCCTCCGGCCGGGGGTCCTGCTCCCCGGGAAACACGGTCTCCGGTTCCAGCGCGTCCAGGACGGCCTCGGTGACCTCTTCGGGCGTACGTCCGTCGGTCGGCACCACGGCCGTGGCGACCTCCTCGTAGAGGTGCCGGCGGGCCTGCATCAGTTCGCGCCACTGTTTGCGGGGGTTGACCGCGAGCAGCGGCCGCGCGGCGCCCAGGCCGGTGCGCCGGACCGCCTCCTCGACCTCCATGGACAGGTAGACGACCTGTCGGGGGGCGAGCAGTGCGCGGGTGTCGGCGTCGAGGACCGAGCCGCCGCCCAGGGCCAGGACGCCCTCGTGCTCGGTGAGCGCCGTGCGCACCGCGCGCTTCTCGATCGCGCGGAAAGTGGCCTCGCCGTCGTCGACGAAGATGTCGGCGACGGTCCTGTTCTCGGCGGTGACGATGTCGTCGTCGGTGTCGCGGTAGCCGACGCCCAGCCGCTCGGCCAGCAGGCGGCCGACGGTGGACTTGCCCACACCCATCGGGCCGATCAGAACGATCCGTGGGCTCATCGGACGACCAGGTTGTCGAGGTACGACGTCACGTTGCGGCGCGTCTCGGCGACGCTGTCGCCGCCGAACTTCTCCGCGACCGCGTCCGCGAGGACCAGGGCCACCATGGCCTCGGCGACGATGCCGGCGGCCGGCACCGCGCAGACGTCGGAACGCTGGTGGTGGGCGGCCGCCTCCTCCCCCGTGGCGACGTCGACGGTCCGCAGTGCGCGGGGCACCGTCGCGATCGGCTTCATCGCCGCGCGTACGCGCAGCAGTTCGCCGGTGGTCAGACCGCCCTCCGTGCCGCCGGAGCGGCCGGAGGCGCGGGTGATGCCGTCGGCGGTGGCGAGGATCTCGTCGTGCGCCTTCGAACCGGGTACGCGGGCGAGGCCGAAGCCGTCGCCGACCTCCACGCCCTTGATGGCCTGGATGCCCATGAGGGCGGCGGCCAGGCGGGCGTCGAGGCGGCGGTCCCAGTGGACGTGGGAGCCGAGGCCGACGGGAACGCCGTACGCCAGCACCTCGACCACGCCGCCGAGGGTGTCGCCGTCCTTGTGGGCCTGGTCGATCTCCGCGACCATCGCCTCCGAGGCGTCCGCGTCCAGGCAGCGCACCGGGTCCGCGTCCAGTCGCTCCACGTCGGCGGGGGTCGGGTACACGCCGTACGGAGCCTTGGCCGCGGCCAGTTCGACGACATGGCTGACGATCTCGATGCCGGCCGTCTCCCTGAGGTACGACCGGGCCACCGCGCCCAGCGCCACACGGGCGGCCGTCTCCCGGGCGGAGGCGCGCTCGAGGATCGGGCGGGCCTCGTCGAAGCCGTACTTCTGCATGCCCGCCAGGTCGGCGTGGCCCGGGCGGGGGCGGGTCAGCGGGGCGTTGCGCGCCAGGCCGGCCAGGATCTCGGGGTCGACCGGGTCGGCCGCCATGACCTGTTCCCACTTGGGCCACTCGGTGTTGCCCACCATGACCGCGACCGGGGAGCCGAGGGTCAGACCGTGCCGGACACCGCCGAGGAAGGTCACCTCGTCACGCTCGAACTTCATCCGGGCACCGCGTCCGTAGCCCAGCCGTCGCCTCGCGAGGTGGTCCGCCACCATCTCCGTGGTGATCGGCACGCCGGCGGGAAGACCCTCCAGCGTCGCTACGAGTGCGGGACCGTGGGACTCCCCCGCGGTCAGCCAGCGCAACCTGCTCAACGGTGCTCCTCCGTGCTTCGCGCCCCGGTATGCCCTGCGTACGCGTCGTTCGCGTACCGCTGTGGCGTGACGGGGTGCGCGGCCCCGGTCCGCCACCTCCGATCCTCCCACGTCCGGACGGGGCGACCGGCCGCCGGTCCATCAGGCGGACGGCCCGGTCGGGCCCCGGACAAGGAGGAATCAAGCCGTGCCGTCGCCCCGGCGCTGCTGCCCGGGCGCGTAGGCGCCGAGGAAGTCGGCACCGCTCGGCTGCTGCCGCGCGGCCGGTGTCGCGGGCCGCGGCGCGTGGGCTCCGAGGTGGTCCGCCCCGCGGCTCTGCGGCTGGGGCGCGTACTGGCCCAGGTAGTGGGCGCCGCTGTCCTCGCCGTATTGGGCCGCCGTGCGGACCGGCGGCCCCGAGCGGGCGGCGCGGCGCTGGACGATCCTGCGCCTGATCCTGACGGCCCAGGAGGCCACGACCGCGAGCACGATCAGGGCCAGCACCGCGATCTGTATCCAGCCGGGCAGGAATCCCAGCACGGACTCGAATATCTGGGTCTTCCACGATGCCAGCGGCATGCTTTCGGACATGGAACGCGTTCCCCTCCCGTGTTCCGCCCCCTGCGGAACCGAAGGTGGATCCTAGCGGGCCGCGAGGGCCCGTTCCGCTGCTTTTCGGACGGCGTCCAGCGGGGCCGGCGAGCGTCCCGTCATCTGCTCCACCTGGAGCACCGCCTGGTGCACCAGCAGGTCGAGGCCGCTGATCACCGCGCCGCCGTACGCGGACCAGCGGGCGGCCAGGGGGGTCGGCCACGGGTCGTAGAGCACATCGAAGAGGGCCGTCGGGCGTTCCGGCACGGCCCGGGCGAGCGGGTCCGTGACACCGGCCGGGGTGGTGCTGACGACCAGCGGTGCGTCCAGGGCCCGCTCGGCGTCGTCCCAGTCGGCGGTGCGCACCGCGACGTCGAGCCGTTCGGCCCACCCTCTCATCTCGGCCGCCCGGGCCTCGCTGCGGACGTAGACGGTGATCTCGCCCCGGCAGATCCGGGCCAGGGCGGCCAGGGCGGAGGAGGCGGTGGCGCCCGCGCCGAGGATCGCCGCCTGCTCCACCTCCACGATGCCGTGCTCGCGCAGGGCGGCGGCCATGCCCGGGATGTCGGTGTTGTCACCGGTCCTGCGGCCGTCCTCGTGGAAGACGACGGTGTTCACCGCGTCCACCGAGGCCGCCGTCGCGCTGATCCCGTCGAGCAGCGGGATGACCGCCCGCTTCAGCGGCATGGTCAGGGAGAGCCCCGCCCACTCGGGGCCGAGGGTCCCGAAGAATCCCGGCAGCACCTTCTCGTCCACGTCGAACCGGTCGTACGTCCATCCCTCGAGTCCCAGATCCGCGTACGCGGCACGGTGCAGCACCGGGGAGAGGGAGTGGGCGATCGGGGAGCCGAGGACGGCGGCGCGGCGGGATTCGGCCATCAGTTCTTCCTCGAGGCGTTGAATTCCCTGACCAGCTCCGCGTGTTCGGCGTTGGTCCTGGTGAACTTGCTGGTCTTCCCGTCGAGGGAGATGAAGTAGAACCAGCCGTCGTCCGTCGGGCTGAGGGCTCCCTCGACCGCGTCCTCGCCGGGGTTGCTGATCGGCCCGGGCGGCAGACCCTTGTAGAAGTACGTGTTGTACGGGTTGTCGTAGTTCCTGAGTTCCGCGAGGGTCAGGTCGATCTTGCTCTGGTTCTTGATGTAGTTGTACGTGGAGTCGAACTCCAGCATGCCGTTGGTCTCGGTGTTGCCGGCTTCGAGGCGGTTGTAGATGACCTCGGCCATCTTGCGGAAGTCGCTGTGACTGGTGCCCTCCGCCTGGACGAGGCTGGCGACGGTGACCAGCTGCCACGGGTTCTCCAGCCCGAGGCTCTCGGCCTTCTCCTCGACCTTCAGCCGGTCGTAGACCTCGGTGGCCTGCGCGACCATGCGGGTGAGGACGTCCCCGGGCTTCTGCCCCTTGGACACGCCGTAGCTCGACGGGAAGAGGAATCCTTCCAGCGGGTCCTTGACGTTCTTGTGGTTCCGGGCCCACTCGGGCAGACCGAGTTTCTCCCAGTCCTCCTTGGCCACCTTCGCCGTCGTACCCGCCTGGACGCCGACGCGATCGTCGATGAGCCGGTAGATGTCGGCGTTGCGCTTGCCCTCGGCGATGATCAGGTTGTTGCGGCTCTTCGGGCTGAGCATCAGGTCGACCGCGCTGGCGGCCGACATCTCCTTCTGCAGCGTGTACACGCCGTCCTGGATGTTCTTGCCCTGCGGGTTGGCGGCCTGGGCCGCCACGAACGCGTCGACGCTCTCGACGACGCCCTGCTTCTTGAGCTCCTGGCCGATGGCGTAGCCGCCGGAGCCCTTGGGGATCGTGACGGTCACCTGCTCGCCGTTGCCGGTCCCCGCGTAGTCCGCGGGGCTGCCGAAACGATCCTGGTAGAACTGGTAGCCGAAGTAGGTGACACCGGCCAGGCCGCCGCCGAAGACCACGACCACCACGAGACAGGCCAGGCCGCTGCGCCGCTTCTTCTCCTTGCCGCCCCGGCGCTCGCCGCGTCGTTCGGCCGGTTCGTCGTCGCGGCCGTCATCGTCGTCGGCACCCGAGAAGAAGGCGTGCTCGCCCTGGTCGGGGCCGGGGTCCCAGTCGGCCTCCGCCTCGGGCTCGGGCTCCGGATCGGCGCGGCGGCGGCCGGGCGGCTCGGGCGGCGGGTAGGCATCGGGCGTGCCGTAGTAGTCGCTCTGTTCCCCGCCGTATCCACCGGGCTGCTGCCCGTACGCGTTCGCCGGATCGGCGGCGTACGGGTCCTGCGGCTGATGCGCGCCGACGGGCCAGCCGTTCTGGTCGTACTGCGGCTGCTGCTGGCTGGGGGCGTACTGCTGGTCGTACTGCTGCTGCCCGTAGTCCTGCTGCCGGCTGTACTGGGGATACTGCTGCTGCCCGTAACCGTGCTGGTCGGGGGTGCCCCAGTCGCCGTACTGCGCCTGAGTCTGCGGCTGCTGCGGATAGTGCTGCGGCTGGCCGCCGTAGGGGGACTGCTGACCCTGCCAGGCCTGCTGTCCTCCCCATCCGCCGTCCCCGTACAACGGGTCCTCCGGATGCCACGGTTCGGAGCCTGGGCCCCGGCCATACTCAGTCATCGATCCCCTAGAGCCGCGAGGCGGCGGTCACCCCGGCCACCTGAAGACCATGGTTTCCGTGCCGCCTCTCTCTGTGCGGCGGCTGTTCGAACACCGTCCGCATCGCGCGGAACGTTACCGTATCGCGATCAGATGACCACTTCGACGCCCTCACCGGGTGGTCTGCCTGCCACCCGTTCGGATTCCAGTGCCTGCTGGAGGATGATCACAGCGGCCGCCTGGTCGATGACCGAGCGCCCCTTCCTGGATCTCACCCCGGAGGCACGCAGTCCCTGACTCGCCGTCACCGTCGTCATCCGCTCGTCCACGAGCCGCACCGGAACGGGGCTGACCAGGCGGGCCAGTTCGCCCACGAAGCCGCGGACCTTGACGGCGGCGGGGCCCTCGCCCCCCTTGAGGGAGCGGGGCAGACCGACGACGATCTCGATCGGTTCGTACTCCTCGACGAGCTGCCTCAGCCTGCGGTACGCGGCCGGGACGTCCCGGCCGGGCACCGTCTCGACCGGCGTGGCGAGGATCCCGTCGGGGTCGCAGGAGGCGACCCCGATGCGGGCGTCCCCGACGTCGATCGCGAGGCGGCGGCCGCGGCGCATCGCCGGGCCGTCCGCCCGCTCGTCCACCGGGCCGTTCACTTGGCGGTGTCCGCCACGAGCCGCTCGACGGCGTCGACGGCCTCGCCGACGGCGGCCGGGTTCTGGCCGCCGCCCTGGGCGACGTCCGGCTTGCCGCCACCGCCGCCGCCGAGCGTCTTGGCGGCGGTGCGCACCAGGTCACCGGCCTTGAGTCCGCGCTCGCGGGCGGCCTCGTTGGTGGCGATGACGGTCAGCGGCTTGCCGTTGTTCACGGTGAACAGCGCGACGACGACGGCCCGGCCGCCCTGGATGCGGCCCCGCACGTCGAGGACCAGCCTGCGCAGGTCGTCCGGCGTGGTGCCCTCCGGGACCTGACCGGTGACCAGGGCGACGCCTCGGACGTCCTTGGCGGACCCGGCGAGACCGGCGGCGGCCTGGAGCACCTTCTCGGCGCGGAACTTCTCGATCTCCTTCTCGGCGTCCTTCAGCTTGCCGAGCATGGCGGAGACCTTCTCCGGGAGCTCCTCCGGGCGGCCCTTGATCAGTTCCTGGAGCTGGGCGACGACCGTGTGCTCGCGGGCGAGGAAGTTGTAGGCGTCGACGCCTACCAGAGCCTCGATGCGGCGCACACCGGAGCCGATGGACGACTCGCCGAGCAGCTTCACCAGGCCCAGCTGGGCGGTGTTGTGCACATGGGTGCCGCCGCACAGCTCCTTGGAGAAGTCGCCGATGGTCACGACGCGCACGCGCTCGCCGTACTTCTCGCCGAACTCGGCGATGGCTCCCTGCTTCTTGGCCTCGTCGATGCCCATGACGTCGGCGCGCACGTCGAGGTCGCGGGCGAGCACCTCGTTGATCTTCTGCTCGACGTCGGTCATCACGGCCGTCGGTACGGCGGACGGCGAGCCGAAGTCGAAGCGGAAGCGGCCGGGCTGGTTCTCGGAGCCCGCCTGGGCGGCCGTGGGGCCGAGGGCGTCGCGCAGCGCCTGGTGGGTGAGGTGGGTGGCCGAGTGGGCGCGGGCGATGGCCGTACGGCGGCGGCCGTCGATGGAGGCCTCGGCCCTGGCGCCGACGGTGACCTCGCCGACCTGCACGACGCCCTTGTGGACGTACACGCCCGGTACCGGCTTCTGGCAGTCGCGGACCTCGATGACGGCACCGGTGTCGACCCTGATCCGGCCGGTGTCGCCGATCTGGCCGCCGCCCTCGGCGTAGAACGGGGTGCGGTCGAGGACGATCTCGACCTCGTCGCCCTCGGTGGCGGCCGGGGAGGAGGCGCCGTCGACGAGGACACCGAGAATCGTGGACTCGCTCTCGGTGGCGGTGTAGCCGACGAAGTCGGTGGCGCCGGCCTTGTCGGCGATCTCGCGGTAGGCGCCGGTGCCGGCGTGGCCGGTCTTCTTGGCCTGGGCGTCGGCCTTGGCGCGCTCCCGCTGTTCCTTCATCAGACGGCGGAACCCGTCCTCGTCCACGGAGAGGCCCTGCTCGGCGGCCATCTCCAGGGTGAGGTCGATCGGGAAGCCCCAGGTGTCGTGGAGCAGGAAGGCCTTGTCGCCGGCGAGGACGGTGCCGCCGGTGGCCTTGGTGTCGCTGACGGCGGTGTCGAGGATGTTGGTGCCGGCCTTCAGCGTCTTCAGGAAGGCGTTCTCCTCGGCGAGGGCGACCTTCTCGATGCGCTCGCGGTCGGTGATCAGCTCGGGGTACTGCTGCCCCATCATGCCGATGACGACGTCGACCAGGTCCTTGACGACCGGGCCGGTGGCGCCGAGGAGCCGCATGTTGCGGATGGCGCGCCGCATGATGCGGCGCAGCACGTAGCCACGGCCCTCGTTGCCCGGGGTGACGCCGTCGCCGATGAGCATGACCGAGGTGCGCATGTGGTCGGTGACCACGCGCAGGGAGACGTCCGAGGCCTGGGCGTCGCCGTAGCGGACGCCGGTCAGCTCGGTGGCCTTGTCGATCACGGCCATGGACGTGTCGATCTCGTACAGGTTCTGCACACCCTGCAGGATCATGGCGAGCCGCTCGAGACCGAGACCGGTGTCGATGTTCTTGCTCGGCAGCTCGCCGAGGATCGGGTAGTCCTTGCCCGGCCCCTCGCCCCGCTCGTACTGCATGAAGACCAGGTTCCAGATCTCCACGTACCGCTCGTCGTTGACGGCGGGGCCGCCCTCGGCGCCGAACTCGGGGCCGCGGTCGTAGTTGATCTCGGAGCAGGGACCGCAGGGGCCGGGGACGCCCATGTCCCAGTAGTTGTCCTTCTTGCCCAGGCGCTGGATGCGCTCCTCGGGCACGCCGACGACGTCGCGCCAGATGCGCTCGGCCTCGTCGTCCTGCTCGTAGACGGTGATCCACAGGCGCTCGGGGTCGAGGCCGTAGCCGCCCTTGTCCTGGGGCGTGGTGAGCAGTTCCCAGGCCAGCTTCGCGGCGCCTTCCTTGAAGTAGTCACCGAAGGAGAAGTTGCCGCACATCTGGAAGAACGTGCCGTGCCGGGTGGTCTTGCCGACCTCTTCGATGTCGGGGGTGCGCACGCACTTCTGCACGCTGGTGGCGCGGTCGAAGGGCGGCTTGACCTCACCCAGGAAGTAGGGCTTGAAGGGCACCATCCCGGCCGGGACGAGCAGCAGAGTCGGGTCGTCCGCGATGAGCGACGCCGACGGGACGACGGTGTGCCCGCGCTCCTCGAAGAAGCTCAGCCAGCGGCGGCGGATCTCGGCCGACTCCATCAGTGGTCCTCATTCCGGTTGTACGGGTGCGTCGTGTACGTCGGTCTGTGCCCCGGGCCCTCGACGTACTTGGTGCTGTTGCGGTTCTCGATGACGGCGTAGCCGCGGGGCGGCGGGAGTTCGCGGTCGACCGGGGTGCTGAGCCCGAGCGCGTCGCCCAGCTCCGCCTCGCGGCGGGCCATGTTGTCGCGGACCTCGAGGGCGAAGTCCACCGCGCGGTCCCTGAGCCGGCCTCCGGCGTCGATCGCCTTGTTCGCCGCGGTGACGGCGAGGCTCTCGGGCGTCAGCTGCTTCAGCTTGCGGTTGACCTTGGTGGTGGCCCACACGCCGGCGGCGACGCCGGAGGTGAACCAGAACGTTCGGCGGAACATCGCTGGGTCAGTCCCTCTTTCCCCGGGTCCGCTTTTCCCGCCGCGCCCCCGGGACGGTACGGCCCACGATCACGGAACGCCTCGACGGCTTGGCCGGGGCGTCGTCCTTGCGGCCGCTGACGGCCCGGCGTACGCCGTAGCCGAAGGCGG
Source organism: Streptomyces sp. SM1 (assembly GCF_002910825.1). Classification (GTDB taxonomy): domain Bacteria; phylum Actinomycetota; class Actinomycetes; order Streptomycetales; family Streptomycetaceae; genus Streptomyces; species Streptomyces okerensis. Next base: position 20,092 of record NZ_NEUB01000334.1, on the reverse strand, counting down.
CGACCTTCACCAGGGGGCCCCCGAAGGTGGAGGCCACGGTGGTCGACAGCGCGGAGGCGTTGGAGGTGACCTCCTGGACGTCGGAGGCGATCGCGTCGACCCGCTCGATCTGGGTCTGCGCGGAGCGCACCGCCGTGGAGGCTTCGGCCAGCAACGGGACCGCCTGATCGGTCACCTCCGCCACCAGCCGGGTGGTCGCCCGGAGCGTCTGGGCCAGCCTCGCCAGCGCGACGGCGAGGAAGGAGACCAGGATCGCCCAGAACACGGCCACCAGGATGCCGGCCACCTCGCCACCGGACACTGTGTGCACCCGCTCCCTTGAAACGCGCCTGTACGTCGAGAAAATCGTGTCCCCGAGCCTATCGCGCCGGTGACGCCACTCCGCACCGGATTACCGTGCGCCACCGGCGAAGCCGTGCCGGAACGCGGGCACGGGCGAAGACGGGCCCGCCGCCTCGTCCGCCCGGAGGGGCGGGGAGACGGCGGGCTCGGGATACCGCGTGCCTGCTGGAATCAGCGGGCGTAGTACTCGACGACGAGCTGCTCGTCGCAGATCACCGGGATCTCCTTGCGGTTCGGCTCGCGGTCCAGGCGGAACGCCAGGGCCTTGAGGTTCACCTGGAGGTAGCGCGGGGTCTCGCCGTCGGGGGCGAAGCCGCCTTCACGGGCGATCGTGAAGAGGGTCTTCTCCTTGCTGCGCTCGCGCACCTGCACGACGTCGTCCGGGCGCAGGAGGAAGGAGGGCTTGTCGACCTTCTTGCCGTTGACCTGGATGTGGCCGTGGACGACCATCTGGCGGGCCTGGTAGATCGTGCGGGCGATGCCCGAACGCAGGACCAGCGCGTCGAGACGGCGCTCGAGCTCGATGACCAGGGCCTCACCGGTCTTCATCGAGGTCTTGGAGGCACGCTCGTAGGCGCGGACCAGCTGGCGCTCGGAGAGGTCGTACTGCGCGCGCAGACGCTGCTTCTCCAGCAGACGGACCTTGTAGTCCGAGTTCTGCTTGCGGCCGCGGCCGTGCTCACCCGGGGGGTAGGGGCGGGCCTCGAAGTACTTGACGGCCTTCGGGGTCAGCGCGATGCCGAGGGCACGCGACTTCTTGACCTTGGGACGGGGCTGGTTCGCCACTTCTCTTCCTTTTCCATTTCGGCTGCCTCAGGGTTACGGGAGGTCGCATCCGCAGCCGGGGAATTCCCGGCAGGTCCGCTCGGGACATGCCAGGCAGCCGCTCCCCTGGTCTGGGCACATACGTGCAGCACACGAACGGCCCACCGACCGGTCCCGGGACTGACGGGTGGTGGTGGGCTGCCCGCGACACCTACAACGGTGCGCGACGCTCCTGGATCGAAGATCCGGCTGGATGTCCCGCCTGAGGCGCCGACCGGAGCCGGACACGGGACGCAGCACTGTCCCGAAGTCTACAGGGTGGTCAGGACCGCTTCCGACCGAGGTGCTTCCTGGTCCACTCGACCGCGTCCGCGTATCTCGCCTCCGCGCCGTGCCGGGTGGGCTCGTAGTACGCGCGGTCCTTCAGGGCGTCCGGCGCGTACTGCTGTTCGGCGATGCCCTCGGGCAGGTCGTGCGGGTAGGTGTAGCCCTTTCCGTGCCCGAGCTCGGTCGCGCCCTTGTAGTGCCCGTCCCGGAGGTGGGACGGCACGGGACCGGCCAGCCCCTTGCGTACGTCGCCGAGGGCGGCGCCGATCGCGGTGGTCGCCGCGTTGGACTTCGGGGCGAGGGCGAGCGCGATGGTGGCGTGGCTGAGGGTGAGGGCGGCCTCGGGAAAGCCGATCATGGCGACGGCCTGGGCGGCGGCGACCGCGAGGGGCAGCGCCTGGGGGTCGGCGAGGCCGATGTCCTCGCTGGCGGAGATCATCAGCCGCCGGGCGATGAAGCGGGGGTCCTCGCCCGCCTCGATCATGCGGGCCAGGTAGTGCAGGGCGGCGTCCACGTCGGAGCCGCGGATGGACTTGATCAGGGCGCTGGCGACGTCGTAGTGCTGGTCGCCGTCACGGTCGTACTTCACCGCGGCCCGGTCGACCGTCTCCTCCAGGGTGGCCAGCGTCACCTCCGCCTCGCCCTTGTCGAGGGCGGCTCCGGCGGCGGCCTCCAGGGCGGTCAGCGCGCGGCGGGCGTCGCCGCCGGCGATGCGCTGGAGGTGGTCCGCGGCGTCGTCGGGAAGGGTGACGGCGCTCTTCAGCCCCCGCTCGTCGGTGAGGGCGCGGCGGAGCAGGTCCCGGATGTCGTCGTCGGTGAGCGGTTCGAGGGTGAGCAGCAGGGACCGGGAGAGCAGCGGGGAGATGACCGAGAAGTAGGGGTTCTCGGTGGTGGCGGCGATCAGGGTGACCCAGCGGTTCTCCACGGCCGGCAGCAGGGAGTCCTGCTGGGCCTTGCTGAAACGGTGGATCTCGTCGAGGAAGAGGACGGTCTCCTGGCCGTACCCGCCGACGGCGCGGCGGGCGCCGTCGATGACCGCGCGGACCTCCTTGACGCCCGCGGTGATCGCCGACAGCTCCACGAAGCGTTTGTTGGTGGCCTTGGAGACGACGTAGGCCAGGGTCGTCTTGCCGGTGCCGGGCGGGCCCCAGAGGATCACCGAGGAGGGTCCCGCGGGGCCCGAGGCGCCTTCGCCGACGAGTCTGCGCAGGGGGGATCCCGGCTTCAGCAGGTGCTGCTGGCCCACCACCTCGTCGAGGGTGCGCGGGCGCATCCGGACCGCCAGGGGACTGCCGGTCGGGTCCTTCTCCTGGCGTTCTTCGGCTGCGGCGGTGAACAGGTCGGGCTCCACGCTGAAACCCTAAGGCACCGCACCGACAACCCGGGGCGGGTGGTCAGCTGGTCCAGAAGTCCCACCAGCGGGTCAGGATCAGCATGCCGATGATGCCGATGTGCAGGACCGGCAGCACCCAGGTGAACTCGCCGAAGAAGCTCTTCAGCCAGCCCGGGGCGGGCAGGAAGCCCTTGCGGACGTTGAACGACGTCACGTACCAGAACATGATGATCGTGGCGACCCAGGCCAGGGAGCACCACAGGCACAGGGCGTTGATCCGGTACAGGGACTGGTACATCAGCCAGGCGCAGAAGACGACGCCGAAGAGCGTGCCCGCGTTGAAGGTGAGCCAGTACCAGCGCGGGAAGCGGGCCCGGGCGAGCAGGCTCATGCCGACGCACACCACGATGCCGTAGGTGACGAGGCCGAGCATCGGGTTGGGGAAACCGAAGACGGAGGCCTGGTCGCTCTCCATCACGCTGCCGCAGGAGACGACGGGGTTGAGGCTGCATCCCGGGACGAAGGTCTCGCCCCTGACCTTGGCCTCGAGCAGCTTGAACTTGTCGAGCGTGATCACCCACGCGGCGAGCACGCCGGCGGCTCCGGTGATCACCAGGAGCAGGGCGAGCGCCCGGCTCGCGCCTTCCGCGCGCGGGGCCGGTGCGGACTGCTCCGGCGAGGCCGGGTGTTCGGGCTCCATGTCGACGTCCCTGACTGTCGTCTTGCTCATCACGCCGATTCCGTCACTGAGAAGTGTGGACCTGCTTCGGGCAGGGGCCATTGTGCCGTACGGAGCTGCGGGTCCGCCGTTGAGCGGGCATAAGGACATACCGGTGTTCGCCCGTGGGCGTGCGGTTTCGGCCGACGTACGGGGCGCGACCGCACACACGCTCCACCCCGTGTCCCCCGCCGGGGTGTCCCGCGGGCCCGCGCGGGGTTCAGCCGAGCCGTGACTCCAGTTCGGCCACGACCTCGTTCACGCCGACCGCCGTCTGCTCGCCGGACTCCATGTCCTTGAGCTGGACGACGCCTTCGGCGAGGTCGCGCTCGCCCAGCACCAGGGAGTAGCGGGCGCCGGAACGGTTGGCGGCCTTCATCGCGGCCTTGAGGCCCTTGCCGCCGTAGGAGAAGTCCGCCGCCACACCGTTCTTGCGCAGCTCGGTGACCTTGGCGAACAGCACGCGGCGGGCCTCGTCACCGAGCGGGACGGCGAACACGCTGGTGGTGGCGGGGAGTTCGAGCTCGACGCCTTCCGCCTCCAGGGCCAGCACGGTGCGGTCGACGCCGAGGGCCCAGCCGACGGACGGCAGGGCGGGGCCGCCGATCATCTCGGACAGTCCGTCGTAGCGGCCGCCGCCGCCCACCGCGGACTGGGAGCCCAGACCGTCGTGGACGAACTCGAAGGTGGTGCGGGTGTAGTAGTCCAGGCCGCGGACCAGCCTGGGGTCGTCCTCGAAGGCCACGCCCGCCGCCGTGACCAGCTCGCGGACCTCCTCGTGGTAGGCCTTGCAGGCGTCGCAGAGGTAGTCCCGCAGCAGGGGCGCGCCGGTGAGCTGCTTCTGTACCGACTCGCGCTTGTCGTCCAGGACGCGCAGCGGGTTGATCTCCGCGCGGCGCAGGGTGTCCTCGTCCAGGTCCAGGCCGCGCAGGAAGTCCTGCAGCGCGGTCCGGTACACCGGGCGGCACTCCCGGTCGCCCAGGCTGTTCAGCAGGATGCGGAAGTCGCGCAGGCCCAGTGAGCGGTAGGCCTGATCGGCGAGGATGATCAGCTCGGCGTCCAGCGCGGGGTCCTCCGCGCCGATCGCCTCGGCGCCGACCTGGGAGAAGTGGCGGTAGCGGCCCTTCTGGGGGCGCTCGTAGCGGTAGTACGAGCCGGAGTACCAGAGCTTGACCGGGAGGTTGCCGGCCTTGTGCAGGTTGGCCTCCAGGGCGGCGCGCAGCACGGAGGCGGTGCCTTCGGGACGCAGGGCGAGCCGGTCGCCGCCCTTGGTCTCGAAGGCGTACATCTCCTTGGTCACGATGTCGGTGGACTCACCGACGCCGCGTGCGAACAGCTCGGTGTTCTCGAAGCCCGGCGTCTCGACGTAGCCGTAGCCGGCGCCCCGCAGCGGGGCCGCGATGGCCTCACGGACGGCGAGGTACCTGGCGCCGACCGGCGGGATCAGGTCGTACGTGCCCTTGGGGGCCTTGAAGGTGCTCACGGAAGTTACTCGTCACATTCCTCGTCGGGGCGCCTCGGAGGTGCCCTGGCCGCCCGCCACCTGCCGCAGATACGGGTTGGTGGCGCGCTCCTGGCCGATGGTCGTCTGGGGGCCGTGGCCGGACAGCACCACGGTCGAGTCGTCGAGCGGCAGGCACACGCGGGCCAGCGAGTCGAGCATCTCGGCCATGTCACCGCCGGGCAGGTCGGTGCGTCCGATGGAGCCGGCGAACAGCAGGTCGCCCGAGAACATGACCGGCGGGATGTCCGCCGCCTCGGGCAGGCCGAAGGTCACCGACCCCTTGGTATGGCCCGGCGCGTGCGCGACGGAGAACGTCAGGCCCGCGAGGTCCAGCCGCGTGCCGTCGGTGAGTTCCCTGACGTCGTCCGGCTCCCCCACGGTCAGCTCGCCCATCAGGGGCATGCCGATGGCGCGGCCGATCCCCTTCTCGGGGTCGCTCATCATGTAGCGGTCCTCGGGGTGGATCCAGGCCGGTACGTCGTGCGCTCCGCACACCGGGACGACCGAGGCGACATGGTCGATGTGGCCGTGGGTGAGGACGACGGCGACGGGCTTGAGGCGGTGCTTGCGGACCGCCTCCACGACGCCGTCGGCGGCCTGGTGGCCGGGGTCGATGATCACGCACTCCTCACCGGCGGCGGGGGCGACGAGATAACAGTTCGTCCCCCAGGCCCCGGCGGGGAACCCGGCAATGAGCACGATCGTCCTTCGTTGTGTCGATACGGGAGGCTTGCGACGGGGCTGCGCCCGTGGTCAGAGCCTACCGGCGCTGCCGATTCCTCAGCGAACCCATATACGGTACGGGGCACACGCAGGCGGTCGGCTCACCGCACGCACGCACGCGTACCGGCCGGCACACGAGACGCATGAGGAGAGAACCCGGTGGTCAGCCAGGAACAGCGGCGGCGTCAGCTCGCCCGGGAGAAGTTCTTGCGGCAGCAGCAGCGGCGTACCGACGCGCGCCGCAAGTCGCGGATCCGCAACTCGGTCATCGCGTCCGCGCTCGGTGTGGTCCTCGTGGGCAGCGGCGCGCTGTACGCGACCGGGGCGCTGGAGCAGGACGACGACAAGAGCAACGCGAACGCGGAGGTCACGCCGAGCGCCGCGCCGAGCAGCAAGGCGCCGGACCCGTGCGGCAAGCCCGCCGGGGGCAAGGTCGCCTCGCAGACGTGGAAGAAGGAGCCGGCGATGTCCATCGACAAGTCGGCGAAGTACACCATGAAGCTGGACACCACCTGCGGTGCGATCGACGTGGCGCTGAAGGCGTCGGCGGCGCCGCACACCGTCAACTCCTTCGACTTCCTCGCGAACAAGGGCTACTTCGACCACACCAAGTGCCACCGGCTGACCGACCAGGGCATCTACGTGCTCCAGTGCGGCGACCCGCAGGGCACCGGAGCGGGTGGCCCCGGCTACACGATCCCCGACGAGAATCTGAAGGACAAGAGCCTCCAGGGCAACGTGTACCCGGCCGGCACGGTCGCGATGGCCAACCAGTACAACGCGCAGACGCAGCAGGGGCGCGACAGCGGAGGCAGCCAGTTCTTCCTGGTCTACCGGGACAGTCAGCTGCCGCCCGACTACACACCGTTCGGCACGGTGTCCGAGGCGGGGATGAAGGTGCTGAAGAAGATCGCGGACGCGGGTGCGCAGCCCATGGACCCCGCGACCGGGAACACGGCACCCAACGCGACGGTCGTCATCAACAAGGCGACGGTCACCAAATCCTGACCCCCAACTGCGGAACTTCGGTCGCGCGGGATGCGGACAGGCATCCCGTCGGTCGCCTATGTTGGCCGTGACGAAACTGTGGACGATGCCCGGGGGAGCTCGCAGGCCCCCTCGACGGCATCATGTGGAGGAGGCGCTGTGAGCAGCGACCCGTGGGGCCGCGTCGACGAGACGGGGACCGTGTACGTGCGTACGGCCGACGGCGAGCAGGTCGTCGGTTCCTGGCAGGCGGGCTCCCCCGAGGAGGCGCTGGCCTACTTCGAGCGCAAGTACGAGGGCCTGGTTGTCGAGATCGGCCTCCTCGAGAAGCGAGTGAAGACCACCGACCTGTCGTCCAAGGACGCCCAGACCGCGATCGGGCATCTGCGCGAGCAGGTCGACGCCCACCACGCGGTCGGTGATCTGGACGCCCTCAGGGCCCGGCTGGACATGCTCGTGGAACTGGTGGAGGCGCGCCGCGAGGAGCGCAAGGCGCAGCGGGCCAAGCAGTCGGACGAGGCGCGCCACGCCAAGGAGGCGCTGGTCGTCGAGGCGGAGGAGCTGGCGCAGTCCGACCAGTGGCGGGTGGCCGGTGAACGGCTGCGGTCCCTGGTGGACACCTGGAAGGGCCTGCCGCGGCTGGACCGCAAGTCCGACGACGAGCTGTGGCACCGGTTCTCGCACGCGCGGTCGGCGTTCTCCAAGCGGCGCAAGCAGCACTTCGCGCAGCTGGACGCGCAGCGCGAAGAGGCCCGCAAGGCCAAGGAGCGGCTGGTCGCCGAGGCCGAGTCGCTGTCGGGCTCGACGGACTGGGGGCCGACGGCGGCCCGCTACCGCGATCTGATGACGGAGTGGAAGGCCGCGGGCCGCGCCCAGCGCGAGCACGAGGAGGACCTGTGGAACCGCTTCCGCGGCGCCCAGGACGTCTTCTTCGCCGCCCGCAGCTCGGTCTTCGCCGAGCGGGACGCCGAGCAGGCGGAGAACCTGAAGCTGAAGGAGGAGCTGGCCGGGGAGGCCGAGAAGCTGCTGCCGGTCACTGATCTGAAGGCCTCGCGGGCCGCGTTCCGCGCGCTCAACGAGCGCTGGGAGGCCATCGGCCACGTGCCGCGGGACGCCCGCCCGAAGGTCGAGGGCCGGATGCACACCGTGGAGCGGGCCCTGCGGGAGGCCGAGGAGACCGAGTGGCGCCGGACGAACCCGGAGGCACGCGCGCGTGCCGCGGGTCTGACCGGCCAGCTCCAGGCCGCCGTGGACAAGCTGAAGGGCCAGGCCGAGCAGGCGCGCGCGCAGGGCAACACCGCCAAGGCGGAGAAGCTCGAGCGGGAGCTGGAGGGCCGCCAGGCGCTGCTGGACCAGGCGCTGAAGGGCCTGCAGGAGTTCGGCGGCTGAGACCCCCGGATCCTGACCCGCCCGCACGAGAGGGGGCTGCCGTAGCTGGTACGGCAGCCCCCTCTCGTGCGTCTACGTGCGGTTGCGGGCCGAGGTCACCCGGTAGACGTCGTAGACGCCCTCCACGCCGCGTACGGCCTTCAGGACGTGGCCCAGGTGCTTGGGGTCGCCCATCTCGAAGGTGAAGCGGGAGGTGGCGACCCGGTCGCGGGAGGTCTGGACGGCCGCGGAGAGGATGTTGACGTGCTGGTCGGACAGGACGCGGGTGACGTCCGACAGCAGCCGGGAGCGGTCCAGGGCCTCGACCTGGATGGCGACCAGGAAGACCGAGGACTGGGTGGGCGCCCACTCGACCTCGAGGATCCGCTCGGGCTCGCGGGACAGCGAGTCGACGTTGACGCAGTCGCTGCGGTGCACCGAGACCCCGCTGCCACGGGTCACGAAGCCGATGATCGGGTCTCCGGGCACCGGTGTGCAGCAGCGGGCCAGCTTGACCCAGACGTCCTCGACGCCCTTGACGACGACGCCGGGGTCGGCGCTGGAGCGGCGCTTGCGGCTGCGGGCCGGCGGGACCGACTCGTCGATCTCCTCGGTGGCCGCCTCTTCGCCGCCGAGGGCCTGGACGAGTTTCCGCACGATGTTCTGTGCGGAGACGTGGCCCTCGCCGATCGCCGCGTACAGCGCGGAGATGTCGGAGTAGCGCATCTCGTGCGCCAGGGTGACCAGGGAGTCGCCGGTGAGGATGCGCTGGATCGGCAGGTTCTGCTTGCGCATGGCGCGGACGATGGAGTCCTTGCCGTGCTCGATGGCCTCGTCGCGGCGCTCCTTGGAGAACCAGGCGCGGATCTTGTTGCGGGCGCGCGGTGACTTGACGAAGCCGAGCCAGTCGCGGGAGGGGCCCGCGCCGGCCGCCTTGGAGGTGAAGACCTCCACCAGGTCGCCGTTGTCGAGGGTCGACTCGAGCGGTACGAGACGGCCGTTGACCCGTGCTCCTATGGTGCGGTGGCCGACCTCGGTGTGGACCGCGTACGCGAAGTCCACGGGGGTGGCACCGGCGGGCAGCGCTATCACGTCGCCCTTGGGGGTGAAGACGAAGACCTCGTTGCGGGAGAGGTCGAAGCGCAGGGACTCCAGGAACTCGCCCGGGTCCTCGGTCTCCTTCTGCCAGTCCAGGAGCTGCCGGAGCCACGCCATGTCGTTGATGGCGTCCTTGTCCTTGCCGGCCGGCCTGGGGACGTCGGTGCGGACCTTGGAGGCGCCGGCGACGGCCTCCTGCTTGTACTTCCAGTGCGCGGCGATGCCGTACTCCGCGCGGCGGTGCATGTCGAAGGTGCGGATCTGCAGCTCGACCGGTTTGCCGCCGGGGCCGATGACCGTGGTGTGCAGCGACTGGTACATGTTGAACTTGGGCATCGCGATGTAGTCCTTGAACCGGCCGGGGACCGGGTTCCATCGCGCGTGCACCGTGCCGAGGGCCGCGTAGCAGTCGCGGACGGTGTCCACGAGGACGCGGATGCCCACCAGGTCGTAGATCTCCGCGAAGTCACGGCCGCGGACGATCATCTTCTGGTAGACGCTGTAGTAGTGCTTGGGGCGGCCGGTGACGGTGGCCTTGATGCGGGCGGACCGGAGGTCCTGCTGCACCTCGTCGGTGACGATGGCGAGGTACTCGTCGCGCTTGGGGGCGCGCTCGGCGACCAGGCGGACGATCTCGTCGTACATCTTGGGGTAGAGGATCGCGAAGGCGAGGTCCTCCAGCTCCCACTTGATGGTGTTCATGCCCAGGCGGTGGGCGAGCGGCGCGTAGATCTCCAGGGTCTCGCGCGCCTTCTTCTCCTGCTTCTCGCGCTTGAGGTAGCGCATGGTGCGCATGTTGTGCAGGCGGTCGGCGAGCTTGATGACCAGGACCCGGGGGTCCTTGGCCATGGCCACGACCATCTTGCGCACGGTCTCGGCCTGCGCGGCCTCGCCGAACTTGACCTTGTCCAGCTTGGTGACGCCGTCGACGAGCAGGGTGACGACGTCGCCGAAGTCGCGGCGCAGGTCCTCCAGGCCGTACTCGGTGTCCTCGACGGTGTCGTGCAGCAGGCCGGCCATGAGCGTGGCCGGGTCCATGCCGAGCTCGGCGAGGATGGTGGTGACGGCGAGCGGGTGCGTGATGTACGGGTCGCCGCTCTTGCGCTTCTGGCCGCGGTGCCAGCGCTCGGCGACCTGGTAGGCACGCTCGATCTGGCGCAGCGTGGCGTTCTCGATCTTGGGGTCGTTGCCGCGGACGATGCGCAGCAGCGGCTCGAGCACCGGGTTGTACGGGTTGGCGCGCTGGACGCCGAGCCGGGCGAGGCGGGCGCGGACGCGGTTGGAGGAGCCGGAGCGGGCGGGCTGGCCCGTGTTGGGACGGGCCACGGCGGCCGAGCGCTCGGGTGGGGAGGGCTTGGGGCGGGGCTGCTCGGGCTTGTCGACCGGCGTGGACTGGGCGTGCTGGACCGGCCCACGCGTGTCGTTCTTCGCGTGGGGCGCGCTCGGCGCGGGCTTCGCCGCGGCCGCCGAGGCGGACTCGGGCTTGGCTGCGGTCAGATGTTGGGCCTCGTCTGGCAAGAGGACTCCTCGTGCGCGATCCGGGTCCCCCGGTCAGGCTCCGGAGCCCCCATGGTAGCGATCCCCCGCCCGCGGATCGCCTTCGGAGCGGTGTGAGGACCGTCTACCCCGGAGACGCACGAGGCGGACGCCGGATTCCTCCGGGTCCGCCTGCGTGGTGCGATATGGACACATTTGCCTGTCCGGGCCGGTCAGACGGTGAGCAGCGCCTCCAGCGGGGCGCCCGCCAGGGCGGGCTCCACCCTGGCCCGGCCGCCGAGGAAGCCCAGTTCCATCAGCACGGCGAGGCCCACGACCTCGGCGCCCGCCCTGCGGATGAGCTTCAGGGAGGCCTCGGCGGTGCCACCGGTGGCGAGGACGTCGTCGATCACCAGGACGCGGTCACGCTCGGTCAGATCCTCCGCGTGCACCTCGATCTCGGCGGAGCCGTACTCCAGGTCGTAGGCCTGGCTGAGGGTGGCTCCGGGGAGCTTGCCCGCCTTGCGTACGGGGATGAAGCCGAGGCCCGCGCGGACGGCGACCGGGGCGCCGAGGATGAAGCCCCGGGCCTCCAGACCGACGATCTTGGTGGCGCCGGTGCTCCGGGCGATACCGGAGAGGACGTCACTGAGCGCGGAGAAGGCCGCCGGATCCGCCAGGAGCGGGGTGATGTCCTTGAACATCACCCCCGGCTCCGGGTGGTCCGCCACGTCCCGGATCCTGCTGAGCAGCAGGGTCTGGATGCCGGTGAGCCCGGTCATCGGCGCTTCCCCGAGGGACGGCCCCGGCCGCGGGACGCGGACCGGCTGCGCGGTCCGACGACCGCCGGCGTGACGTCCTCGCCCTCGTCGCCGGGGCCCCCGACGGCGACCGTCGCCGTCTGCGGGTCCTCGTCCTCGTCAGCGCCCTGGGCGCGCTTGGCCATGACCCGCTTCTTCAGGGACTTCATCCCCGGCTCGAGCTCCTTGAGGTCGGCGACGAGCGGGGTGGCGATGAAGATCGAGGAGTACGCGCCGGCGGCGAGGCCGACGAACAGCGACAGCGAGATGTCGTTGAGCATGCCCGCGCCGAGGACACCGCCGCCGATGAACAGCAGGCCCGCCACCGGCAGCAGCGCGACCACCGTCGTGTTGATGGAACGGACCAGGGTGCTGTTGATGGAGCGGTTGGCGATCTCGCTGTACGTCCAGCGGTTCTGCTTGGTGATGTCTCTCGTCTGTTCCTTGAGGCTGTCGAAGACGACGACCGTGTCGTACAGCGAGTAGCCGAGGATGGTCAGCAGACCGATCACCGTGCCCGGTGTGACCTCGAAGCCGACGAGCGCGTAGATGCCGACCGTGATCGTGATGTCGTGGATCAGCGCGACGAACGCGGCGACCGCCATGCGCCACTCGAAGGCGATCGCCAGATAGATCACGACGAGGACCATGAAGATGCCGAGGCCCTGCCAGGCCTTGTTGGCGATCTGCTCGCCCCAGCTCGGTCCGACCAGCTCGGCGTTGATCTGCTCGGCGTCGATCTTGAGGTCCTCGGCGAGCGTGTCCTTGATCTTGTCCGAGGTCCCGGTGTCGATGCCGGCGACCTGGATGCGCATGCTGCCGTCGCCGAGCTGCTGGACGATGGCGTCGTGGCCGGAGGCCTCCTCCGCGTACCCCTCGGCCGTGGCGACCGAGACGGTCATGTTCTTGGGGGTGGTGAAGACCGCGCCGCCCTGGAACTCGATGCCCATGTGCAGGCCTCGCACCGCCAGGCCGGCGATGGCCAGGATGGTGATCAGGATGGAGACGGCGTACCAGATCTTGCGGTTCTTGACGAAGTCGTAGCCGACCTCACCGTGGTGCAGCCGGGCCCCGAGGGTGCCGAGTTTCGACATCTCTCACGCCTCCTTCGTCATGGCGGGGGCGGGGGAACGACGGGTGCGGCGCAGGGGTGGTTTCGCGCCCAGCGCCTTCGGGTCGAGTCCGGACCACTTGTGGCCGCTCGCGAAGAACTTCCGGCGGGCCATCAGCGTGAGCAGGGGCTTGGTGAAGAGGAACACCACCACGACGTCGAGCACGGTGGTCAGGCCGAGCGTGAACGCGAAGCCCTGGACCTTGCCGACGGTGACGACGAAGAGCACGGCGGCGGCGAGGAACGACACGAAGTCGGAGACCAGGATGGTCCGCCGGGCACGCGGCCAGGCCCGCTCCACGGCCGGGCGCAGCGTGCGGCCCTCGCGGATCTCGTCGCGGACCCGTTCGAAGAACACGATGAACGAGTCCGCCGTGATGCCGATCGCGACGATGGCACCGCACACGGCCGGCAGGTTCAGCGCGAAGCCGATGGTCGGGCCGAGCAGCGACATGATCACGTAGGTGAGGGCCGCGGAGACCAGCAGGGAGAGGATGGCGATGAAGGACAGGCCGCGGTAGTAGACCAGCAGGTAGAGGACGACCAGGGCGAGGCCGATGGCACCGGCGATCAGACCGGCCTTCAGCTGCTCGCCGCCGAGCGCGGCGGTGACGGTGGTGACGCTGTCCTCGCGGAAGGTCAGCGGCAGCGCGCCGTAGGACAGCATGTTCGCCAGTTCCTGCGACGACTGCTGGTTGAAGTTGCCGGAGATCTCGGCGTTTCCACCGGTCAGGGCCTGGCTGACGTACGGGTCGGAGACGACCTCGTTGTCCAGGACGATGGCGAACTGGTTCTGCGGGGACTGCTTCTGGGCGAGCTGGCCGGTGATGTCGGCGAACTTCTCGGCGCCCTTGCCCGTGAACTTCATGGTGACGATCCAGCCGGCACCGGTCTGGGTGTTCAGGACGGCGTCGGCCTCGTCGACGTCCGTGCCGTCGACCGCGGCGGGGCCGAGGACGTACTTCTGCCACTGGCCCTGGGAGTTCTGGCCGCAGGCGACGATCGAGTCGGTGGCCTTGGATCCGTCACCGGCCTTGGCGCGGACGCTCTCCTTGGTGCAGTCGAGCGCGGCGTACTGGGCCTGGAGGTCTGCGTCGCCGGAGGCGCCGCCGGTGGCGGACGGGGAGTCCTCGGCCTTGCCGCTCGGGGAGGCGGAGGGGGTCTCGTCGGCCTTCAGGGCGTCGGTGACCGCGCGGCCCTGGGTGGTGGCACTCGCCGACGGGCCGGTGGAGGCGGACGGCGACGAGCCGTCGGTCGCCTTGTCCGTGGCCTTGTCGGTCGCCTTGTCCTTGCCGGAGTCCTGCTCCGATTCGTCGCCGGTCGCGCTGGGCGACGGAGCGGTCCCGCCGCCGGCGAGTTCGGTGGCGATGACCGGGCGGAAGTAGAGCTTGGCGGTGGTGCCCACCTGTTCCCGGGCCTGCTTGGAGTTCGTGCCCTTGGGAATGTTGACGATGATGTTGCGGGTGCCCTGCGTCTGGACCTCGGCCTCGGAGACACCGAGACCGTTGACACGCCGCTCCATGATGGAGACCGCGGTGTTCATGTTGGTCTTGTTGATCGCGGACTCCTGGCCGGCCTCGGGGACCGCCGCCAGGGTGATGCTCGTGCCACCGGCCAGGTCGATACCGAGACGCGGTGTGGTGTGCCCGGAGGCGAACATTCCCCCCGTGAGCGCCACCATGGCGATCAGGATCAGAGCCAGCGAGCGCCACGGATTGCTTGTGGCGCTCGCGTTCTTTCCCTTTTTGAGTGCTGCCACCTTCTCGTACTCCCTCTCGAGCCGCCGCGCACCGGGTCAGGGTGCGGCGCGGTCATATGGTGTGGGGATTCCGTGCGAGCTGGGCATGTCCCGGGGCGCGCGGGCAGCACCCGCGCGCCCCGGGACATGACTACTTCGCCTCGGAGTCGCCCTCGGACTTCTTCGACTGCGCGTCCGCCTTCGCCTCGTCGGCGGTGTCGGCGTCGGCCGGCTCGTCGGCCGCGTCCTTCTTGCCGAGGTCGACAGGCGTGTCGTCGGAGGCGGCGGCAGCGTCGGAGGAGTCGTCGGTCTCGGTGAGGGAGGAGGCGTCGTCGGGGACGACGTCGGTGTCGGACTTCAGGTCGTGCTCGATGCCGTGGACGATGCGGTTGTACTCCTCGTCCGTCAGGACGGCACCGATCGAGTTCTTCGCGAACAGCAGTTCCACACCCGGGCCGGCGTCGAGGAGGACCGTGTCCTCGCTGACCTCCTTGACCGTGGCGTACATGCCCCCGATGGTGCGGACGCCGGAACCGGGCTGCATCTGGTTCCGCATGTCGATGGCCTGCTGCTGCTTCTTCTTGGCCGACCGGGTCATCAGAAACATGGCCCCGATGAGCACAATGAACGGGAGGAGGGTCAGGAGACTCACGGGTCGGAACTTCCTTCACACGACCGCGATGGTGAACGGCCTGATGGTTGGGGGTATGTGGTGCCGCCGACAACGGCGGCACCGGCGGAGTCTAAGCGAGTCCGCGCCAAGGGAACAACGCTCAGCATGGCACCCGGGTTCCTGCCCCGGCCAGTGCCCTCGCGCTCACGCCCCGAACAGGTTCCCTTGTCCGTTTCCGGCGGCCTGCGAGCGGGGCGGTGTGAGCCCGAGGTGCGCCCAGGCCGCCGGGGTGGCGACCCGTCCGCGGGGGGTGCGGGCGAGCAGTCCCTCCCGTACCAGGAAGGGCTCCGCCACCTCCTCCACGGTCTCACGCTCCTCCCCCACCGCGACAGCGAGCGTGGACAGGCCGACCGGTCCGCCGCCGAACAGCTTGAGGAGGGCCTCGAGCACCCCCCGGTCCAGCCGGTCGAGGCCGCGGGCGTCGACCTCGTAGACGGCGAGGGCCGCCGCGGCGATGTCCTTGGTGATCAGGCCGTCGGCCTTGACCTGCGCGTAGTCCCGGACGCGGCGCAGGAGACGGTTGGCGATACGGGGCGTGCCGCGGGAGCGGCCGGCGATCTCCGCGGCTCCGTCCGGTTCGATCTCGACGTCGAGCAGGCTCGCCGAGCGGTGGACGACCCGCTCCAGTTCGGCCGGCTCGTAGAACTCCATGTGCGCGGTGAAGCCGAAGCGGTCGCGCAGCGGGGGCGGCAGCAGGCCGGCCCTGGTGGTGGCGCCGACCAGGGTGAAGGGCGGCAGTTCGAGCGGGATGGCGGTGGCGCCGGGGCCCTTGCCGATGATCACGTCGACGCGGAAGTCCTCCATCGCCATGTAGAGCATCTCCTCGGCGGGCCGCGACATGCGGTGGATCTCGTCGAGGAAGAGGACCTCGCCCTCCTGGAGGGAGGAGAGGATCGCCGCGAGGTCGCCGGCGTGCTGGATGGCCGGGCCCGAGGTGATGCGGATGGGCGCTTCCATCTCGGCCGCGATGATCATCGAGAGGGTGGTCTTGCCGAGACCGGGGGCGCCGGAGAGCAGTACATGGTCGGCGGTGGCACCGCGCGCGCGTGCGGCGCGCAGGACGAGGTCCAGTTGCTCGCGGACCTTCTCCTGGCCGATGAACTCGCCCAGGTCCTTGGGGCGCAGGGCGGCCTCGACCGCCTGGTCCTCACCGTCGGCGGACGCCCCGACGAGCCGCTCCCCGTCGGAGGTGTCGGTCGTGTCGTCCCAGTTCATGTGCGTGTGCCTCAGCTCTCGGTACGGGCTCTCGGGCCGCGGGCTATCGGGCGCGGTTCAGTGTCTGCAGGGCGGCCTTCAGCAGCTGCCCCACCTGCGGGGTGCCCCCGGCGGCCTCCGCACCGGGCGCCACCGCGGACACGGCCTCGTCGGCCTCGCGGGTCGCGTACCCGAGGCCGATCAGGGCGGCGTGCAGCTGGTCGCGCCAGCCGGTGGTGACCGGTGCGCCGACGGCGGGGGTCCCGGTCGGCGCGCCCAGGCGGTCCTTCAGCTCCAGGAGCAGTTTCTGGGCACCCTTCTTGCCGATGCCGGGGACGGCGGTCAGCGTCTTCTCGTCACCGGCGGCGACGGCCGCGCGCAGCGCGTCGGGGGCGTGCACGGCGAGCATCGCCTGGGCCAGCCGGGGGCCGACGCCGCTGGCGGTCTGGAGCAGCTCGAAGACCTGGCGCTCGTCGTCGTCGGCGAAGCCGTAGAGGGTCAGGGAGTCCTCGCGGACGACGAGGGAGGTGGCGAGTCTCGCGGGCTTGCCGACGCGGAGCGTGGACAGGGTGCCCGGCGTGCACTGGACGGCCATGCCGACGCCGCCGACCTCGACCACCGCGGCGTTGGGGGCGAGGGCGGCGACCGTGCCGCTGACGAAGGCGATCATGCCGTACGGCCTTTCGTTGCATGCGGGGCTTGTGGTGCTGGTGAGGCTTGTGGTGCGCGGGAGGTCTTCGAGGGGTGCAGGGCGGCGGCCCGCTGGAGCCGGTTCTGGGCGGGCGCGCGCCAGATGTGGCAGATGGCGAGCGCGAGGGCGTCGGCGGCGTCGGCGGGTTTCGGCGGTGCGTCGAGCCGCAGCAGCCGGGTGACCATGGCACCGACCTGGGCCTTGTCGGCGCGGCCCGAGCCGGTGACGGCGGCCTTGACCTCGCTGGGCGTGTGCAGGGCGACGGGGAGGCCGCGGCGGGAGGCGCACAGGATCGCCACCGCGCTGGCCTGGGCGGTGCCCATCACCGTACGCACGTTGTGCTGGCTGAAGACGCGCTCCACGGCGACGCAGTCGGGGCGGTATTCGTCCAGCCACTGTTCGAGGCCCTGCTCGACGGCGACGAGACGGTGTCCGAGGTCGGCGTCCGCCAGCGTGCGGACGACTCCCACGCCGAGCATGGTGAGCGGCCGTCCGGCCACACCCTCCACGACGCCGACACCGCACCGGGTCAGCCCCGGGTCCACCCCCAGCACGCGCACGCGCCGCACCCTTCCCTCTTTGCGGCTGAACCGCCGCCGCTCTCGCGGACCTGGTCGATCGCCGTCGGGGTTCCTCAATTGCTGGTTGCGGCCCGTGGACGGTGATCTTTGACGTATGCCAGGCTAACGGCCGCCACTGACAGAAGCGGCGGGCCCGCGGGGAGATGTCCCAGGGGCCCGCCGAACCGCCGTGCACGCCACAGCGCTACGCGTCGACCCTCTCCATGATCTCGTCGCTCACGTCGAAGTTGGCGAAGACGTTCTGCACGTCGTCGCTGTCCTCCAGGGCGTCGATGAGCTTGAAGATCTTCTTGGCGCCCTCCTCGTCCAGCTCGACCTGCATGGTCGGGACGAAGTTGGCCTCGGCGGAGTCGTAGTCGATCCCGGCGTCCTGCAGGGCGGTGCGCACGGCGACCAGGTCGGTGGCCTCGCTGAGCACCTCGAAGGACTCACCGAGGTCGTCGACCTCCTCGGCGCCCGCGTCCAGGACGGCGGCGAGGACGTCGTCCTCGCTCAGTTCGCCCTTGGGGACGATCACCACGCCCTTGCGGTTGAACAGGTAGGAAACCGAGCCGGGGTCGGCCATGGAACCGCCGTTGCGGGTCATCGCGACGCGTACGTCCGAGGCGGCACGGTTGCGGTTGTCGGTGAGGCACTCGATGAGCACCGCGACACCGTTCGGGCCGTAGCCCTCGTACATGATCGTCTCGTATTCGGCGCCACCGGCCTCGAGACCGCCACCGCGCTTGATGGCGGAGTCGATGTTCTTGTTCGGTACCGACTGCTTCTTGGCCTTCTGGACGGCGTCGTAGAGCGTGGGGTTGCCGTCCAGGTCGATGCCGCCCATCCGCGCGGCGACCTCGATGTTCTTGATCAGCTTCGCGAAGAGTTTGCCGCGCTTGGCATCGATCACGGCCTTCTTGTGCTTCGTCGTGGCCCATTTAGAGTGGCCGGACATCTGCCTGTCTCCTTCGCGTAACCCATCTCTGCAACGAACGCAGGAATCCTACAAGGACTCGGCCGTCCGCTTCTCGCGTGTCATGTCGACGAACAGGGCGTGCACGCGGTGGTCTCCGGTCAGCTCCGGGTGGAACGACGTGGCCAGGGCGTTGCCCTGACGGACCGCGACGATGTGTCCGCCGTGCTCGGCGAGCACCTCCACCGCGGCGCCGACGGACTCCACCCAGGGGGCGCGGATGAAGACACCCTCGACCGGTTCGCCCGGGACGCCACTGACGTCGACCGAGGCCTCGAAGGACTCGTTCTGCCGTCCGAAGGCGTTGCGGCGCACGATCATGTCGATGCCGCCGACGGTCTCCTGGCCGGAGCGGGGATCGAGAATCTTGTCGGCCAGCATGATCATGCCTGCGCAGGTGCCGTAGACGGGCATGCCGTCCCGCACACGCGCGCGCAGCGGTTCCATCAGGCCGAACAGGACGGCCAGCTTGGAGATCGTGGTGGACTCGCCGCCGGGGACGACCAGGCCGTCGACCTCGGCGAGCTCCTCGGGGCGCCTGACCGGCCTGGCCACGGCGTCGGCCGCGGCCAGGGCGACAAGGTGCTCCCGTACGTCGCCCTGGAGGGCCAGGACACCGATGACGGGTGCGTCGCTCATCAGGGGACTACCAGCCCCGGTTGGCGTAGCGCTCGGTCTCGGGGAGGGCGTCGCAGTTGATGCCGACCATGGCCTCGCCGAGGTTCCGGGACGCCTCCGCGATGACCTTCGGGTCGTCGTAGAAGGTGGTCGCCTTGACGATGGCGGCGGCGCGCTTGGCCGGGTCGCCGGACTTGAAGATGCCGGAGCCCACGAAGACGCCCTCGGCGCCGAGCTGACGCATCAGCGCGGCGTCGGCCGGGGTGGCCACACCACCGGCGGAGAACAGCACGACGGGGAGCTTGCCCAGTTCGGCGACCTCCTTGACCAGCTCGTACGGGGCGCGCAGGTCCTTGGCGGCGGCGTACAGCTCGTTGTTGTCGTAGCCGCGGAGCCTGGCGATCTCGTTCTTGATCTGACGCAGGTGGCGGACGGCCTCGACGACGTTGCCGGTGCCGGCCTCACCCTTGGAGCGGATCATGGCGGCGCCCTCGGCGATACGGCGCAGGGCTTCGCCGAGGTTGGTCGCACCGCAGACGAAGGGGGTCGTGAAGGCCCACTTGTCGGAGTGGTTGACCTCGTCGGCCGGGGTGAGGACCTCGGACTCGTCGATGTAGTCGACGCCGAGCGACTGGAGCACCTGGGCCTCGACGAAGTGGCCGATGCGGGACTTGGCCATCACGGGGATCGACACGGCGCCGATGATGCCCTCGATCATGTCCGGGTCGGACATACGGGCCACGCCGCCGTCCTTGCGGATGTCGGCCGGGACCCGTTCCAGGGCCATGACGGCGACGGCTCCGGCGTCCTCGGCGATCTTCGCCTGCTCCGGAGTGACGACGTCCATGATCACGCCGCCCTTGAGCTGCTCGGCCATGCCGCGCTTCACACGGGCGGTGCCGGTCTCGGGACCCTGGTTTTCGGAGAGCGTGCTGGACACGAATGACCTCGCTGAGGGGAAAGGGGGGTTTCTGCAGCACCGAGGAAACGTGAACGGAGCAGGCCACAGCAAGGGCCAATGGGAAGCCGGTGGATCGTTTTCGCACAGCGGTGAGCCATTCCGGGGCGGGAGGGTCCGCTGCGAGCGCCG
>NZ_NEUB01000333.1 GCF_002910825.1 Streptomyces sp. SM1 | reverse complement strand
GTCTTGGGCCCGTGCAGGAACTCCACGACGCCCCCCTCGCCCCGCTGACCACCTTCCGGCTGGGCGGCCCCGCGACCCGGCTGGTCACCGCGACCACCGACGACGAGGTGATCGCCGTCGTCCGCGACGCCGACGACAGCGGCACCCCGCTGCTGATCATCGGCGGCGGCTCCAACCTGGTCATCGGCGACAAGGGCTTCGACGGCACCGCCCTCGTCATCGGCACCCGGGGCGTCACCCTGGACGGCACCCGCCTGGAGCTGGCGGCCGGCGAGGTGTGGACCGACGCCGTGGCCCGCACGGTGGAGGCGGGCCTCGCCGGTGTCGAGTGCCTGGCCGGCATCCCCGGTTCGGCGGGCGCCACCCCGATCCAGAACGTCGGGGCGTACGGCCAGGAGGTCTCCTCCACCCTCACCGAGGTCGTCGCCTACGACCGCAGGGCCCGCGAGACGGTCACCCTGAGCAACGAGGAGTGCGCCTTCTCGTACCGCCACAGCCGCTTCAAGGCGGACCCCGGGCGCTACGTCGTCCTGCGCGTGAGATTCGCCCTGGAGGACGCCGGCGGCCTGTCCGGTCCACTCAAGTACGCCGAGACCGCGCGCGTTCTCGGTGTCGCGCCGGGCGAGCGGGTACCGCTGGCCACGGCCCGCGAGACGGTTCTGGGGCTCCGCGCCGGCAAGGGCATGGTCCTGGACCCCGACGACCACGACACATGGTCGGCCGGTTCCTTCTTCACCAACCCGGTCCTCGACGAGGAGACGTTCGCCGCATTCCGCACGCGCGTGCGAGAGCGGCTCGGTGACGGGGCGGAGGCCCCCGCGTATCCGGCGGGCGAGGGCCACACCAAGACCTCCGCCGCCTGGCTGATCGACAAGGCCGGTTTCGGCAAGGGGTACGGCCAGGGCCCGGCCCGTATCTCCACCAAGCACACCCTCGCCCTCACCAACCGGGGAGAGGCGACCACCGAGGACCTGCTGGCACTCGCCCGCGAGGTCGTCGCCGGTGTCCACGAGGCGTTCGGCATCACCCTGGTGAACGAACCGGTGACGGTCGGCGTCAGCCTGTAGCGAGGGCCGTACCAAGGCGCCCGGCAGCGGGCCCCGCCGCCGCGTCCGCGCGGGCCCGTGACTACGCCGGGGTGGTGAGCCAGGTGTCCACGCCCGACAGCAGTTTCGCCTTGATGTCCTCCGGGGCCGCCGAGCCCCGTACCGACTGCCGGGCCACCTCCGCGAGCTCCGCGTCGGTGAACCCGTGGTGGACTCGGGCGATCTCGTACTGGGCCGCCAGCCGGGAGCCGAACAGCAGGGGGTCGTCCGCGCCGAGCGCCAGCGGCACCCCCGCCTCGAACAGGGTCCGCAGCGGTACGTCCTCGTGCTTCTCGTAGACCCCCAGCGCCACGTTGGACGCCGGGCAGACCTCGCACGTCACCTGGCGGTCCGCGAGCCGCCGCATCAGCCGCGGATCGTCCGCCGCCCGCACACCGTGACCGATCCGGTGCGCGTCCAGGTCGTCCAGGCAGTCCCGGACCGACGACGGCCCGGCCAGCTCGCCGCCGTGCGGCGCCGACAGCAGCCCTCCGTCCCGCGCGATCGCGAAGGCCCGGTCGAAGTCACGGGCCATCCCGCGCCGCTCGTCGTTGGAGAGCCCGAACCCGACCACGCCCCGGTCCGCGTACCGCACCGCCAGCCGGGCCAGCGTGCGCGCGTCCAGCGGGTGCTTCATCCGGTTGGCGGCGACCAGGACCCGCATCCCGATCCCGGTGTCCCGCATCGCCGAGTCCACCGCGTCCAGGATGATCTCCAGCGTCGGGATCAGGCCGCCCAGCCGCGGTGCGTACGACGTCGGGTCGACCTGGATCTCCAGCCAGCCGGAGCCGTCGCACACGTCCTCCTCGGCGGCCTCCCGCACCAGCCGCTGGATGTCCTCCGGCTCACGCAGGCACGAGCGGGCCGCGTCGTACAGCCGCTGGAAGCGGAACCAGCCGCGCTCGTCCGTGGCCCGCAGTCTCGGCGGCTCCCCGCCGGTCAGCGCGTCGGTCAGGGCCTCGGGCAGGCGCACCCCGTACTTGTCGGCCAGCTCCAGCAGGGTGGCGGGTCGCATGGACCCGGTGAAGTGCAGGTGGAGATGGGCTTTCGGCAGCTCAGAGAGATCACGTACACGCTCCATCGGTCGATCCTGCCGCACGTCCCGGCCATCCCGGTAGCGCTTTCCCCTTTCGTGGTCTTGATCGCACAAACACCCGGGGAAAACGAAGAGGGGCGCCCGGGCCGGAACCGGGCGCCCCTGCGGTGCGTCGGACGTCAGTCGCGCGCCTCCGCGAGCAGCTTCTGGATGCGGCTCACGCCCTCGACGAGGTCCTCGTCGCCCAGCGCGTACGACAGCCGCACGTACCCCGGGGTGCCGAACGCCTCACCGGGCACCACCGCGACCTCGGCCTCCTCCAGGATGAGCGCGGCCAGCTCGACCGAGTCCCGCGGCCGCTTGCCCCGGATCTCCTTGCCGATCAGCGCCTTGACCGAGGGGTAGACGTAGAACGCGCCCTCGGGCTCCGGGCAGAGCACGCCGTCGATCTCGTTGAGCATCCGCACGATGGTCTTCCGCCGCCGGTCGAAGGCCTCGCGCATCTTCGCGACCGCTTCGAGGCCGCCGGAGACGGCGGCGAGGGCGGCCACCTGGGCGACGTTGGAGACGTTCGACGTGGCGTGCGACTGGAGGTTGGTCGCGGCCTTGACCACGTCCCTCGGGCCGATGATCCAGCCGACCCGCCAGCCCGTCATCGCGTAGGTCTTCGCGACACCGTTCACCACGACGCACTTGTCGCGCAGCTCGGGCAGCAGCGCGGGCAGGGAGACGGAGACGGCGTCGCCGTAGACCAGGTGCTCGTAGATCTCGTCCGTCAGCACCCACAGACCGTGCTCCACGGCCCAGCGGCCGATCGCCTCGGTCTCGGCCTCGCCGTAGACCGCGCCGGTCGGGTTCGAGGGAGAGACGAAGAGGACGACCTTCGTCTTCTCCGTGCGGGCCGCCTCCAGCTGCTCCACGCTCACGCGGTAGCCGGTGGTCTCGTCGGCGACCACCTCGACCGGGACACCGCCGGCCAGCCGGATCGACTCCGGGTACGTCGTCCAGTACGGGGCCGGGACGATGACCTCGTCGCCCGGGTCGAGGATGGCGGCGAAGGCCTCGTAGATGGCCTGCTTCCCGCCGTTGGTGACCAGGATCTGGGACGGGTCCACCTCGTAGCCGGAGTCGCGCAGCGTCTTCGCGGCGATCGCGGACTTCAGCTCGGGCAGACCGCCCGCCGGCGTGTAGCGGTGGTACTTCGGGTTCTTGCAGGCCTCGATCGCGGCCTCGACGACGTAGTCGGGCGTCGGGAAGTCGGGCTCACCTGCGCCGAAGCCGATCACCGGTCGCCCGGCGGCCTTGAGGGCCTTGGCCTTGGCGTCCACGGCGAGGGTGGCGGACTCGGAGATCGAGCCGACGCGGGCGGAGACCCGGCGCTCGGTGGGAGGGGTTGCAGCGCTCATGGGCCCATCGTTCCAGACCCGGAACCCGGCGGGCACGGGGGTTTCACGGACCGAACATGACCGGGCAAACCAGTGGACACCAGTCCGGATCCACCGCGCCGGGGCCGCGCGGCCGGGACGATCTTGCGCCGGACGGCGGCCGGGGCCCTCCGGCACCGGCACGTGTCGTTCGACGCCAAGCCCGGGAACACGTACACTCTCACCTCGTTGGCCTTCAGCGGCCCGCGCTCAGCCGGTGTACACCAAGCATCCGGTCGGATGCGGTACGTTGGGGAACGCACAAAGGGTCGTAGCTCAATTGGTAGAGCACTGGTCTCCAAAACCAGCGGTTGGGGGTTCAAGTCCCTCCGGCCCTGCTACACACTCCGTCGCCAGGATGTGTGCGCATGTACGTACTGCAATGCACCGCCGTGCGGGCTCTCACCGGGCGCGGCACGGCCACGACCCGGAATCAGGTGAGGACGAGTGACGGACGCCGTGGGCTCCATCGACATGCCTGATGCCGAGGACGAGGCGCCGGACTCCAAGAAGAAGACCCGCAAAGGCGGTAAGCGGGCCAAGAAGGGTCCGCTGAAGCGTCTCGCCCTCTTCTACCGTCAGATCGTTGCGGAGCTCCGCAAGGTGGTCTGGCCGACCCGTAACCAGCTGACGTCGTACACGACCGCGGTGATCATCTTCGTGGTGCTGATGATCGGCCTGATCACGCTGTTCGACTATGGCCTCAGCAACGCCGCCAAGTACGTCTTCGGCTGATCCCCGAGCGAAGAGCGCCGAGGTACCCGGCGCTCCTTTCGCATGTTCCACCCCTATGTATCCAGGAAGAAGCAGCCACCGTGTCTGACCCGAACGTGAACGACGCCGTTGAGCCTGTCGGCGAAGGGGCCGCGTCCGCAGAGGACGCGCCCGCCGCCGTCGAGGGCGCGGGCGTCGAGGACACCGAGGCCTCTGCCGAGGCCGAGGCTGCCGGCACCACCGCGGACGAGACCGCCACCACGGACGAGAGCGCCGAGGCGGACGAGACCACCGCCGACGAGACGGACGAGACCCCCGAGGCCGCGGAAGCGGCCGAGCAGGCCGAAGAAGCCGAAGAGCCCGAGGACGACCGCGACCCGGTCGAGAAGCTCCGCGAGGAACTGCGGACGCTGCCCGGCGAGTGGTACGTCATCCACACCTACGCGGGCTACGAGAACCGGGTGAAGACCAACCTGGAGCAGCGCGCCGTCTCGCTGAACGTCGAGGACTACATCTTCCAGGCCGAGGTGCCGCAGGAAGAGGTCGTCCAGATCAAGAACGGCGACCGCAAGACGATCAAGCAGAACAAGCTCCCGGGTTACGTCCTGGTCCGTATGGACCTGACGAACGAGTCCTGGGGCGTCGTCCGCAACACCCCCGGCGTCACCGGCTTCGTGGGCAACGCCTACGACCCGTACCCGCTGACGCTGGACGAGATCGTCAAGATGCTCGCCCCGGAGGCCGAGGAGAAGGCCGCCCGCGAGGCCGCCGAGGCCGAGGGCAAGCCGGCTCCGCAGCGCAAGGTCGAGGTCCAGGTGCTGGACTTCGAGGTCGGCGACTCGGTCACCGTCACCGACGGCCCGTTCGCCACGCTCCAGGCGACCATCAACGAGATCAACCCCGACTCGAAGAAGGTCAAGGGCCTGGTGGAGATCTTCGGCCGGGAGACGCCGGTCGAGCTCTCCTTCGACCAGATCCAGAAGAACTAGTCCTCGGACCCGGCTTTTCTGGAACGGCTGGTACACAGCTTCCGAGCAGGTCAGCAGAGCGCTCGCGCACTCGGCTGACCTGCTCGGTTTTCAGCCGCGCATCTATACCCGCTATCGTTGTGCGGTATGCCTGCGTCCGGGTTGTCCCCATGACGTGGGCAGGACCCGAATCGAAAGGACCCGGAGAGCCATGCCTCCCAAGAAGAAGAAGAAGGTCACGGGGCTCATCAAGCTCCAGATCCAGGCCGGTGCCGCGAACCCGGCCCCGCCGGTCGGCCCCGCGCTGGGCCAGCACGGCGTGAACATCATGGAGTTCTGCAAGGCCTACAACGCCGCGACCGAGTCGCAGCGCGGCTGGGTCATCCCGGTGGAGATCACGGTCTACGAGGACCGTTCCTTCACCTTCATCACCAAGACCCCGCCGGCCGCCAAGATGATCCTCAAGGCCGCGGGTGTGGAGAAGGGCTCCGGCGAGCCGCACAAGACCAAGGTCGCGAAGATCACGCGCGACCAGGTCCGTGAGATCGCCACCACCAAGATGCCCGACCTCAACGCCAACGACCTGGACCAGGCGGAGAAGATCATCGCCGGTACCGCCCGTTCCATGGGCGTCACGGTCGAGGGCTGATCTCCACCCCCGTAAGCCAAGCAGTAGTGGCAGGGCCGGCTCGGCCCGGACCACGACTCCTCAGATCCCACAGGAGCTTTCAGTGAGCAAGCGCAGCAAGTCTCTCCGCGCTGCGGACGCCAAGATCGACCGGGAGAAGCTGTACGCCCCGCTCGAGGCCGTCCGTCTCGCCAAGGAGACGTCCACGAGCAAGTTCGACGGCACCGTCGAGGTCGCCTTCCGTCTGGGTGTCGACCCGCGCAAGGCCGACCAGATGGTCCGTGGCACCGTGAACCTCCCGCACGGCACCGGTAAGACCGCCCGGGTCCTGGTCTTCGCGACCGGTGACCGTGCCGAGGCCGCGCGTGCCGCGGGCGCCGACATCGTCGGCGCCGACGAGCTGATCGACGAGGTGTCGAAGGGCCGTCTGGACTTCGACGCCGTCGTCGCCACCCCGGACCTCATGGGCAAGGTCGGCCGCCTCGGCCGCGTGCTCGGTCCCCGTGGTCTGATGCCGAACCCCAAGACCGGCACCGTGACCCCGGACGTGACCAAGGCCGTCACCGAGATCAAGGGCGGCAAGATCGAGTTCCGCGTCGACAAGCACTCGAACCTGCACTTCATCATCGGCAAGTCGTCCTTCGACGACACCAAGCTGGTGGAGAACTACGGCGCCGCGCTGGAGGAGATCCTCCGTCTGAAGCCGTCCGCCGCCAAGGGTCGCTACATCAAGAAGGCCGCCATCAGCACCACGATGGGCCCCGGCATTCCGCTCGACCCGAACCGCACCCGCAACCTCCTCGTCGAGGAGGACCCGGCCGCCGTCTGAGCCGGGTCGGGCCGACCGACCGGCCCGCGCACGCAGTGAACGCCCGCCCCCGGGCCTCTCAGAGGCCCGGGGGCGGGCTTTCTCATGCGGCGGTGTCAGCCAAGTGGGTTACCGTTCCCTTGACTTCACAGACGCAGCACAGAGACACACAACAGGGGTGGGATTCATGGGTATGGCCGTGTGGAAGCGCGCGGGTGTCTGTCTGACGGCCGCGGCCGCCGTCGCGGGTGTCGCGGGGTGTCAGGGCGGTGACAGCGACGAGGGCGGCAAGAAGAAGGCCGGCGGATCGGCGGAGTCCGCGGTCCAGTCGCAGACCGAGATGACCGAGGTCCTCCAGGCGGCCTTCAAGAACACCTCGGAGGCCAAGTCCTCCAAGGTGCGGATGACCATGACGATGCCGGCGGCCGTGGAAGGCGGCGGCACCATCGAAATGTCCGGGGTGCAGGGCTGGGACCCGGCTGTCATGGACGTCACCATGAAGGGCTCCGCGCTCGCGGCGGGTGGCCCGGACGCGCCCCAGCAGATGCGCATGATCATGGTGGACGACGCCATGTACATGGATATGGGTGCGCAGATGGCCGCCGAGATGGACGGCAAGCGCTGGATGAAGATGGACTTCGGTGCCATGGCCGAGGCGTCCGGTGACCCCCCGGTCCAGAAGCAGATGACCGGCGGCATGGAGAACATGAACCAGGACCCGTCGCAGCAGCTCGCCCTGCTGCTCGAGTCCAAGAGCCTGAAGCACGTGGGACCGGAGAAGGTCGACGGCGTCCAGACGCAGCACTACAAGGGCACGCTGAGCTTCGAGGAGATGCTCGACGTCAACAAGTCCTTCGACACGCTCTCCGAGAAGGAGCGTGAGGAGGTCGTCGCCAACATGGAGAAGGCCGGCCTGAAGGGGTACGACACCGAGGTCTGGGTCAACGAGGGCAACTACCCGGCCAAGATGGTCGTCGGCATGAAGCTCCCCCAGGGCACGATGAACATGACGGCCCACTACTCCGACTACGGCGCCGCGGCCCAGGTCGAGGCGCCGCCGGCCAAGGACACGTTCGACCTCGCGGAGATGATGAAGGAGCTGGAGGGCCTGGGAGCGGGCGCCTAGACCCGGCTCGGCCCCGGAGGCCCCGTGCCTCCGGCGAGCCGCATGTCGGCCGATTTGCTCCACGCCGATCCGTTCGCGTACTCTTCCACAGAAGCCAAAGACCGCTGGTCGTTGCCGTGCGCTCGTCTGAGGGTGCGGTGGCCGAAGGATCCGCTGAATTGCGGACGACCCGCGCAGGTGTGAGTGGAAGAGTTCCCGGAGCTTGTTGCCGCGAGGCGCGAGAAACCGGTAGAGCTACGCCCCGTGCGCCTGCGCCGGGGCGTTTCGTTTTCCCCAGTCCTCCTTCGGGTCCGCGCGGTCCGAATCACCCGGAAGGAGGCCGAGGCTCTATGGCGAGGCCCGACAAGGCTGCCGCGGTTGCCGAGCTGACGGACAAGTTCCGCAGCTCCAACGCCGCCGTGCTGACCGAGTACCGCGGTCTCACCGTGGCGCAGCTCAAGACGCTGCGCCGTTCGCTCGGTGAGAACGCCCAGTACGCCGTGGTGAAGAACACGCTGACCAAGATTGCGGCCAACGAGGCCGGGATCACGCTCGACGACCAGCTCTTCGCTGGCCCGACGGCGGTCGCCTTCGTCACCGGTGACCCGGTGGAGTCGGCGAAGGGTCTTCGTGACTTCGCCAAGGACAACCCGAATCTCGTCATCAAGGGCGGCGTCCTTGACGGCAAGGCGATGTCCGCCGACGAGATCAAGAAGCTTGCGGACCTCGAGTCCCGCGAGGTTCTGCTCTCCAAGCTGGCGGGCGCTTTCAAGGGCAAGCAGACGCAGACTGCTCAGCTCTTCCAGGCGCTCCCCTCGAAGCTCGTCCGCACCGTGGACGCGCTCCGTGCCAAGCAGGACGAGCAGGGCGGTGCCGAGTAATTCGGCTCGCTTTCTGACCCCGGCCGCATAGCGGCAAGGGTCGCAGCGGGCCTGACGTACGCCCGCCTCACCCCGTACATCCGGCACCTGCCGAATTAGTGGAAGGACCGCCATCATGGCGAAGCTCAGCCAGGAAGACCTGCTCGCCCAGTTCGAGGAGATGACCCTCATCGAGCTCTCCGAGTTCGTGAAGGCCTTCGAGGACAAGTTCGACGTCACCGCCGCCGCGGCCGTCGCCGCCGCCCCGGCCGCCGCTGCCGCTCCGGCCGAGGCCGCTGCCGAGCAGGACGAGTTCGACGTCATCCTCACGGGTGCCGGCGACAAGAAGATCCAGGTCATCAAGGTCGTGCGTGAGCTGACCTCCCTGGGTCTGAAGGAGGCCAAGGACCTCGTGGACGGCGCCCCGAAGCCCGTTCTCGAGAAGGTCGCCAAGGACGCCGCCGAGAAGGCCGCCGAGTCCCTCAAGGGCGCCGGCGCCTCCGTCGAGGTCAAGTAACACCCCGCGGGTCCCTCGGGGATCCGCAGCGCGTCCCACGGGACGTG
The DNA here is from genome assembly GCF_002910825.1 of Streptomyces sp. SM1. GTDB lineage: Bacteria > Actinomycetota > Actinomycetes > Streptomycetales > Streptomycetaceae > Streptomyces > Streptomyces okerensis. Next base: position 10,792 of record NZ_NEUB01000333.1, on the reverse strand, counting down.
TAACGCTCGAGCGCCGAGGAGCGATCATCCATCCGGGTGGTCGCTCTTCGGCGTACGGGGGGTCCGGCGGCGGCTGCCTTGCCCCCGGGACGGCGGGGGGTAGGGTGATCTTCGTTGTGCCTCCTGGGGCGGCGAGGAATCGCCCCGTGGCAGACGGTCGGGGGCAAGAGGGCCTTGACGAACCGCACGCAGCGCGCAATTCTCAGGACGCGTCGTCACAAGGATCCGAATCCGAGGCATGGATCGACGGCAAAGAGGGCAGTATCACGGTGCGTTGAGGGCAGCGCCTTGTCGCAGGAGTTGAGAACAACGAGGGCCTCTACCCGGTCTCGTACACCGCACTGGACATCAGTGTGCCAAGTGGCTACACTGACCCTTTGCGCTGCCTGTTAGCTGTCCCCTGCCCGTCACCAGGGGCATTCCCTCGCTCGATCACCGACGACTCGACGATCTCCGACCTGGGCTTTCGCCCCCCTCGGAGGAATCTGTCTTCTGTGCACGGCGGGGAGCCGGTACGCGCGTAGTGAGTCCGAGCCCTCGGAAGGACCCCCTCTTGGCCGCCTCGCGCAACGCCTCGACCGCGAATACGAACAACGGTGCCAGCACCGCCCCGCTGCGCATCTCCTTTGCAAAGATCAAGGAGCCTCTCGAGGTTCCGAACCTGCTCGCGCTGCAGACCGAGAGCTTTGACTGGCTGCTCGGCAACACCGCCTGGCAGAGTCGGGTCGAGGAGGCTCTCGAGAACGGGCAGGACGTCCCCACCAAGTCCGGTCTGGAGGAGATCTTCGAAGAGATCTCCCCGATCGAGGACTTCTCCGGGTCGATGTCGCTGACCTTCCGCGACCACCGCTTCGAGCCGCCGAAGAACTCCATCGACGAGTGCAAGGAGCGCGACTTCACGTACGCGGCCCCGCTCTTCGTCACCGCCGAGTTCACCAACAACGAGACCGGCGAGATCAAGTCCCAGACCGTCTTCATGGGCGACTTCCCGCTCATGACGAACAAGGGCACCTTCGTCATCAACGGCACCGAGCGTGTCGTGGTGTCCCAGCTGGTCCGCTCGCCCGGCGTCTACTTCGACTCCTCCATCGACAAGACGTCCGACAAGGACATCTTCTCCGCCAAGATCATCCCGTCCCGGGGTGCCTGGCTGGAGATGGAGATCGACAAGCGCGACATGGTCGGTGTCCGCATCGACCGCAAGCGCAAGCAGTCCGTCACCGTCCTCCTGAAGGCGCTCGGCTGGACCACCGAGCAGATCCTCGAGGAGTTCGGCGAGTACGAGTCCATGCGCGCCACCCTGGAGAAGGACCACACCCAGGGCCAGGACGACGCGCTGCTCGACATCTACCGCAAGCTGCGTCCGGGCGAGCCCCCCACGCGTGAGGCCGCGCAGACGCTGCTCGAGAACCTGTACTTCAACCCCAAGCGCTACGACCTCGCGAAGGTCGGCCGCTACAAGGTCAACAAGAAGCTCGGCGGGGACGAGCCGCTGGACGCCGGTGTGCTCACCACCGACGACGTCATCGCCACCATCAAGTACCTGGTGAAGCTGCACGCCGGTGAGACCGAGACGGTCGGCGAGTCCGGGCGCTCGATCATCGTCGAGACCGACGACATCGACCACTTCGGCAACCGCCGCATCCGTAACGTCGGCGAGCTGATCCAGAACCAGGTCCGTACGGGTCTCGCCCGTATGGAGCGCGTCGTGCGCGAGCGCATGACCACCCAGGACGTCGAGGCGATCACGCCGCAGACCCTGATCAACATCCGGCCGGTCGTCGCCTCCATCAAGGAGTTCTTCGGCACCAGCCAGCTGTCCCAGTTCATGGACCAGAACAACCCGCTGTCGGGCCTGACGCACAAGCGTCGTCTCAACGCCCTCGGCCCGGGTGGTCTCTCCCGTGAGCGGGCCGGCTTCGAGGTCCGTGACGTGCACCCCTCGCACTACGGCCGCATGTGCCCGATCGAGACGCCGGAAGGCCCGAACATCGGCCTGATCGGCTCGCTCGCTTCCTACGGGCGGATCAACCCGTTCGGCTTCATCGAGACGCCGTACCGCAAGGTCGTCGAGGGTCAGGTCACCGACGACGTCGACTACCTGACCGCCGACGAGGAGGACCGCTTCGTCATCGCGCAGGCCAACGCGCCGCTCGGCGACGACATGCGCTTCGTCGAGAACCGCATCCTGGTCCGCCGCCGCGGCGGCGAGGTCGACTACGTCCCCGGTGACGAGGTCGACTACATGGACGTCTCGCCGCGCCAGATGGTGTCGGTCGCGACCGCCATGATCCCGTTCCTGGAGCACGACGACGCCAACCGTGCCCTCATGGGCGCGAACATGATGCGTCAGGCGGTGCCGCTCATCAAGAGCGAGTCCCCGCTCGTCGGCACCGGCATGGAGTACCGCTCCGCCGCCGACGCCGGCGACGTGGTCAAGGCCGAGAAGGCGGGTGTGGTCCAGGAGGTCTCCGCGGACTACATCACCACCGCCAACGACGACGGCACGTACATCACGTACCGCCTCGCCAAGTTCTCCCGGTCCAACCAGGGCACCTCGGTCAACCAGAAGGTCATCGTCGCCGAGGGCGACCGGCTCGTCGAGGGCCAGGTCCTGGCCGACGGTCCGGCCACCGAGAACGGCGAGATGGCGCTCGGCAAGAACCTGCTGGTCGCGTTCATGCCGTGGGAGGGCCACAACTACGAGGACGCGATCATCCTGTCGCAGCGCCTCGTGCAGGACGACGTCCTCTCCTCGATCCACATCGAGGAGCACGAGGTCGACGCCCGTGACACCAAGCTCGGCCCCGAGGAGATCACCCGGGACATCCCGAACGTCTCCGAGGAGGTCCTCGCCGACCTCGACGAGCGCGGCATCATCCGTATCGGTGCCGAGGTCGTCGCCGGCGACATCCTCGTCGGCAAGGTCACGCCCAAGGGTGAGACCGAGCTGACCCCCGAGGAGCGCCTGCTCCGCGCGATCTTCGGTGAGAAGGCCCGTGAGGTCCGTGACACCTCGCTGAAGGTCCCGCACGGCGAGATCGGCAAGGTCATCGGCGTCCGCGTCTTCGACCGTGAGGAGGGCGACGAGCTTCCCCCCGGTGTGAACCAGCTGGTGCGCGTCTACGTCGCGCAGAAGCGCAAGATCACCGACGGTGACAAGCTCGCCGGCCGGCACGGCAACAAGGGTGTCATCTCCAAGATCCTGCCCATCGAGGACATGCCGTTCCTCGAGGACGGGACCCCGGTCGACATCATCCTCAACCCGCTGGGTGTGCCGTCCCGGATGAACCCGGGCCAGGTCCTGGAGATCCACCTCGGCTGGCTCGCCAGCCGCGGCTGGGACGTCTCCGGCCTCGCGGACGAGTGGGCCGAGCGGCTCCAGGCCATCGGCGCCGACAAGGTCGAGCCCGGTACCAACGTCGCCACCCCGGTCTTCGACGGTGCGCGCGAGGACGAGCTCGCCGGTCTGCTCCAGCACACCATCCCGAACCGGGACGGCGAGCGCATGGTGCTCCCGACCGGCAAGGCGCGGCTGTACGACGGCCGCTCCGGTGAGCCGTTCCCCGAGCCGATCTCGGTCGGTTACATGTACATCCTGAAGCTGCACCACCTGGTCGACGACAAGCTGCACGCGCGTTCGACCGGTCCGTACTCCATGATCACCCAGCAGCCGCTGGGTGGTAAGGCTCAGTTCGGTGGACAGCGGTTCGGCGAGATGGAGGTGTGGGCACTCGAGGCGTACGGCGCCGCCTACGCGCTCCAGGAGCTGCTGACCATCAAGTCCGACGACGTCACCGGCCGCGTGAAGGTCTACGAGGCCATCGTCAAGGGCGAGAACATCCCCGAGCCCGGCATCCCCGAGTCCTTCAAGGTCCTCATCAAGGAGATGCAGTCCCTGTGCCTGAACGTGGAGGTGCTGTCCAGCGACGGCATGTCCATCGAGATGCGTGACACCGACGAGGACGTCTTCCGCGCTGCGGAGGAGCTCGGCATCGACCTGTCCCGGCGCGAGCCGAGCAGCGTCGAAGAGGTCTGACGGGAGTGGGGCGGCCTGACCGACGTCGGGCCGCCCGCCCCAGGACCCCCGTTTCAGACCCCAAGACTTACAACCCTGAGAGGGATTGACGCATAGTGCTCGACGTCAACTTCTTCGACGAGCTCCGGATCGGTCTGGCCACCGCTGACGACATCCGTCAGTGGAGCCACGGCGAGGTCAAGAAGCCCGAGACGATCAACTACCGCACGCTCAAGCCCGAGAAGGACGGACTCTTCTGCGAGAAGATCTTCGGTCCGACCCGGGACTGGGAGTGCTACTGCGGCAAGTACAAGCGCGTCCGCTTCAAGGGCATCATCTGTGAGCGCTGTGGCGTCGAGGTCACGCGCGCCAAGGTGCGCCGTGAGCGGATGGGCCACATCGAGCTTGCCGCCCCCGTCACTCACATCTGGTACTTCAAGGGCGTCCCGTCGCGCCTCGGCTACCTGCTCGACCTCGCCCCGAAGGACCTGGAGAAGGTCATCTACTTCGCGGCGTACATGATCACGTACGTCGACGAGGAGCGCCGCACCCGCGACCTGCCCTCGCTGGAGGCCCACGTCTCCGTCGAGCGCCAGCAGGTCGAGAACCGCCGCGACGCCGACCTCGAGGCCCGCGCCAAGAAGCTCGAGACGGACCTCGCCGAGCTCGAGGCCGAGGGTGCCAAGGCCGATGTGCGCCGCAAGGTGCGCGAGGGCGCCGAGCGTGAGATGAAGCAGCTGCGCGACCGTGCGCAGCGCGAGATCGACCGCCTCGACGAGGTGTGGAACCGGTTCAAGAACCTCAAGGTCCAGGACCTCGAGGGCGACGAGCTCCTCTACCGCGAGCTGCGCGACCGCTTCGGCACGTACTTCGACGGCTCGATGGGTGCCGCGGCGCTGCAGAAGCGGCTGGAGTCCTTCGACCTCGACGAGGAGGCCGAGCGCCTCCGCGAGATCATCCGCACCGGCAAGGGCCAGAAGAAGACCCGTGCGCTCAAGCGGCTGAAGGTCGTCTCCGCGTTCCTGCAGACGTCCAACAGCCCCAAGGGCATGGTGCTGGACTGCGTGCCGGTCATCCCGCCGGACCTGCGTCCGATGGTGCAGCTGGACGGTGGCCGCTTCGCGACCTCCGACCTGAACGACCTGTACCGCCGTGTCATCAACCGCAACAACCGCCTGAAGCGGCTTCTCGACCTCGGCGCGCCCGAGATCATCGTGAACAACGAGAAGCGCATGCTCCAGGAGGCCGTGGACGCGCTCTTCGACAACGGCCGTCGTGGCCGCCCGGTGACGGGCCCCGGCAACCGTCCGCTGAAGTCGCTGTCCGACATGCTCAAGGGCAAGCAGGGCCGCTTCCGTCAGAACCTGCTCGGCAAGCGCGTGGACTACTCCGCGCGTTCCGTGATCGTCGTCGGTCCGCAGCTCAAGCTGCACCAGTGCGGTCTGCCGAAGGCGATGGCGCTGGAGCTCTTCAAGCCGTTCGTGATGAAGCGCCTGGTCGACCTGAACCACGCGCAGAACATCAAGTCGGCCAAGCGCATGGTCGAGCGCGGCCGCACCGTGGTGTACGACGTCCTCGAAGAGGTCATCGCCGAGCACCCGGTGCTGCTGAACCGTGCGCCCACCCTGCACCGCCTCGGCATCCAGGCCTTCGAGCCGCAGCTGGTCGAGGGCAAGGCCATCCAGATCCACCCGCTCGTCTGCACCGCGTTCAACGCGGACTTCGACGGTGACCAGATGGCCGTGCACCTGCCGCTCTCCGCGGAGGCGCAGGCCGAGGCCCGCATCCTGATGCTGTCCTCGAACAACATCCTCAAGCCGGCCGACGGCCGTCCGGTGACGATGCCGACCCAGGACATGGTCCTCGGTCTGTTCTTCCTCACCACCGACGGCGAGATGCGCGACCTCAAGGGCGAGGGCCGTTCCTTCGCCTCGGTCGCCGAGGCGATCATGGCCTTCGACGCGGGCGAGCTGTCGCTCCAGTCGAGGATCGACGTCCGCTTCCCGGTCGGCACCATCCCGCCGCGCGGCTGGACCCCGCCGGCGTGGGAGGAAGGGGACGACGGCGTCGGGGAGAGGGAGTGGCAGCAGGGTGACACCTTCCGGCTGAACACCACCCTGGGCCGTGCGCTCTTCAACGAGCTGCTGCCCGAGGACTACCCGTTCGTCGACTACGAGGTCGGCAAGAAGCAGCTCTCGGAGATCGTCAACGACCTCGCCGAGCGCTACCCCAAGGTCATCGTGGCGGCGACGCTCGACAACCTGAAGGCGTCCGGCTTCTACTGGGCCACCCGTTCCGGTGTCACCGTCGCCATCTCCGACGTCGTCGTTCCCGAGGCGAAGAAGGAGATCGTCAAGGGCTACGAGGCGCAGGACGAGAAGGTCCAGAAGCAGTACGAGCGCGGTCTGATCACCAAGGACGAGCGCACGCAGGAGCTCATCAACATCTGGACCAAGGCGACCAACGAGGTCGCCGAGGCGATGAACGAGAACTTCCCGAAGACCAACCCGATCTTCATGATGGTGAACTCGGGCGCACGAGGCAACATGATGCAGATGCGTCAGATCGCCGGTATGCGTGGTCTGGTGTCGAACGCGAAGAACGAGACGATCCCGCGTCCGATCAAGGCGTCGTTCCGTGAGGGCCTGTCCGTGCTGGAGTACTTCATCTCCACGCACGGTGCCCGTAAGGGTCTGGCGGACACCGCTCTGCGTACCGCCGACTCGGGTTACCTCACCCGTCGTCTGGTCGACGTCTCCCAGGACGTCATCATCCGCGAGGAGGACTGCGGCACCGACCGCGGTCTGCGTCTCAAGATCGCCAGCCGGGACGAGACGGGCGTGCTCCGCAAGGAGGGCGACGTCGAGACCTCGGTGTACGCGCGCTGCCTCGCCGAGGACATCGTGGTCGACGGCCAGGTGCTGGCCCCGGCCGGCACCGACCTGGGCGACGTCCTCATCGAGGAGCTCGTCTCCCGCGGCGTCGAGGAGGTCAAGACCCGCTCGGTCCTGACCTGCGAGTCCGCCGTCGGCACCTGCGCGATGTGCTACGGCCGTTCGCTGGCCACCGGCAAGCTGGTCGACATCGGTGAGGCGGTCGGCATCATCGCCGCCCAGTCCATCGGTGAGCCCGGTACCCAGCTGACGATGCGTACCTTCCACACCGGTGGTGTGGCCGGTGACGACATCACCCAGGGTCTGCCGCGTGTCGTCGAGCTCTTCGAGGCCCGCACGCCCAAGGGTGTCGCCCCGATCTCCGAGGCCTCCGGCCGCGTGCGGATCGAGGAGACCGAGAAGACCAAGAAGCTCGTCGTCACCCCGGACGACGGCAGCGACGAGACGGCGTTCCCGATCTCCAAGCGTGCCAAGGTCCTGGTCCGCGAGGGCGACCACGTCGATGTGGGCGAGCAGCTCACCGTGGGTGCCACCAACCCGCACGACGTGCTGCGCATCCTGGGCCAGCGTGCCGTCCAGGTCCACCTGGTCGGCGAGGTCCAGAAGGTCTACAACTCGCAGGGCGTGTCGATCCACGACAAGCACATCGAGATCATCATCCGGCAGATGCTGCGCCGCGTGACGATCATCGAGTCCGGCGACGCCGAGCTGCTGCCCGGCGAGCTGGTCGAGCGTTCGAAGTTCGAGACCGAGAACCGTCGTGTGGTCCAGGAGGGCGGTCACCCGGCCTCCGGTCGTCCGCAGCTGATGGGTATCACCAAGGCCTCGCTGGCGACGGAGTCCTGGCTGTCGGCCGCCTCCTTCCAGGAGACGACCCGAGTGCTGACGGACGCGGCGATCAACGCCAAGTCCGACAGCCTCATCGGCCTCAAGGAGAACGTCATCATCGGTAAGCTCATCCCGGCCGGTACGGGGCTGTCCCGCTACCGCAACATCCGGGTCGAGCCGACCGAGGAGGCCAAGGCCGCGATGTACTCGGCCGTCGGCTACGACGACATCGACTACTCGCCGTTCGGCACGGGCTCCGGCCAGGCCGTTCCGCTGGAGGACTACGACTACGGTCCGTACAACCAGTAAGCGGGCAGCTTGATCCGAAGGGCGGTCACTCCGTACGGGGTGGCCGCCCTTCGGCGTCCCCGGAGGCAAGGGACGCGCTCGTCCCGGGGCGAGCGGTGCGGTGTGACGCGGGGTCGTGGAACCAAACTCCCGCTGCGGTGCGTTCAAGTGGGTGAATACACTTGTCAGGGATTTCTTGTCCGGCCCCCGGGAGGCAGCCGTGTCGTACCCGACCCCGTGGCAGGGCAACCCCTTGCAGGGGCCCGGCGCCCCGTCGATGCTGGCCTCCCACGCCGACCGTGAGCGCGCGGTGGACGTCCTGCGGGCCGGTTACGGCGAGGGCAGGCTGGACCACCCCGAATTCGAGAAGCGTGTCGCCCGCGCCTACACCGCCCGCACGATAGCCGAGCTGTCGCTGCTGGTCGCCGATCTGCCCCAGGGCCCGCAGCTCCAGCCGCAGTTTCAGCCGATGGCGGTCGCCGGGCCGGTGCCGGCCACGTTCCTGCCCCGGCCGCAGCCGGCGACGAACGGAAAGGCGATCGCCTCGATGGTCTGCGGCGTCCTGTCCGTGGCCACGGGCGGACTCACCGGCCTCCCGGCCGTGATCCTCGGCCACATGGCGCAGTCGGAGATCCGCCGCACGGGTGAGGCCGGTGAAGGCTTCGTCCTGACCGGGCTGGTGCTCGGCTGGCTGTCGGTCGCCGGCTGGGCGATCTTCCTGAGCTTCTTCGTCCTGCTGGCCGCGCTGGTGCGATAGCGCCGGTCCGGCGGACAGGTGTTCCGGCCGGTCGGACTGGGCACTCCCGAAAGCGCCGGGGCGGGATGCCGGGCGGGGTGGTGTGGTCAGCGGGTCAGCGGGTCGGCTGGAGGTACGGCTGCAGGTGGTGCAGCCGGGGTGCGAGGACAGCAGCTTGCTCACCGGAGCCTCGGTGACGGGCGCCCCTCCGTTGGCCGCGGTGACCGCGGCGACCTGCTGCTGCTCCTGCTGGTGCAGCTTCTCCAGGACGGCGGCCAGCATCGGGGCGAAGCCCAGCGCCGCGGCGTGCTGGTCGGCGCGCAGTTCGGAGCGCCGGCCGACGGCGGCGAGCGCGTACGGCATGGCGAGGAGCAGGAGCGGCAGCCCGTAGAGGGTGCTGATCGTGGCGAGTGCGAGGCCGCCGACGAACAGACCGAAGAACAGCACGCCGAAGCACGAGAACACCCGCGACACCCGGAACAGGAACCCGGTGACCGCGCGCAGCAGCCGCCAGGCGATCCGGCCGGGCAGCGCGTACCAGTAGCCGAGCAGTGAGGACCAGGCGTGACCGCCGACGTGGTGACCCAGCTCGTGGGCCATGACGGCGGCCAGCTCGCCGTTGGGCAGCTGATGCATGGCGAACCGGGTGACGCCGACGATGTGCCCGGCCGCGGCGACCGCGTTGAGACCGTCGCTGTCCTCGACCCACAGCTCGTAGTTCCGGCCTTCGACGCCCGCACGGGCGGTGACCTCGCGCCAGACCGGTTCGAGTTTGGCTCGTTCTTGCGGAGTGGGGTAGCGCAGCCGGAGCAGATGGCGCGCGAGGGCGCTTTCCGTCGGGCGGTGGAACACGAGTGCGCCGCTGGCCAGCCAGACCAGGACGACCACGACGCCGAGGTTGCCGAAGAACGCGGAGACCAGGCCGACGACCACGAGGCTGCACAGGAAGTTCGGCAGGTGGAGGAGCAGACTGCCGAAGGCGGTGGCGTCGGTGTGCCGCTGCTGGCCGGCGATGTGGACCCGGCCGCGGTCGGTGCTGATGTGGTGCGGGTGCAACGGGGAGTCGGGTGCGGGGGGCGGGGCGGCCTGTGGGTACGGGGCGGCCTGTGGGTACGGGGTCGGGGGCGGGTACTGCGGGGCCTGCGCGCCTGCGTTCGGGTACGGAGGGGCTTGCGGGTACTGGGGTGCCTGCGGGTACTGAGGGGCCTGCGGTGCCTGCGGTCCCGTGTGTGGAGGCTGGGGGTACTGCGGGGTCGCTGCCCCGGGGTACTGCGGGGGGATGTGGGGCTGGGACCCGGGCGGGGCCGGCGGGGCGGGCTGCTGGGGGTGGGCCGGGGGCGACGGGTACTGCGGCGGGATGTGCGCGGTCCCCGGCTGGTGGGGGAGGCCGGCCGGCTCCGGGTACTCCGGAGGGGTCGGCGGTGGCTGGGTCATGGTGCTTCCTTCGCTTGACGTGGGTGGTGGCCGGGCCCGTGGGTCAGCCGATCAGCAGGGAGGCGGGCAGCAGGAGCGTGCCGGTGCAGAAGGCGATCAGGCCGGTACGGATCCACTGGTGCTTGCGCCAGGCGATCCGGCTCGTCTCCGTGAGCGCCGCCGTCAGACCGGCCACCGGGTCGGCCTCGGTGTCGGCGAGCGCGGTGTCCAGCCGGCCCGCCCGCACGGCCCGCTGGATGTCCCCGAAGTACGACAGAGGCTGCCCCTGGACCCAGGTCCCGCTGCGGTAGCGGGGCAGTACGGCCAGGAGCAGTGCGAAGAGGGAGAGGGCGAGGGCGAGGGTCCCGGCCCACCACACCGCGGCGCCGGTCGCCGACAGGGCGCCCGGGGACCAGTCCTGTCCGGCGAGCAGTCCGCTGAACGCACCCGCGGTGATGCCGAGCGCGGCGACCAGGACGGCCGCCTTGCTGTCGGCGCGGGCTATCTCGGTACGCAGGTCCGCCAGCAGCCGCTCGCACAGCTGTGCGCGGGGTGCGGAGGGCGGGGCCGGGGTGGCGAGGGTGAAGAAGCGGCGGACGGCGGCCCTGGCGGCGC
>NZ_NEUB01000332.1 GCF_002910825.1 Streptomyces sp. SM1 | reverse complement strand
CTCGGCGGGCGGGCACGGCTCGATCTCGCCGCCGTCGACGGGGTTGACGGTCAGCAGGAAGTCGCCGGAGACCAGTTGCACCGTACGGGCGAGCGCGGGCGCGTGCTGTCCGAAGTCGGACGTGAGGTGTTCCCGGGGAGGGCGCTGACGCGGGGCGTCGCTCCCGCCGGTCCCGGCCGCGTGCGAGCGGGAGGACTCCCCCGACCGGGAGGTGTCCCCATCGTCGTGGCCGTACTCCTCGGGTCCCGGGTTGTTCGGGTCCATCGGTCCTAGCCCCCCAAAAAGCGTCGTGGCTGAAGCCCTCCCCGGCCTCGCCACACCGCGCTGTCGCTTCTGGTCCGGACCCGCTCGAGGGTTGCAAGGCAGCGGGCAGCCGAACCCTAAACCTTCGCTCAGTATCTACGACAGTCCGGGGTACCGGGCGGTCCGAGACGTCACGGTCTCGTGAGGATTGTGCGGGGGCCGCTCGGTTCGCCGCACGCCGGCGCCGGTCCGCGGGCCGTCCGTCGCGTCCGCGTACGGCCTCACACGCGGGGCAGCGTGTCCAACCCGATGCCCCCTTCGATCGCCAGGATCCGGTGCAGCCGGGTGGCCACCAACAGGCGCTGCATCTGCGGCGGAACGTCACGCAGCACCAGGCGCCGGCCGCACCGGCCGGCCCGTCGGTGGGCTCCCATGATCACGCCGAGTCCGGTGGCGTCCCAGGAGTCCAGATCGGACAGGTCCAGCACCAGGTCGCCGGCTCCGTCGTCGACGGCCGAGTGGAGGACCGTACGGGCGTCCGCCGCGCTGCGGACGTCGAGGCGGCCCCCGACGACCAGCTCGGCGTGGTCGCCCCTGATGTACATATGCGCTCCCCGTGCTCCGTCTTGCTGCTCCGCGTTGTCTTCAAAGGCCGGTGATGCAACCTCTGACGGCCCGGCGGCCGCGGAGGTTGCCGCCTGTAAGCGAACCGATACCGAATTCACCCCGGCGTGTGATGCGTGCCGGGGCGGGTGCGCGGTGTCAGTGCTCGTAGAAGCCCTGCCCGCTCTTGCGCCCGATGTCACCGGCATCAACCATCCGGCGCATCAGCTCGGGGGCGGCGAACTTCTCGTCCTGGGACTCGGTGTAGATGTTGTCGGTGGCGTGCAGCAGGATGTCGACACCGGTCAGGTCGGCGGTGGCCAGCGGCCCCATGGCGTGGCCGAAGCCCAGCTTGCAGGCCAGGTCGATGTCCTCGGCGCTCGCCACGCCCGACTCGTACAGCTTGGCGGCCTCGACGACGAGGGCGGCGATGAGGCGGGTGGTGACGAAGCCCGCGACGTCCCGGTTGACGACGATGCAGGTCTTGCCCACCGACTCGGCGAACTCCCGTGTCCTGGCGAGGGTTTCGTCGCTGGTCTTGTAACCGCGGACCAGCTCGCACAGCCGCATCATCGGCACCGGCGAGAAGAAGTGCGCGCCGACGACGCGCTCCGGGTGCTCCGTCGCGGCCGCGATCTTGGTGATCGGGATGGCGGAGGTGTTGGAGGCCAGTACGGTGTCCTCGCGGACGATCTTGTCGAGCGCCCGGAAGATCTCATGCTTGACCTCGAGCTTCTCGAACACGGCCTCGACCACGACGTCCGCGTCCGCACAGGCGTCCAGGTCGGTGGTCGTGGTGATCCGGGCGAGGGCCGCCTCGGCGTCCCGCGCCTCCAGCTTCCCCTTGCCGACGAACCGGTCGTACGACGCCTTGATCCCGTCGGTGCCCCGAGCGAGCGCCTCGTCGGTGACGTCGCGCAGGACGACGTCCCAGCCCGCCTGAGCGGACACCTGGGCGATGCCCGACCCCATGAGACCGGCTCCGATGACGGCGAGCTTGCGTGCCACTGTGCGACTCCCTGATACGCGCTGTCTTGTTCTCCAGGAGCGGACATTAGCGTTCGCGGGGCGCTGTGTGACCGGTAAGTAACGCGCGTCACGTCTCACATGACGGACATCACACCGACGGCGTCAGCACGCGCTTCGTACCGCCTGGTTGAGCCCTGGCCGCCCACCGTGTCCCTGGCCACACGCGCACGGTGGACCCCCGCGACCTCACTAGGCTGGCTCCATGGTCAATCTGACGCGTATCTACACCCGGACCGGCGACAAGGGCACCACCAACCTCGGTGACATGAGCCGGGTGCCCAAGACCGATCTGCGGATCTCCGCCTACGCCGACGCCAACGAGGCGAACGCGGTGATCGGTACCGCGATCGCCCTGGGCGGTCTGGAGGAGGAGGTCGTCGCGGTCCTCACCCGCGTCCAGAACGACCTGTTCGACGTGGGCGCGGATCTGTCGACGCCGGTGGCGGAGAACCCGAAGTACCCGCCGCTGCGGGTCGAGCAGTTCTACGTGGACCGGCTGGAGGCGGACTGCGACCGGTTCAACGAGCGGGTGGGGAAGCTGCGCTCCTTCATCCTGCCCGGCGGCACCGCGGGTGCCGCCCTGCTCCACCAGGCCTGCACGGTCGTACGCCGGGCCGAGCGTTCCACCTGGACGGCGCTCGAGGCGCACGGCGAGTCCATGAACCCGCTCACCGCCACCTATCTGAACCGTCTCTCCGACCTGCTGTTCATCCTGGCCCGCATCGCCAACAAGGAGACCGGGGACGTGCTGTGGGTGCCGGGCGGGGAGCGGTGAGCCCTGCCGGAAGCCCGCCGGGCCGCCGCGCGCGACCGGGAGGCCCGGGTCACCGGCCCACCCGCTCCCGGTCCGTGCCGTCGGGCCCGGGGGCGCCGGCAGGGGCCTTCTTCGGCCAGATCCAGTAGGCGAGGGCCACCAGGCCGTGGATGCCGGCGATCCGCCACGCCGTGGAGCGCCAGTCCTCCAGGGACGTGACGCGGCCCGGGTCACCGACGTACCAGATGGCGAGCTGGAGCAGCGCGGTCGCGACGGCGGCGCCGGCCAGGGTGCCCAGCCAGACCATGGTCTCGTGCCGGGCGCGGGCCGTGCCGTGGCGCGGCGGTCCGAGCGGCTTCGGCGCGCCGCCCAGGCGGTGCGCGGCGTGGCCGTCGAGCCACTTCACGGTGCGGTGGCCGTGGCCCACGGTGTAGCCGATGTAGAGAGCGGCCAGCCCGTGCGTCCAGTTCGGCTCGGCGCCGTTCTTCAGGTCCAGCGCGGTGACGACCAGCAGGACGACCTCCAGCAGCGGCTCGCACAGCAGCAGCGCCAGGCCGGTGCGCGGCATCCTCAGCAGGTAGCGGAAGGCCAGTCCGGCGGCCAGCAGCACCCAGAAGCCGATCTCGCAGGCGGCGATCAAGGCGACGATCACGGTTCGCTCCTCTCGGTCACCCTTCCAGGCTCCCGTCCGCGGCGGCCCGGTGCGTCGTCGCCGCCGACGAACTCCCGGTACATCGAACGATGCAGTCCAGGACCGTTCCCGGGAATCAGGCGCCGGGTGCGCGCACCGTGTTGGATGGGGCCATGTCCCTGCGACCACCCCGCCCGCCCCGCTTCGACCTCTGGGTCGCGCTCGCCGGACTCGGCGGCGGGCTGCTGCTGTGGGGGTTCGGGCTGGGTGTGCGGCAGGGCGACGATCCGGCCGTGCTCTACGACGGCCGCCGTCCGATCCTGCTGCCGCTGGTCGTGATCGCCTGCTGCGAGCTGCTGCGCCGCACCACCCCGCGCACCGCCCTGGCGGTCGGCACGCTGGCGCTGGCCGCGGACGCCACGACCCAGGGCAGCATCGCCACGATCGTGATGTACACCGACCTGATGTACGCCGCCGTCCTGTACGGCACTCCCGCCACGGCCCGCCGTCTGCCGTGGATCACCGGCATGCTGACCATCGCGGCGACACTGGTGCCCTACGCCGTCTGGCGGACCCCGCAGGCGCTGCTGACCGGTCTCGTCACCGGTGCGGTGACCTTCGCCCCCGCGTCGACCGGTCTCATCGTGCGCAACCACCGCGACGCGGCCGACTCGGCCCGGCTGCGCGCCGAACAGACGGCGCTGCTCGCGGAGATGGACCGCACCCAGGCGGTGATCGCGGAACGCGCCCGGATGGCCCGCGAGTTGCACGACATGGTCGCCAACCACCTTTCGGCGATCGCCATCCACTCCACGGCCGCCCTCTCCCTGGACGACCCCGGGACCTCCAGGGAGGCGCTCGGGGTGATCCGGGAGAACAGCGTGCAGGGACTGTCCGAGATGCGACGGCTCATCGGCATCCTGCGTGACGGCGAGGACGACCGGGAACCGGCGGCCACCCCCACGCTGGACAGTCTCGGCACCCTGGTCGAGGGCGCCCGCGCCAACGGCCTCGACATCACCCTCGACGCCACCTACGGCGAGGTCCCGGCACCGGTCGAGCTCGCCGCCTACAGGATCGTCCAGGAGTCGCTGACGAACGCGCTCAAGCACGCCGCGCCGGGCACGGTCACCGTGCGCCTGCGCCGGCCGGCCGACGCCCTCCACATCCGGGTGGCCAGTCCCTACGGCGGCCGGGACACCCCGCGCGCGCCGGGCTCGGGGGCCGGCCTCGTCGGCATGCGGGAGCGGACCGCCCTGCTGGACGGCACGTTCGAGGCGGGGCCGGAGAACGGCCCGGAGGGCACGTCCTGGGTGGTGCGCGCCACCCTCCCCGTCACCGACATCACGCCGGGAGAGAGCTGATGATCCGCGTCCTGATCGCCGAGGACCAGTCCGCCGTCCGCGCGGGGCTGGTCCTGATCCTGCGCAGCGCGCCCGACATCGAGGTGGTCGGTGAGGCGGGCGACGGCGAGCGTGCGGTGGAGCTCGCCCGTGAACTCCGTCCCGACCTGGTGCTGATGGACGTACAGATGCCGCGCCTCGACGGGGTGTCGGCGACGCGGCAGGTGGTGGGGGAAGGGCTCGCCGATGTGCTCGTGCTGACCACGTTCGACCTCGACGAGTACGTGTTCGGGGCGCTCCGGGCCGGTGCGGCCGGGTTCCTGCTGAAGAACACGGAGGCCAAGGACCTCATCACGGCGGTGCGCACGGTGGCGGGCGGCGAGGGCATCGTCGCCCCGGCCGTCACCCGGCGGCTGATCGCCGAGTTCGCCGCGAAGCCCGCGCGGCCGGTGCCGGCCGATCCCGCGGTGCTGGACTCCCTCACGCGGCGCGAGCGCGAGGTGCTGTCGTGCCTCGGCGAGGGGCTGTCCAACGCGGGCATCGCGGCCCGGCTCGGTATGGCCGAGGCGACGGTGAAGACGCACGTCAGCCGGCTGCTGGGGAAGCTGGAGCTGCGCAGCCGGGTGCAAGCGGCGGTTCTCGCTCAGGAGTTGGGGATCTAACGGGCGTCCGGGGCGAACTGCGAGGACAGTGGTCCAGACCTATTGACCCGTGGTCCAGACCTTTCTATTCTCGCGGCACCGCGGATGTGATGGCTCAGTCACATCCACAACGGCTTCTCCCCATAAGGAGGCGCAGCATGCGCTTCAGACACAGAGCCGCCGCAGGGTTCGCGACCCTGCTGCTCCCCGTCGCCGGCCTCGTCGGCCTCGCGAGCCCCGCCGAGGCCGCCACCTCGGCGACCGCCACGTATGCCAGGACCCAGGACTGGGGCTCGGGCTTCGAGGGCGGATGGACGGTGAAGAACACCGGCACCACGACCATCAGCTCCTGGACCGTCGAGTGGGACTTTCCCTCCGGCACCAAGGTCACCTCCGCCTGGGACGCCACGGTCACCAACTCCGGTGACCACTGGACCGGCAAGAACGTCGGCTGGAACGGCACCCTCGCCCCCGGGGCGTCGGTCAGTTTCGGCTTCAACGGCTCCGGCTCCGGCTCCCCCTCCGGCTGCAAGCTCAACGGCGGCAGCTGTGACGGCACCTCCGTCCCCGGCGACGAGGCCCCGTCCGCCCCCGGCACCCCGACCGCCTCCAACGTCACCGACACCTCGGTGAAGCTGTCCTGGGCGGCGGCCACCGACGACAAGGGCGTCAAGAACTACGACGTCCTGCGCGACGGCGCCAGGGTCGCCACCGTGACCGGCACCTCGCACACGGACACCGGCCTGTCCAAGGGCACCGACTACTCCTACACCGTGCAGGCCCGGGACACCGCCGACCAGACCGGCCCGGCCAGCGGCGCGGTGAAGGTCCGTACCACCGGCAACACCGAGGAACCGCCGCCCCCCGGCGACAAGATCAACCTCGGCTACTTCACCGAATGGGGCGTCTACGGCCGCAACTACCACGTCAAGAACCTGGTGACGTCCGGCTCCGCCGCCAAGATCACCCACATCAACTACGCGTTCGGCAACGTCGTGAACGGCCAGTGCAAGCTCGACGACTCCTACGCCGCCACCGACAAGGCCTACACCGCCGACCAGTCCGTCAGCGGCCAGGCCGACACCTGGGACCAGCCGCTGCGCGGCAACTTCAACCAGCTGCGCCAGCTGAAGGCGAAGTACCCGCACATCAAGGTGCTGTACTCCTTCGGCGGCTGGACCTACTCCGGCGGCTTCGGCCAGGCCGCGCAGAACCCGACCGCGTTCGCCAAGTCCTGCAAGGCCGTGGTGGAGGACCCGCGCTGGGCCGATGTCTTCGACGGCATCGACATCGACTGGGAGTACCCGAACGCCTGCGGTCTGACCTGTGACACCAGTGGCCCGGCGGCCTTCAGGAACCTCTCCCAGGCCCTGCGCGCCGAGTTCGGCAGCGACTACCTGGTCACCGCCGCCATCACCGCGGACGGCTCCAACGGCGGCAAGATCGACGCGGCCGACTACGGCGGCGCCGCCCAGTACCTCGACTGGTACAACGTGATGACGTACGACTACTTCGGCGCCTTCGACAAGGACGGCCCCACGGCCCCCCACTCGCCGCTGACGTCGTACGACGGCATCCCGCAGGACGGCTTCAACTCGGCCGCCGCCATCGCCAAGCTGAAGGCGAAGGGCGTCCCCGCGAGCAAGCTGCTGCTCGGCATCGGCTTCTACGGCCGCGGCTGGACCGGCGTCACCCAGGCCGCCCCCGGCGGCGCGGCCACCGGACCGGCCCCGGGCACCTATGAGGCGGGCATCGAGGACTACAAGATCCTCAAGAACAGCTGCCCCGCCAACGGCACCGTCGCCGGCACGGCCTACGCCCACTGCGGCAACAACTGGTGGTCCTACGACACCCCGGCCACCATCGGCTCCAAGATGGCCTGGGCCAACAGCCAGGGCCTCGGCGGCGCCTTCTTCTGGGAGTTCAGCGGGGACACCACGAACGGTGAACTCGTCAGCGCCATGGACAACGGGCTGAACTAGCCGAAGGAGAGGGCACGGCCTCAGGGCCACAGCCACAGGACCGCCCCCGGACGCCGTCGTCCGGGGGCGGTCCCGCGTCCGGTGACCCGCGGGGGTCAGGTGTTGCAGCCGTTGACCGACGCGGCGAGACCGTCCAGGGCGTCCTTGATGTCGTCGCCCGGGGCGGTGGAGCCGTTCTCCACGAAGGAGAAGACCTTCCAGCGCCCGTCCTTCCCCGGCGTGATCCCGCTCAGGGCGATCGCGCCGGTGAGGGTACCGGTCTTGCCCCTGACCTCCCCCACCGCGCAACTCGAGTCCGGGGTGTCGAACCGGCCCCACTCGGGCCCCAGCGTGCCGCCCGCCTCGCCGGCGACGGGCAGACCGTCCGCGACGTGCCGGAGGACACCTCTGTGGCGGGGGTCGGTGGTCAGGTCGAGGATGTCCGCGAGGGTCCGCGCCGGGATGCGGGTGGCGCGGGACAGCCCGCTGCCGTCGTACATCTCGAAGTTCGCCAGGGACACCCCGTACGTCCCGCTCAGCACGTCCCGCACGACCGCCGTGCCGTCCTCGAAGGTGGCCGTGCGGCCGGCGCCGAGCGCGGTCGTCCGCAGCAGCGACTCGGCGATGTCGTTGTCGCTCACCTTGAGCATGTGCTTCACGATCGTGGACAGCGCCTCGGACCGGTGCTCGGCGACGAGGACGGCGCCCTCCCCGGCCGCACCGCGGGTGACGTCACCGCCGACCGTGACGCCACGGTCGGTGAGCAGTCCGGCGAAGACCTCGCCCGCGTCCAGCGCGGTGTCCTGGACGGCGCGTCCGTCCACCACCAGGGAGCGCACCGGCGCGATCTCGTTCGGGTAGTAGCCGGCGTTCCAGCCGGTGGCGAGGGCCGGCTCGGGGAAGAGGCTGTCGTCGACGCGGACCTCGACCGAGGTGAGACCGGCGTTCTCCAGTCCGGCGGCCGCGGCGTCGGCCAGCACGCCCAGGTCCTCGGTGGTCAGCGTGCGGTCTCCCCCGCCGACGAGGGTGAGCGTGCCGTCGGCGTAAACAACCTCGGTGGTGAGCCGGTGGTCGGGGCCGAGGACGGTCAACGCGGCGGTGGCGGTGGCGAGTTTGGTGTTGGAGGCCGGCATCAGCGCGGTGGCCGCGTCGTGGTCCCAGATCACCTCGTCCGAGGCGGCGTCGATGACGACACCGCTGAGATCCGTGCCCAGCCGCGGGTCGTCGATCCGGGCGTCGAGGGCGTCCGCGATGCCGCGGTTCACCGAGCCGGGGCCGGTGGCGTCCGCGCCGGGCCGGACGGACTTCACGAACGCCGGCTTGTCACCGCTCTCACCGGCGTCCTCGGAGGGAAGCGACACGTTTCGGTGCGCGCGGTCCTGAGAGACGGCGTCGGTGGCGAAGGCGGACGGAGCGCTCAGCATCGTCGCGGCGACCGGCGCCGTGGCCGCGACCACGATCGCCCGGCGGACGGACGGACTCATCTCCTTGGGCTTGCGATGACGGCCACCGCTGGTGGCGAGACCCGGAAGACTGGGCGGCATGGGGGGATCCTCACCGGGGGCGGACCGAACCGAGACGTTCGGTCGCTGTCCCCGGCACAACCGCTGGAGGGCCGGATCGGTTCAACACCACGACGGCCCGAGCGCGCGGAAACGGTGTGGCTTCGGCCACACCGGATGCCTCACCCGGACACACCCGCCTAGCGGCCGGCGTGATCGGGCCACGTCGGCCCTCCCCCGGCGGTACCGCTGCGAAGCGGTGCCCTGGACGCCGCGCCACGCGACGTTCACCCTCCCCGACACACTGCCGGGGGAGGGGCCCCGAACGCCGCTACGCGACGTTCACCCTCTGTCCGGGCGGGGCCGCCTCGAGCCAGGCGAGGAAACCGGTCAGCGCGTCCTCGCTCATCGCGAGCTCGAGACGCGTGCCCCGGTGCAGACAGGCGAGGATCACCGCGTCCGACAACAGCGCCAACTCCTCCTCGCCCTCGGGGAGGCGCCGGCCGGCCACCTCGATCGCGGAACGCTCCAGGACGCGGCGCGGACGGGGCGCGTACGAGAAGACGCGGTACCACTCGACCCGGTCCCCGTTGTAGCGGGCCACCCCGTAAGCCCAGCCCTTGCCGCCGGAGTCACCGGCCGTCTCCGGGGCCTCCCAGCGCAGGCTGCAGTCGAAGGTGCCGCCGGAACGCTGGATGAGCCGGCGGCGCAGACCGAAGACGAAGAGCCCCGCCACCATGAGCGCCACGACAATTCCGCACACAGTCAGAGCGAGGACCATCGACACCGACCTCCTCGTCTCCTAGGTAACGGAACGGAAAAATCATCCAGATCTGCCTCAGCCGCGACCGGCTCCGGATCGCTCCGGTGCCGGCCGCGGCTGAGTGACGTCAACTCATCGGGCTGATATCAGCGCCCCGCCGTCGCCGCCCGCAGGCGGACATCCGCGCGGCGCTCGGCGTCGGCGTCGTCCTCCGCCTTCGCGCGGGCGAGTTCCTCTTCCGCGCTCTTGACGTCGATCTCGTCCGACAGCTCGGCGGTCTCGGCCAGCAGCGACAGCTTGTCGTCCGCGAACGAGATGAAACCGCCGTGCACCGCGGCGACGACCGTCCCGCCTTCGCGCGTACGGATGGTCACCGGGCCCGATTCCAGCACACCGAGCAGCGGCTGGTGACCGGGCATGACGCCGATGTCGCCGGACGTGGTGCGCGCGACGACCAGGGTGGCCTCGCCGGACCAGACCTCTCGGTCGGCCGCGACCAGCGCGACGTGCAGCTCAGCAGCCAAGGTGGCTCCTCGGGTCACCACCCGGCGGTTGTGCCGGGTGTTGGTTACAAGTCTAGTAGGCAAGGAAGAGGGGGCGGGACGCAGCCCGCCCCCTCAGGAGTGAGCCGTGGGACTCACATCGGAATCCGGGGGTCAGGAGACGCCCAGCTCCTTCGCGTTCTTCTTCAGGTCCTCGATGCCACCGCACATGAAGAACGCCTGCTCCGGGAAGTGGTCGTACTCACCGTCGCAGATCGCGTTGAACGCGGCGATCGACTCGTCCAGCGGCACGTCCGAACCGTCCACGCCGGTGAACTGCTTGGCGACGTGGGTGTTCTGGGACAGGAAGCGCTCCACGCGACGGGCACGGTGGACGACGAGCTTGTCCTCCTCGCCGAGCTCGTCGATACCGAGGATCGCGATGATGTCCTGCAGGTCCTTGTACTTCTGCAGGATGTTCTTCACGCGCAGCGCGGCGTTGTAGTGGTCCGCCGCGATGTACCGCGGGTCGAGGATGCGGGACGTCGAGTCCAGCGGGTCCACGGCCGGGTAGATGCCCTTCTCGGAGATCGGACGGGAGAGCACCGTCATCGCGTCGAGGTGGGCGAAGGTGGTGGCCGGGGCCGGGTCGGTCAGGTCGTCCGCGGGGACGTAGATCGCCTGCATCGAGGTGATCGAGTGACCACGGGTCGAGGTGATGCGCTCCTGGAGGAGACCCATCTCGTCGGCCAGGTTCGGCTGGTAGCCCACCGCGGAGGGCATACGGCCGAGCAGCGTCGACACCTCGGAACCGGCCTGCGTGAAGCGGAAGATGTTGTCGATGAAGAACAGCACGTCCTGCTTCTGGACGTCACGGAAGTACTCGGCCATGGTGAGGCCGGCCAGCGCGACGCGCAGACGGGTGCCCGGGGGCTCGTCCATCTGACCGAAGACGAGCGCGGTCTTGTCGATGACGCCCGACTCGCTCATCTCGTCGATGAGGTCGTTGCCCTCACGGGTGCGCTCACCGACACCGGCGAACACCGACACACCGTCGTGGTTGTTGGCGACGCGGTAGATCATCTCCTGGATGAGCACCGTCTTGCCGACGCCGGCACCACCGAACAGACCGATCTTTCCACCCTTGACGTACGGGGTGAGAAGGTCGATGACCTTGACGCCGGTCTCGAACATCTCGGTCTTCGACTCGAGCTCGTCGAAGTTGGGCGCCTTGCGGTGGATCGGCCAGCGCTCACCCGTGTACTGCTCGTCGCTGTTCAGCACCTCACCGAGGGTGTTGAACACCTTGCCCGTGGTGAAGTCGCCGACCGGCACGGAGATGGCGGAGCCCGTGTCGGTCACCGCGGCCTGGCGGACCAGACCGTCGGTGGGCTGCATGGAGATGGTGCGGACCAGGCCGTCACCCAGGTGCTGGGCGACCTCCAGGGTCAGCGTCTTGAGCTCACCCTCCTTGGCCGGGTCGGCGACCTCGACGTGGAGGGCGTTGTAGATCTCCGGCATCGCGTCGACGGGGAACTCCACGTCGACGACCGGGCCGATGACCCGGGCGACGCGGCCCGTGGCCGTCGCGGTCTCAACAGTGGTGGTCATTAGTTGTCACTCCCCGCGTTCGCGTCGGCCAGGGCACTGGTGCCACCGACGATCTCGCTGATTTCCTGGGTGATTTCGGCCTGGCGGGCCGCATTGGCACGACGGGAGAGCGTGTGGATCAGCTCGCCCGCGTTGTCGGTGGCCGACTTCATCGCGCGCCGCGTGGCGGCGTGCTTCGAAGCGGCCGACTGGAGCATCGCGTTGTAGATCCGGCTCTCGACGTACCGCGGCAACAGGGCGTCGAGGACGTCCTCCGCCGACGGCTCGAAGTCGTACAGCGGCAGGATCTCGCCCTTGGCGGACGTCTCCTGGGCGGCCTCTTCGAGGCGCAGCGGAAGCAGCCGGGAGTCGACCACCGTCTGCGTCATCATCGAGACGAACTCGGTGTAGACGATGTGGAACTCGTCCACGCCGCCGTCGGCCGTCTCGTTCTCGATGGCCTCGATCAGCGGGGCCGCGACCTTCTTGGCGTCCGCGTACGAGGGCTCGTCGGTGAAGCCCGTGAACGTCTCCGCGATCGTGCGCTCGCGGAAGTTGTAGTGGGCGACACCGCGCCGGCCGACGATGTACGTGTCGACCTGCTTGCCCTCGCGCTCCAGGCGCTCGGTCAGCTGCTCCGCCGCCTTGATGGCGTTGGAGTTGAAGGCGCCGGCCAGACCGCGGTCGCTCGTGAGGAGCAGGACCGCGGCACGGGTCGGGCTGTCCGCCTCCGTGGTCAGCGGGTGCTTGGTGTTCGACCCGGTTCCGACCGCCGTGACCGCGCGGGTGAGCTCCTGCGCGTACGGCGCGGAGGCCGCCACCTTGCGCTGCGCCTTGACGACGCGCGAGGCGGCGATCATCTCCATCGCCTTGGTGATCTTCTTGGTCGCGGTGACGGATCGGATGCGACGCTTGTAGACCCGGAGCTGGGCTCCCATGAGTCAGGTCCCTTCCTTACGTCACTTGGCGGCGGACGGGGCGTCCTCGCCGAGCAGCTTGCCGTCGCTGGTCTCGAACTGCTTCTTGAACTCCGCCACGGCGTCGGCGACCGCCTGGATCGTGTCGTCGGACATCTTGGCGCCCTCACGGATGGAGGTCATGAGGCCCTGCTCCTTGCGGTGCAGGTACTCAAGGAGCTCCTTCTCGAAGCGGCGGATGTCGGCGACCGGCACATCGTCCATCCGGCCGGTGGTGCCGGCCCAGACGGAGACGACCTGGTCCTCGGTGGCCATCGGCTCGTACTGGTTCTGCTTCAGCAGCTCGACCATGCGCTGACCGCGCTCCAGCTGCGCCTTCGACGCGGCGTCCAGGTCGGAACCGAAGGCGGCGAACGCCTCCAGCTCACGGAACTGGGCGAGGCCCACGCGCAGACGGCCGGAGACCTGGCGCATCGCCTTGTGCTGGGCGGAACCGCCGACTCGGGAGACGGAGATACCGACGTTCAGCGCGGGGCGCTGACCGGCGTTGAACAGGTCCGACTCCAGGAAGCACTGGCCGTCGGTGATGGAGATGACGTTGGTCGGGATGAACGCCGACACGTCGTTGGCCTTGGTCTCGACGATCGGCAGACCCGTCATCGAGCCGGCGCCCTCCGCGTCGGAGAGCTTGGCGCAGCGCTCCAGCAGGCGGGAGTGCAGGTAGAAGACGTCGCCCGGGTAGGCCTCGCGCCCCGGCGGGCGGCGCAGCAGCAGCGACACGGCGCGGTAGGCGTCGGCCTGCTTCGACAGGTCGTCGAAGATGATCAGGACGTGCTTGCCCTCGTACATCCACTGCTGGCCGATGGCCGAGCCGGTGTACGGCGCCAGGTACTTGAAGCCGGCCGGGTCGGACGCCGGGGCGGCCACGATGGTCGTGTACTCCAGCGCGCCGTTCTCCTCCAGCGCACCGCGTACGGACGCGATGGTGGAGCCCTTCTGGCCGATGGCGACGTAGATGCAGCGGACCTGCTTCTTCGGGTCGCCGGAGCGCCAGTTGTCACGCTGGTTGATGATCGTGTCGACGGCCAGGGCGGTCTTGCCGGTCTGGCGGTCGCCGATGATCAGCTGACGCTGACCACGGCCGATCGGGGTCATGGCGTCGACGGCCTTGTAGCCCGTCTCCATCGGCTCGTGCACCGACTTGCGCTGCATGACCGTGGGGGCCTGCAGTTCGAGGGCACGGCGGCCCTCGGTCTCGATCTCGCCGAGGCCGTCGATCGGGTTGCCGAGCGGGTCGACCACACGGCCGAGGTAGCCCTCGCCGACCGCGACGGACAGGACCTCGCCGGTGCGGGTGACCGGCTGGCCCTCCTCGATACCGCTGAACTCACCGAGGACGACGGCACCGATCTCGCGCTCCTCGAGGTTGAGGGCGAGGCCGAGGGTGCCGTCCTCGAACTTCAGCAGCTCGTTGGCCATGGCCGAGGGAAGACCCTCGACCTTCGCGATGCCGTCGCCGGCAACGGTGACCGTACCGACTTCCTCGCGCGAGGCCGCGTCCGGCTTGTACGACTGGACAAAGTTCTCCAGCGCGTCCCGGATCTCCTCCGGCCGGATCGTGAGCTCCGCCATCTGAGTTCCCTGCTCTCCTTGTTGGGCCCGAAGTTTCACTTTGGGGGGATGGGGACTCCCCCCTGGAAGAGGTGAATCCTCTGCACGGCCCAACCAGGGCCGTAATTGCGTACTGCTGATGAAGTGTGTGGTGCTCAGCTCGCCAGTCGGCGGCTCGCGTCCTCGAGCCGGTCCGCCAGGGAGCCGTTGATGACTTCGTCACCGACCTGCACCCGGATCCCGCCGACGACCGCGGGGTCGACGTCGAGGTTGAGGTGCATCCGGCGGCCGTAGAGCTTCGCGAGGACATCGCCCAGGCGCTGCTTCTGCCGGTCGCTCAGCGGTACCGCGGAGGTGACGACGGCCACCATGCGGTCCCGGCGCTCGGCGGCGAGCTTGGACAGGGACTCCAGTCCCGACTCCAGGCTACGTCCCCGGGGCGCGGTCACCAGACGCGTCACCAGACGCTCGGTGGCCGCGTTCGCCCTGCCCCCGAGCAGGCTGCGCAGCAGCTCGCTCTTGGAGGAGACCGGGGCGCTCCGGTTGGTCAGCGCGGCGCGCAGCTCGGTGCTGGAGGAGACGATCCGGCCGAACCGGAACAGCTCGTCCTCGACGTCGTCGAGCGCACCGGCCTTCTGGGCGGCGGTGAGGTCGGCGACGTCCGCCAGCTCCTCCATGGCGTCCACCAGGTCGCGGGACTGCGACCAGCGGGTGCGCACCATGCCGGCCACCAGGTCGGCGGCCGGGCCGCTGACCTGCGAGCCGAGCAGGCGCCGGGCCAGTTCGGCCTTGGCCTCGCCGGGCTGCGCCGGGTCGGTGAGGACCCGACGCAGCGACACCTCTCGGTCGAGCAGCGCGGTGACTGCGGCCAGCTCACCGGCGAGCGAGCCGGCGTCCGCGGACGTGGAGTCCGTCAGCGCGTCGAGACGCTCGCGGGCGGCTGCCAGGGCCTCGCGGCTCGCTCCGTTCATCGTGCGGCCTCGGCCTTCTGGTCGAGCTCGTCGAGGAACCGGTCGATCACACGGCTCTGCCGGGCGTGGTCCTCGAGGGACTCGCCGACGAGCTTGCCGGCCAGGTCGGTGGCGAGCTTGCCGACGTCCTGGCGCAGCGCGGACGCGGCGACCTTGCGGTCGGCCTCGAGCTGCGTGTGACCGGCGGCGACGATCTCCTCGCGCTGCCGCTGTCCCTCGGCCCGCATCTCGGCGATGAGCGCGGCACCCTGCTCCTGCGCCTCCTGGCGCAGACGCGCGGCCTCGTGCCGGGCCTCGGCGAGCTGAGCCTTGTACTGCTCAAGGACGCTCTGGGCCTCGACCTTCATGGTCTCGGCCTCTTCGATACCGCCTTCGATCGCCGCGCGGCGCTCCTCCAGAACCTTGTTGATGTTCGGGAGCAGCTTCTTCCAGAAGAAGAAGAACACGATGGCGAAGGCGATGGTGCCGACGAGCAGCTCGGGGCCCGGAGGAAGAAGCGGGTTCTGCTCCTCCTCGGCCGCCAGCTGCACCAGGTTGGCGATCACATCAGTGCCTTTCGTCGAAACGTGTCGGTGAGTAAGGGTTCTTACTGGCCGAACACGAACGGCATAACGATGCCGATGAGGGCGAGCGCCTCACAGAAGGCGAAGCCGAGGATCTGGTTGGCGCGGATGAGGCCGGCCGCCTCGGGCTGGCGGGCGAGGGCCTGGGTGCCCTGGCCGAAGATGATGCCGATACCGATGCCAGGGCCGATGGCGGCGAGGCCGTAACCGATGGAACCGATCGAGCCGGAGACAGCGGCGAGGGTCTCAGTGGCAGCCATGCTGGATCTTCCTTCTCTTTACATGGACCGGTGGGGGTTGGCCACCGGACGATTGGGGTGCGGAGTGGTGGTGGCTCAGTGGTGCTCGGCGAGAGCGCCCTGAACATAGGAGCAGGCCAGCAGGACGAAGACGTACGCCTGGACGGCCTGGACGAAGAGCTCGAAGAGGATCATGACGACGGTCATGACGAACGAGACACCGGCGGCCGGGATCATCCAGCTGTTCAGCAGGTACCAGCTGGCGACGGTGAACATCACGAGCAGCAGGTGGCCGGCGAACATGTTGGCGAAGAGCCGGACGGCGTGGGTGAAGGGCCGGACGAGGACGTTCGAGAAGAACTCGATGACCACGACGAGCGGCAGCACCGCACCGAGCGACTTGTCGTAGCCGGTGAGGTTCTTGAACCCGCCCACGAAGCCGTGCTTCTTGAACGTGATGGCGAGCCACGTCACGTAGACGACCACGGCCAGCACCATCGGGAAGGCGATGATCGACGACACCGGGAACTGGGCCAGCGGGATCACGGACCAGATGTTCATGATCCAGATGAAGAAGAACAGCGAGACCATGAGAGGGACGTACTTCTCGCCCTCCCTCTTGCCCAGGGTCTCGTAGACGATGCCGCGGCGGACGAAGTCGTAGCCGGCCTCACCGACCATCTGCAGCTTGCCCGGCACCACTTTCGCCTTGCCGAAGGCCGCGTAGAAGAAGCCAATGACGAGGACGGTGGTGATGAGCGCGAGCAGCATCACCTTGTTGAACTCGAACCCGCCGACAGTCGCGATCGGCTGGAAGAGGAACGAGTGCAGGCCCGGAGCCGGAAAACCACACCCGTTGTCGGACATGATCCGACAGCTCCAGTCAAAGGCGAGCTGGGTCTGGTCAGCACTCACCACGGGCTCCTTCGGCGTGACGCATAGGTACGGCAACCTCGTTGTGTCGGCGCGGCGCAGGGCCGCGGGTCGGCACCGGACAGGTGTTACGGATGTGGGGGCGGCTGTGGGGCATCGAGCCTCGCGATCGCTCAGGCGTCAACTCGGATGCCCGCGCCCGCGATGCCGCAGTTGGCACCGGACGATAGCAGGAGTTCTCACCGGCCTTTATCGCGCCCCTACCCGTCACGACGACGGCCCCGTCTTCTCGGACTTGTCACTCTTCGCGGGCTCGGGATCGACGTAGAAAAGCTTGGCCTTCATGTGCGCACGGGCCTGCGCGGCCATCCACACGAGGGTCGCCACGACGAGCGAGATCGCGAACGTCTTCGGGTTGAAGAGTGAGGTGTCCTTGAAGATCGCGACGAAGATCATGAGCAGCAGGAGCTGTGCGACGTAGAGCATCAGACCCATGGCCTGGAACAACTGCGGGAGCGACTTCGCCGTCCACTGCAGGACGTACAGGCCGATTCCCATGAACAGGATGGCCAGCACGGTTCCGACAGTCGCGCCGAGGGCGCCCTTGCCGCCGGCCACCGCGGCGCTGACGGCGACGGCGACCGCACCGGCAGCGGCTGTGGGTACAGCACACTGCAGAAGGTTCCGGGCGTCATGGGACGGCATGGCGGCAACTCCGCATTTCACAGGGGGCAGGGTGTCGTCATGGACGAGCGTAGACCCCCGGGCCGAGTGGGAATTCCTCGCACCGATGAACCGTCGCACTGCGGCTCTTCGGCTCTATCCGGGGTTCTCGTGAACGGTATCACAAACTATTTGATGCAGTCTTTACCTGCCAGGTGTGCCCGGCGTCACACATGAGAGTGAACGCGCGCGCCCGAGCGCCTATCCGGCCGCTATGTCTGATATAGCGCGCTTTGCACCCCCAATGACTCCCCATCGGGGTCCCACGACTTGGCAATGCTCTAGCCGGATTCTTACCTTGACCGTGACCGGTCGGCCAGGCGTGCGCGGGAGCCGACGGCGGTCGCCCCGTTGACGCCGGAGACGCCCGCGGCCACCGGGGTGCGCTCGCGGGAGGCTTCCTCGTCAACTCCCGCCGCCTCAGGGGCCGATGATGCCTCCACAGCGGTCTCCGGGGCCCGCCGGCGGCGGTACCGCGGCGGCACGACGGCCTCCGCCCAGCGCGGGGCCCGCGGGGTGAACCGGGGCAGCAGCAGCAGGAGCAGGCCGAGCGTCGACAGGATCACCACACTCAGCACGATCCACATCGACGCCGAGTTCACGGAGTACGTGAGCGCGCCGAAGGCGATCAGCGCCGACCAGAAGTACATGATCAGCACGGCCCGGCTGTGCGAGTGGCCGATCTCCAGCAGCCGGTGGTGCAGATGACCCCGGTCCGCCGCGAACGGCGACTGACCGCGCCAGGTGCGCCGCACGATCGCCAGGATCAGGTCGGCGGCCGGCACCGCGATGATGGTCAGCGGCAGCAGCAGCGGGATGTAGACCGGCACCGTCTGGTGCACGGCCTCCTTCTCCGAACCGGCGAACAGCTTCAGCGCGTCCGGGTCGACCTGCCCGGTGACGGAGATGGCTCCGGCCGCCAGCACCAGGCCGATGAGCATCGAGCCGGAGTCGCCCATGAAGATCCGCGCGGGATGCATGTTGTGCGGCAGGAAGCCCAGGCACATGCCCATCAGGATCGCCGAGAACAGCGTCGCCGGAGCGGCCGCCTCGATGCCGTACGAGTACCAGATGCGGTAGGCGTACAGGAAGAACGCCGCCCCCGCGATGCACACCATGCCGGCCGCGAGACCGTCCAGCCCGTCCACGAAGTTGACCGCGTTGATGGTGATGACGACCAGCGCGACCGTGAGCAGGGTGCCCTGCCACTGGGTGAGCGCGACCGAGCCGACGCCCGGGATCGGGAGCCACAGGATCGTCAGACCCTGCATGACCATCACACCGGCGGCGATCATCTGGCCGCCCAGCTTGATCAGGGCGTCGATCTCGAACTTGTCGTCCAGGACGCCGATCAGCCAGATCAGCGCCGCCCCGGAGAGCAGCGCCCGCGGCTCGTTGGACTTCTCGAAGAGCTGGTTGAGATTGGTGAGGTGGTCGGCGACCAGCAGACCGGCGCACAGACCGAAGAACATCGCGATACCGCCGAGCCGCGGAGTGGGTTCCCGGTGCACGTCACGGGCCCGGATCTCCGGCATCGCCCCGGCCACGATCGCGAACTTCCGTACCGGCCCGGTCAGCAGGTACGTCACCGCCGCCGTGACGCAGAGCGTCAGCAGGTATTCACGCACAGGCTTCCCCACAGGTCTCGCTGGCCATCACAGCCCCACACCCTAGCGAGGCGCGCATACGAGTGGGGACTTCCGGGTAGCGACGATGGTTGCACGTGTGGCTGTGCATCCGGTGCGCCTACCCCGTGGCGGCCCTCTCAGCGCGGGTACGGGGGGAACGCCGCCGTCAGCTCCCGTACGTCCTCACGGGCCCGCACGGGGTCCGTCCCGCCCCGCACCACGCTCGCCAGCAGCCCCGCGGTGAACGTCATCTCCCGGGCGCCCATGCCCTGGCTGGTCACGGCCGCGGTCCCCGGGCGCAGCCCGCGGGCGTCGTCGTGCGGAAGCGCGCAGCAGTCCAGGACCAGACCGGCCGCCGCGAGCCGGCCGCGCGCGGTGCGTCCGTCGACGCCGAGCGGCGCAGGGTCGACGGTGAGCAGATGGGTGTCCGTGCCGCCGGTGGTGACGGCCGGCCCTTCGGCTGTCAGCGCGGTGGCCAGCGCCCGCGCGTTGGCGACCACCTGGTGCGCGTACGCGGCGAACGCCGGGGTCGCCGCCTCCCCGAACGCCACCGCCTTGGCCGCGATGGTGTTCATCTGGGCACCGCCCTGGGTGAAGGGGAACACCGCCCGGTCGACGCGTTCGGCCAGTTCGCCGCCGCACAGGAGCATGCCGCCGCGCGGGCCCCGCAGCACCTTGTGCGTCGTCGCGCACACGATGTCCGCGTACGGCACCGGGCTGGGCGCCACGCCCCCGGCGACCAGGCCCATGGGGTGCGCGGCGTCCGCGATGAGATAGGCACCGGCCTCGTCGGCGACCTCGCGGAAGAAGGCGTAGTCGATGTGGCGGGGGTAGGCGATGGAGCCGCAGACGATCGCCTTGGCACGGTGCGTACGGGCCAGGGCGCGGACCTGCTCGTGATCGATGAGCCCACTCTCCGCGTCCACGCCGTAGCCGACGAAGTCGAACCAGCGGCCGGAGAAGTTGGCGGGCGAGCCGTGGGTGAGATGGCCGCCGTGGTGCAGGCCGAGGGCGAGCACGGTGTCACCGGGGCGCAGCAGGGCGGCGTAGGCGGCGAGGACGGCGGAGGAGCCGGAGTGCGCCTGCACGTTAACGTGTTCGGCGCCGAACAGCGCCTTGGCACGCTCCACGGCGAGGCGCTCGGCGACGTCCGCGAATGAGCAGCCGCCGTGGTGCCGGTTGCCCGGGTATCCCTCGGCGTACTTGTTGGCGAGGTGGGAGCCGAGGGCGGCCAGCACGGCCGGCGACATGAAGTTCTCGGCGGCGGTCAGCTGGAGCGTGGTCGACTGCCGCTCCCGCTCCCCCAGCAGCACATCGGCCAGCTCGGGATCCTGCCGCCGCAGGACATCGGCCTCAAGAACATGACTGACCACCATCACGAACTCCCGGACGTCGGCACTGACGTACGCCCAATGTGGGCCGCCCCCACCCACAACGCCCCCGCTACTACACCCACCCGCCTCGCTGTGGGCAGTCGTTCCGCTGGGGCGGAACGGGTGGGCACAGCGGAACAACGCCGGAGACCCTGAAAACCCGCCCCCGCCCCCGGAGACCTACGCCCGCGCGCGCACCCCGGTCAGCGCCGTGACCACAGGATCCAGCGCCTCGAATATCTCGTCCCCGATGGACTGGAAGAGCGGCAACGGCGCCCCGTACGGGTCGTACACCTCGTCCGCCTCGGCGGTGGGCGCCAGCAGCCACCCCCGCAGCGCCGCGGCCGCCCGCACCAGCGCCCGTGCACGCATGACCAGCCCCTCGTCCAGCGAGGGCAGCGTGGCCGGGTCGATGGCGTTGACGAGCCGCGTGAACTCCTTCAGCGTGAACGTCCGCAACCCCGCCGAATGCCCCATGGAGATGACCTGCGCCCGGTGATCCCGCGTGGCGGTCAGCACCAGGTCCGCCCGGATCACATGATCGTCCAGCAGTTCCCGCCCCACGAAGCCGGAGGCATCCGCCCCGAACTCCGCCAGCACGGTCTCCGCGTGCGCCTCCATCGCCGCACCCTCGTGCCCCCACGTCCCCGCGCTCTCCACGATGAGCCCACCGCCCAGGATGCCCAGCCGCTGACCGACGAAATGCCGGGTCAGCCGCTCGGTGATGGGCGAGCGGCACACGTTTCCGGTACTGACGTGGAGGATGCGGAAGGTGTCGCGCGGAAACCCGAAGGTCGTCGTCATCTCCGCGCTGGATTCTTCGATGCCTATGCCACGCCCCGCCTCAGGGGCCGTCAATTCGCCACCTCGAGGTCGGGTACCACCTTGCGCAGCTCGTCCGGCGAGATCGCGCCCTCGCGCAGCAGCACGGGCACGGGGCGGGTGACGTCGACGATGGAGGAGGGCACGTTGCCCGGGGTGGGCCCGCCGTCGAGGTACACGGAGACGGAGTCGCCGAGCATCTCCTGCGCGGCGTCGCAGTTCTCCGGCGCCGGGTGGCCGGTCAGGTTCGCCGACGAGACGGCCATCGGCCCGACCTCGGTGAGCAGTTCGATGGCGACCGGGTGCAGCGGCATCCGCACGGCGACGGTCCCCCGGGTGTCCCCGAGGTCCCACTGCAGGGACGGCTGGTGCCGGGCGACGAGCGTCAGCGCGCCCGGCCAGAAGGCGTCGACCAGTTCCCAGGCCATCTCGGAGAAGTCGGTCACCAGGCCGTGCAGCGTGTTCGGGGAGCCGATGAGGACGGGTGTGGGCACGGAGCGCCCCCGGCCCTTGGCGTCCAGCAGATCGGCGACGGCCTCCGAGGTGAACGCGTCGGCGCCGATGCCGTACACCGTGTCCGTCGGCAGCACCACGAGCTCGCCCCGGCGGACGGCGGACGCGGCTTCACGCAGACCGGTCGCGCGGTCGGTCGCGTCGTTGGTGTCGTATCGCCGAGCCATCTGGCGGGCCTCCTCGTACGGGTGCTGCTGGGGGGATGAAGTATGCGGGACGCTCACGGCAGCGCCTTGCGCGCGGTGGCGAACCGGGGTCGCCTGTTCAGGTCGGGGTGGTCGGCCGCGTCGGCCCATCCCCGTTCCTCGGCGAAGATCCACGGGACCTGGCCGCCCTGGGTGTCGGCGTGCTCGACGACGACCACTCCGCCGGGACGCAGCAGCCGGTGCGCGGTGCGCTCCAGGCCGCGGATCAGCTCGAGCCCGTCCTCGCCGGAGAACAGCGCCAGGTCGGGGTCGTAGTCGCGGGCCTCCGGGGCGACGTACTCCCACTCGGTGAGCGGGATGTAGGGCGGGTTGGAGACGACCAGGTCGACCTGTCCGTCGAGGTCGGGGAAGGCCGTCAGGGCGTCTCCCTGACGCAGCTCGACCCTGGACCCCTCCATGTTCCTGCGCGTCCACCTCAGGGCGTCCTCGGACAGCTCCACGGCGTACACGCGCGAGCGCGGCACCTCCTGTGCCAGCGCCAGCGCGATCGCGCCCGATCCGGTGCACAGGTCGACGATGCACGGCTCGACGACGTCCATCGCGCGGACCGCGTCTATCGCCCAGCCGACCACCGACTCCGTCTCGGGCCGCGGCACGAACACCCCGGGCCCGACCTGGAGCTCCAGGTAACGGAAGTACGCGCGTCCGGTGATGTGCTGGAGCGGCTCGCGGGCCTCGCGGCGGGCGATGACCTCCCAGTACCGGGCGTCGAAGTCGGAGTCCTTCACGCCGTGCAGCTCGCCGCGCTTGACGCCGTGCACGAACGCGGCGAGCTCCTCCGCGTCGGTGCGCGGCGAGGGCACGCCGGCGTCGGCGAGCCGCTGGGTGGCCTGGGCCACCTCGGCGAGCAGCAGGTTCACTGGTCCTCCGGACTGTCTACGAGGGTTCCGCGGCTTTGCGCGGCTTTGCGCGGCTTACGCGGCGGCGAGCTTGGCGGCCGAGTCCGCGTCGACGCAGGCCTGGATCATCGCGGCGAGGTCGCCGTCCAGGACCTGGTCCAGGTTGTATGCCTTGAAGCCGACGCGGTGGTCCGAGATGCGGTTCTCCGGGAAGTTGTACGTACGGATCTTCTCGGAGCGGTCGACGGTGCGGACCTGGCTGCGGCGGGCGTCGGCGGCCTCCCGTTCCGCCTCCTCCTGCGCCGCGGCGAGCAGCCTGGAGCGCAGGATGCGCAGTGCCTGCTCCTTGTTCTGCAGCTGGCTCTTCTCGTTCTGGCAGGAGGCGACGACTCCGGTCGGGATGTGTGTGATGCGCACGGCGGAGTCGGTGGTGTTGACGGACTGCCCGCCCGGCCCGGAGGACCGGTAGACGTCGATGCGCAGGTCGTTCGGGTTGATCTCGACGTCGACCTCCTCGGCCTCGGGCGTCACCAGGACCCCCGCCGCGGAGGTGTGGATACGGCCCTGCGACTCGGTGGCCGGCACACGCTGCACACGGTGCACGCCGCCCTCGTACTTCAGCCGCGCCCACACGCCCTGGCCGGGCTCGATCTGCCCGCGGGCCTTCACCGCGACCTGGACGTCCTTGTAGCCGCCCAGCTCGGACTCGGTGGCGTCGATGATCTCGGTCTTCCAGCCGACGCGCTCGGCGTAGCGCAGGTACATGCGCAGCAGGTCGCCGGCGAACAGGGCGGACTCGTCGCCGCCCGCGCCCGCCTTGATCTCGAGGATGACGTCCTTGTCGTCGCTGGGGTCGCGCGGGACGAGGAGCAGCCGCAGCTTCTCGGTGAGCTCCTCGCGCTGCTGCTCCAGCTCCTTGACCTCGGCGGCGAAGTCGGGGTCGTCGGCGGCGAACTCACGCGCGGTCCCGATGTCGTCGCCCGTCTGCTTCCAGGAGCGGTACGTGGCGACGATCGGGGTGAGCTCGGCGTAGCGCTTGTTCAGCCTGCGCGCGTTGGCCTGGTCGGAGTGGACCGACGGATCGGCGAGCTTCGTCTCCAGATCGGCGTGCTCGGCGACGAGTTCCTCGACGGCCTCGAACATCTTGGGCTCCTGCTGGTACGTGGGTGAAGGGCGGGCGACCAAAAACGCCGGCCCCGGCCTGCCCCCGGGCGGGGGCGCGGCCGTGGACCGGCGCTAGGGCCTGCCCGGCGGATCAGGTCGGAGGAGATCCGCCGTACCTCTTGGTGCCGGTGAGCGGGGCCTGGTGCGTGCAGCTGCAAGGCGGAGGAAAGAGCCGACGCGATGGGGGTCCCTCCCGCGCGAGCGAAGCCGAGCGTGGGGGAGTCGGCGACTGACGACAACGCCGCAGATGTGCGTGCCAGGCCCCGCGTCTCCGACAGGATCCGCCGGGCAGGCCCTAGGTGACTCGCTACTTCTTGGAGCCGGCGGCCTTGCCGAAGCGGGCCTCGAAGCGGGCCACACGGCCACCGGTGTCGAGGATCTTCTGCTTGCCCGTGTAGAACGGGTGGCACTCGGAGCAGACCTCGGCACGGACGGTGCCGCTGGAGATCGTGCTGCGGGTGGTGAACGACGCGCCACAGGTGCAGCTGACCTGCGTCTCGACGTACTCGGGGTGGATGTCGCGCTTCAAGGTGTCTCCTAGGTTCGGGAGGGCGCCGGGTCGCAACCGCTCGGTGCGGGAGCGTGAACCGGGGCCGACGTACCAGTCTGCCAGGACTGGGGCCATCCCCCAAAACGAGGGGTGGGGCCGGCGTATTCCCCCAGCCGGCCGACCGGCACCGCGGCCCTCCCGGCACACCGGTGGCCCGGCGGGTGAGCGGTGCGCGCACCGTTCACCCGCCGGGCCTGCCGACGTTCAGCCGGACATCAGCCGAAGATGTCGTAGTACTGGAAATTCGTGCCGACGGAGATCCGCGGTGAGAAGAGCGCCCCGGAGGTCGCCTGGGTGCCCCGGTACAGGTACATCGTGCCGCCGGGGGTACGGGCCAGGAAGTCGGCCTTGCCGTCGCCGCTGACGTCACCGACCGCGTCGAAGGCGTTGTACGTGGTGTTCTTCCAGGTGGCCATCGTGATCCGGCCGCCGGAGAAGGACCCGGCGCCGGCCTTGCCGGTGCCCTTGTAGATGTACACGACGCCGGTGCTCTTGACGCGGGCGACGAGGTCGGTCCTGCCGTCACCGGTGAAGTCGCCGTGACCGCGCACGAAGTCGAACCCGTTCCAGCCCGTGCCGGTCTTCAGCCGGGTGGAGAAGGTGCCGTTGCCGTTGCCCGGGTAGGTCCACAGCACGCCGGCGGAGTCCACCATCAGCAGGTCGGGCACGTAGTCGCCGGTCACATCGCCCGGGGTGACGATCCGGGTGACGGACTTCCAGTTCCTGGAGAGCAGCTTGGTGGACCAGCTGCCGGCGGAGATGACGTAGTGGGACCAGTAGAGGTCGCCGGTGTCGCCGCGCCGGAACACCAGGTCCTGGTAGCCGTCGCGGTCGAGGTCGGTCTGCAGGACGAGGTTGACGCCGCCCCAGTCCCCCCACGTCTCGTTGACGCCGAAGGAGGTGCCCCGGGAGTTCCTGGAGTAGCCGACGCCGGTCGACTTCTTGCGCAGCCACAGGTCGGCCCGGCCGTCGCCGTTGATGTCGGTGTCGTCCAGGCGCGGGTAGGTGACGCCGGCGTAGTCGGTCACCTTGGTGAAGACGCTGTAGGCGCCCTCCGCCACGCAGTCCTCGACGCCCCAGGAGACGACGCCCACGATCCGGTTGTTCACGACCAGCGGGCCGCCGGAGTCGCCGTTGCAGGCGGAGGTGGTGCCTTCGTCGCTGCCGGTGGCCGGCGTGCCGGCGCAGACCATGTGGCCCTTGACGAAGTCGGTGCCCCAGGCGTCGGTGCACGTGGCGTCCGACTGGATGGGCAGCGTGGCCGTCCTCAGCGTCTCGGAGACGTCCGGGCTGGTGGAGCTGGTGCGGCCCCAGCCGTAGACCTTGGCGCCGGTGCCGGCGGCGTAGGAGGCGGTGTCGCCGGCGGTGGTCATGCGGATCGGGGTGGCCCGCACGGGGGCGGGCAGGGTGAGCACCGCGATGTCGTTGTCGATGGTGCTCGCGTTGTACGCCGGGTTGTTCCACTGCCGCCAGACACCGCTGACGGTGCCGCCGTGCAGGTCCCCGTTCTCGGAGGGGAGCTGGGCGGTCCCGGTGACGATCGCGCCGTTGGCGTGCCAGTCGTAGCCCTTGACGCAGTGCGCGGCGGTGAGGATCTTCGTCGGCGCCACGACGGCGCCGCTGCAGAAGAGGCCGATGTCGTCGCTGGTGCTGGTGGTGCCCCGGTCGTCGTAGTAGTGCAGCTGCGCCATCCAGGGCGCCGAGGTGATGCTGGTGGTGGTGCCACCGATGATCTTCGCGTCGATGGCGGAGTCGGGGTTCGCGCTCTTGCTCAGCGGCGACTTGTCCGTCTCGCCCGCGATGTCGTCGCCCGCCATGGCGCCGACGACGCGACGCGTCAGCTCGGTGAGCGACGGCGCCTCCATCGCGGGGTTGACGGTCGGCTCCGGCAGCGCGGGTGCGGCGACGGCGGGCGTGGTCAGCAACGCGGCGCCGACGGCCGCCGCGACACCGGCCGCGGCGACGGGCAGGGCGATACCGAACCGGCGTCTGTACCGACCGCCCCCGGACAGGGATGTACCCATTCAATTCCCCCCTCGGGATGGTGAGTTCGGGCCAGGATCGGGTTCTGGAGAACGGCCCGAAGCAGCGTGATCGTACACCTGTCCGACGACACCGGGAGACGAATAACGGCCGCCCTGCGAACAGGACGGCCATCGGTGCGCCTCCGGGGAGATGCGGAAAGGTATTCAGCTGTTCACGCGCACGCGGCCGGGCGGCCGCGTGCGCGGGCACACGTACGCGCGGGCGCGAGCACACACATGTACGGACGCGGGCACGCACGCACGCGTCGGCGCGGGTGGCCAGAGGTCACCCGCGCCCGTTGTGCGCTCCACGCCCCGCGAACGGCGGTTCGCGGGGTTCCGGCGAGCGTCAGTCGCCGTTGCCCGGCGCCGGCGTCGTCTTCTGGATCTGCATCAGGAACTCGGCGTTCGACTTCGTCTGCTTCATCTTGTCGAGCAGCAGCTCGACCGCCTGCTGCTGGTCGAGGGCGTGCAGCACCCGGCGCAGCTTCCAGACGATGGCGAGCTCGTCGGGGGCGAGCAGGATCTCTTCCTTACGGGTGCCGGACGCGTCGACGTCCACCGCCGGGAAGATGCGCTTGTCGGCGAGCTTCCGGTCGAGCTTGAGCTCCGCGTTGCCGGTGCCCTTGAACTCCTCGAAGATGACCTCGTCCATGCGGGACCCGGTGTCCACCAGGGCGGTGGCGAGGATGGTCAGCGAGCCGCCGTCCTCGATGTTGCGGGCCGCACCGAAGAAGCGCTTCGGCGGGTAGAGGGCGGTCGAGTCGACACCACCGGACAGGATGCGGCCGGAGGCCGGGGCGGCGAGGTTGTACGCACGGCCCAGACGCGTGATCGAGTCGAGCAGCACGACGACGTCGTGACCCAGCTCCACCAGGCGCTTGGCGCGCTCGATGGCGAGCTCGGCGACCGTGGTGTGGTCCTCGGCCGGACGGTCGAAGGTCGAGGAGATGACCTCGCCCTTGACCGACCGCTGCATGTCGGTGACCTCTTCCGGACGCTCGTCGACCAGGACGACCATCAGGTGGCACTCGGGGTTGTTGTGGGTGATCGCGTTGGCGATCGCCTGCATGATCATGGTCTTGCCGGTCTTCGGCGGGGCCACGATCAGTCCGCGCTGGCCCTTGCCGATCGGCGACACGAGGTCGATGATCCGCGTGGTCAGCACGCCCGGGTCCGTCTCCAGACGGAGGCGGTCCTGCGGGTACAGCGGAGTGAGCTTGTTGAACTCCGGGCGGCCGCGGCCGTGTTCGGGCGCCATGCCGTTGACGGAGTCGAGACGGACCAGCGCGTTGAACTTCTCGCGCCGCTCGCCGTCCTTCGGCTGGCGGACCGCGCCGGTGATGTGGTCGCCCTTGCGCAGGCCGTTCTTGCGGACCTGGGCGAGGGAGACGTACACGTCGTTCGGACCGGGCAGGTAGCCGGAGGTGCGGATGAAGGCGTAGTTGTCGAGGATGTCCAGGATGCCCGCGACCGGGATCAGGACGTCGTCCTCGTTGATCTGCGGCTCCTGCACCTCGTCGCGGCCACGGCGGCCACGGCGGTCGCGGTAGCGGCCGCGACGGCCACGGCGGCCGCCGTCGAAGTCGTCGTCGTCCTGCTGACGGTCCTGCCGGCCGCCGCCCTGCTGGTTCTGCTGACGACCGCCGCCCTGCTGCTGGTTCTGCTGCTGGTCGTCGCCCCTGTTGCGGCGGTCACCGCGCTCGCCGCGGTCACCACGCTCGCCGCGATCCCCACGGTCACCGCGATCCCCACGGTCGCGGCCGCGCTCACGGCGGTCGCGGCGGCGGCCCTCGCCGCCCTCCTGGTCGGACTTGCCCTCGCCCTGCTGCGACTGCTGCTGGGCCGGGGTCTCGGTCCTGGAGTCGGTCTTCGCCTCGGGGGTGACCGTCTCGGCCGCGGCGGCCGGGGCACCGGCGTCGGCGGTGGCGCGACGGCGGCGGCGCTCGGCGGGAGCGGGCTCCTCGGCCGGCTCGGCCGCGGCCTTCGGAGAGGGCTGGCCAGGAATGTCGATCTGCTGCTGGGCCGCGGCCTTCTCGGCGGGGGCCTGCTCGTCCTTGGCCTCGGCCTTCTTCTCCGCGGTGTCACCCGTACGGGTCCGCGAGGTGGCGCGACGCTTCGGCTTGGTCTCGGGGGCGGACTCGGCCTTGGCCGGTGCCGCTCCGGCGGAGGCGGCCCCTCCGGCGGCCTGCGCCTCCTTGATGACCTCGATCAGCTGGCTCTTGCGCATCCGCGCGGTGCCCCTGATGCCGAGGCCGGTTGCGACCTGTTGCAGCTCGGCCAGCACCATGCCCTCGAGGCCGGTACCGCGGCGCCGCCGGGAGCCGGCACCGGAGGCAGGCGCGGCAGCGTCCGTGGCGGGCGCGGCAGCGGTCTCCTCGACACGTGCGCCCATCAGATCGGTGGTGTCGCTCACGAAGGGTCCTTCCCTGGAGCGGACGTCGGCCTGTCTGGCTCGGCGACCGGTTGTGCTGTCCGGCATCGGTCCTTGCTGTGCGAACCGTGCCGGGGCGGTTGTCCGCCTGTGCGGCGGAAGGGATTTCTGGTGATGGCGCTTCCTCGAGCCGTGGCACCGTGTGTCACGTGGCGTGGCAGCACCGGTTCCGGAGCTCCCCCTGAGGGGCTAGCCCCGCCGTCGGGCCGTTCAGCGTCCGCGTACGACGTACTGCCCGCATACGTAGCAGTGAACACTGTGCGGCTTGGGGGGCTCCCGGAAGAATGTCTGTCCCTGACGGGGACGCGAGGCACCTCGCCATGGTGGGGTCGGGTGCAGACTTGAGGTTAACACTACCGGATCCAACAAACATTCCCCCTCTCCAAATCCGGCAACCGTGTGTCAGGCGGCGAGCGGAAGCACGCTCGCTCCGTGGGCGTCGAGGCTGAGCCGGTTGGCGGCCCACTCGTCGCCGGCCAGTGCTTCGACCTTGTCGGCCGTGTCGGCGTCCGCCAGCGCCATGACCGTGGGTCCGGCGCCGGAGATCACGGCGGGGATGCCGTCCCCGCGCAGCCGTTCCACCAGGGCGGCGCTCTCCGGCATGGCCGGGGCGCGGTACTCCTGGTGCAGACGGTCCTCGGTGGCGGGCAGCAGCAGCTCGGGGCGCCTGGTCAGGGCCTCGACGAGCAGGGCGGCACGGCCCGCGTTGGCGGCGGCGTCGACATGCGGCACGGTGCGCGGGAGCAGTCCGCGCGCGGTCTCGGTGAGGACCGGCTTCCCGGGCACGAAGACCACCGGAACGACGGAGCCGGCGGGCTCCATCCTGATCGCGCGGGCCGCGCCGCGCTCCATCCAGGACA
Organism: Streptomyces sp. SM1; assembly: GCF_002910825.1. Lineage (GTDB taxonomy): Bacteria > Actinomycetota > Actinomycetes > Streptomycetales > Streptomycetaceae > Streptomyces > Streptomyces okerensis. The sequence continues at coordinate 898 of NZ_NEUB01000332.1, read as the reverse complement.
GGGTGAATCCGCCCAGCAGACAGGCGGCGACGTTGTCGGGGTGGCCCTCGATCTCGGTGGCCAGTTCGAGCAGCGCGGTGTCGTCGAGCCGGCTGTCGGCGCCTATCGTCACGGCGCGGGCGGCGACGATCCCGGCGCAGATGGCGGCGGAGGAGGAACCCAGGCCCCGGCCGTGCGGGATGCGGTTGGCGCAGACGATCTCGAGGCCGCGCGGCTGCCCGCCGAGCAGGTCGAAGGCGGTGCGCAGGGAGCGTACGAGGAGATGGCGCTCGTCCCGGGGGAGGGTCTCGCCGCCCTCGCCGGCGATGTCGATGTGCAGCCCGGAGTCGGCCACCCGGACGACCACGTCGTCGTACAGCCCCAGCGCGAGGCCGAGGGCGTCGAAGCCCGGGCCGAGGTTGGCGCTGGTGGCGGGGACGCGCACCCGGACGGCGGCGGCGCGGAACGCTGGACCGGCCATCGCTCGAAAACTCTCCTTGAGCTGCGTGCCTGTCGAACGGCATTCGACGGACACGATGGACACGATGGACATTCGATGACGTACGAGAACCCCTGGGGCCGCCGCCGACCGGGGTGGCCGGCCGCTTTCCGGGCCGTCTCCCGGCCACTTTCCGGACCATGGAGACGACGTACTACCGCTGCATATGCGGCGGGCGGGTTCAGTACAGCTTATCGAAGGAAGGTTCACTGGCGACATAGGGCGCACAGGAGGCGCTCGATGCGTGTCGAGAGCCCCCCGTGCATCCATCGTAGGCAACTTCCCCAGGTGAACGCGCCCTTACGCCGTCCCTGTACACCCGTCCCGCCGGCTCCGCCGCCCGGTGGCGCCCCTGGCCGGACGGAGCCCGGACGGAGCCCGGACGGAGCCCGGACGAGGGCGCGGCCGCCTGCCCGCGAG